>JANMRU010000450.1:0-12724 GCA_031388585.1 Pseudanabaena sp. SOY_30_concoct_251 | reverse complement strand
GGTGCATACTCCAGCGGTGATTCTTGTGCAACATCGTAGACGCGAGCGGTGAGGATTTGTACCAGATAGTCGCAATACATGGGGGGAAAGGCAGAGTAAATGCCGTGTGAGGGATAATTTCACTCTACCTTAAGTGTGACTTGCGATCGGGCGCGATCGCGCACCTTATGATGCTAAAGTTGCACCCAACTTCGCATTTATTTGCATTTACAAGATGAATTCTGACATTGAAGGAAAGAGCATATTTCCACCTCCTAAGAACGAATCGTCATTACTAGAATTACCAAATAAAGTGCCTGTATTGCTAGCCACAGATGTGTTAGGGGCAAAAAAGATATTATCCTGAATATCCTGGACATTGGTATTACGACGGATAATGTCAGAAAGTTTAGTGTGATCGATTTCAGCAATTTCTTCCGGTGTAAATAGACCACCATTGGAAATGGGATTCTCAAAGAAGAAGCGATCGCCATCACGAAGACGTTGTAAGCTAAGGCGAATAATCTCTGCGGCAGTAGGGCCAATACTGGATGTGACATTACCAGATTGATCGCGGGGCAGGTCTTCCGCAGCCAAGCCCACAAGCATGTCAACATTGTTGACATCGCCATCATACAATTCAGAAAGCGCAGCTTGAATATCCGGGTCGGAGGAAATTTGGTCAAAACTAGTAACTACAGGGAAAGGTCGTCCCGTAGGGCGCAATCGATCCAAAACACCGCGCAATGTATTGTAATCCGGTAGACCATGATCGCGACCGCGCTGGATATCCTCAGCGGCGAGGTCAGAGAAAGCATTACGCAGACCATCAACTACCAGTAGATCGGTATTTTCAGATCGCTGTACCGTAGAACCGCGTAGTACCTCGTCCACCAGGTTAGGATTTTGGAAAAGGGGAGGATTAAAGCTGCATTGAAATAAGCCTACTCGTCCGGTAGGTTGACCGCCAGGGCCAAGCAGGAGAAAGTCGTTTGCAACCTGGCTATGAGGAACGCGAAACGCCCCCGTTGCAAAGGTAAGACTGGTCTGAGCCACAGCCGAGGGATCGTAACCTGTATAGATCGGCACATTTTCTCTTCCCAATAGAGCAGGCATGTACTCGTTATAAGTAATAGCTTGCAATTCTCCAATCACGATCGCACGGGCGCGCTGAAATATCTGTTCATCACTCCATGTGGGATGGACAGTCGCCAATTTATCAGCAAGACGATTATGCTCTCTTACCCAGAGAATTTGCATTGTAGTCAGGCCAATCTGCTGGTTGGCGCGAATATCGCCAGCTAGGAAGAAAGCGCTCTTAGGGAATCGTGGCGTGGTGCCGTTGGGAAAGGTTGTTGTATCAAAAGGGAGTAAGTTGCCGTCACTGGTTTTGAGCTTACCACCGGCATTAGTGCGCAGGAAAGCGAGTCTGGATGAGTCAGTACCGTAAATCACAGAACCATCAATCCAGGAGGTAGCCGTATTGATCTGCGCTCTGGGCACAACATTGAATGGAGAACCCGTATCAGGATCTGAGGCATCGCGTCTGAAGCCGCCGAGAATACCCACTAATTGGGGATTACTATTTAAACTTGGGTCATCGGCTGGAATGGGAATGGGAAATCTTTCAGTGCCTGTTTTGGCCTGATCGAATTCGTGGTTGATAAACTGCCCAAAGATCCAGGCCATGGTTGTGAGACCGCGCGGATCGGGAATTGATGTTGTTTGTGTGGAGATGCGATTGCTAATCTCGCGTGCGCCAGGGCGGTCAGCACCTGCAGGCGTAGAGAAATCATTGCCATAGTCTGTAGGATTGAGTTGACGATATCTCGTCCCTACTCCACCAAGTGAAGGCTCAGCTAAGTTATGCCCTGTGCCATCCAGTCTTGGAGCATCTTCGACTCTAAAACCGTTAATATATGGGTCATTGGTAATTAGTGTATCCATTTTAACTTCTCATCCAAGGTTGTAATATATTGAATTGTCTGACTCAGTAAACATAAATCAAGATGGGAGGTGACGCACTTGGCGCACCAGGCAACTCAAGCTGAGATAGCCCACCTGTACCCATATCAGTCATCCAGAAGTCTCCGAACTGCGCTCCAGTACCATCGCGATCAAAGAAGAGCCTGCCTGCGGTAGGACTGTAGTAGAAAAGTGGCTGGAGATCGTCTAGAGCAGGGCCATCAGATTGAGGCACCGTACCGATACCAACATTCAATTGCCCATTTTTAGTAGACGCAGGTCCTGAGTCATCGCCGGTAATAATCGTACCGGGCTGTAAATAGCCTATTTGAGCGGCTAATCCTGGATTAGTGGTGGGATCAATGCCACGGTTAAAGGCTTTGGAATTAACTAGAATAATATCTGGCCCGGTTTTAGTCGTGAAGGGATTTGCTAGGTCTGTACCATAGGGTTCCTCGTAACGAATATAGCCTGTACGGGCATCCGGCAGCGCAGTACTAATGGCATCTTGTTCGACTACATCGCGATCGCGAATTTCTAAAATCGAGTCAAAGATGATGTAATCTACACCTTCACGTCCAACAATGATGTCTTGTCCGGTACCAGCCCAAATAATATCTGTCCCAGGTCCACCCACAATAATGTCATTCCCGGGTCCCCCAATCAACAAATCCTCACCAGGCCCGCCCACAATCAGATCGTCATTGACGCTTGCGGAATCAAATGTTCGAGTAAATCTGCTGAAATCGATATTACCTGCACTATCAAAAGCGAAGCTAAAAGCATTGTTAATTAGAGAAGTGTCAGGAATTGTCCCAATCACTTTTCTGGCTTCTAACTCTGGGCGAAGTTCCTCAGAAATGTCAGCATCTGTACCAGGAATGGTAATCCCTTGAGAGGTAATATTGGCTAACTGTTGGAGTAAGCTAGCAATTTTCTCTGGAGAGACAAAATCTCCCGCTACCAGATTGTTCTCGGGCGCAACTCCTGGCTGACCAAAACGAGGATCTCCAAACACACTATTACCGGCTGTGCCGCCTGCTCTTAGTGGGAACGTTGCCGCGATCGCACCGACAACGTAGTCGTAGGTACCAAAGGCTTTTGTCAGTCCTCTAGTCGTTTCATTGAAAGGGGTACCATTTACCTCTAACAAACCCTGAGTTATGAGGGCATTAGCACTGATTCCCTCAACGGTAATGGTTTGAATAACACTTGATACGAAGTTGCCAGTGCCAGAAGCTCCCGCCGTTGGATCGATGTTAAAGCGATTATCAATCGTGATAACGGTATTTCCATTACCATCATCACGGATACCCATACCAGTATCATTATCTAAATTTCTCAGCACGATCTTATCTCCAATACCGGCTCTCGCTTGGAAGTCAGTAATGACATCATTCCCACCATAGCCACCGATCTCAACTTGACTTCCATCTATAGTGTCAGCAAATGGTTTCTGGAAAATAAATTGATCGTATCCTGCCTCACCTGTCAAAATATCAGTACCAACACCAGCAATTAGAGCATCAGCACCACTCCCACCTATTAGAGTGTCACCAGTAGTACCAGCAAATAGAATGTCATCGCTTCCCGTTCCTGAAACTCTTGCCATACGTTGAATCCTCTCAATGAATTGAAATTAAACAGAAAGACTTTACCTTGTGGTAATCTCTAGAACAGTTATAGAATCGTTGGATATGGAATTAAATTATTTCTCATATTCAAGTAGATAACGATGCAGAAAATCGTTTAGTACCGAAAGCACAAATTCATCACATTATCATTGGTGGCATACCACCCGCTATAGGCGGCAAACCTGCTCCTAGTGGGTCGTCGCTGCGAAAAGTCAGCTTATCTATGGATATTGTGTATTCGCCAAAGTCGCGATTGTAGGTAATACTGTACTCTAAAGGATAGTAACCATCTTCTAAAAACCTGGTTGGTTGCTTAATTGCAAAGGTTTTCTTTGTGGTTCTCTCCCCTGATGCCGATAGCTCTTCCATGAACTCTTTCGTAATCATTGGCTCCCAGAAGTTTACTTGACCAGCATAGGTGCCAAAGATAAATGTCTGGCTAAATTGACCACCGTTAAGTTCGGGAGTATCTCGATCTACCCAATGAACCCCTTGGAGTGCATCTCCGGTAGCTGGGATGTCTGTACCTGGCACCGTAGGTGCAATATAGTCCCTATTTAAAAAGCCGTCGGGGGGAAAATTGAACAAGTTCGCATTATCTTCTGGCAGTCCCGTAATTAGATCTCGATCCTCTAGGGAACTGATAAAGAAGTGTACGTCGAAATGAGGTGTATCATAAACCATCAATGGTGCGTGTCCCTCGGAATTAGCATAAAATCCCATGTGATTGAATGGAGTTTTAGACACAACTTCCTGCGGGAAGGGAATGTCATAGACGCGAGCTGCATCAAATTGATCGGTTAAGGCAAGATGCGGAACCAACCGAGGGAATCTGTTATTGGGATCGGTAACTTGAAACGCATCAAGTCCTTCATTATTTGATAGCACCTCTTGCGTGAATGTTACCCCAATCGATGAGGGCGAACCATTATTGTCAAATGCACCCCAAGTATAGATCCAGCCATCACCGATCGCTTGCGGTTTAGTGCTAGTAACGTTACCCTGAATAAATTCATTACCACTACTCACCGTAGCAATAAACTGCTGATTACCTTCCAAATACTGGCCTATCTTGGGAATGTAGGAATCAACGATAGTAGAGGCTATAGCCTTTGCTTGCTGATCGCCAAAGTTAGCAATTGCATAAGACTGTCCTGGCGCAATATAAACAAAAGTATTGGCTGGAGCAGACTTAGTTTGGCCTTCAATTTGAAAAGATAGCTTACCTTCTGTGACAAAAATTGTTTCGTGATTTTTAGTCACTACAGGCTCGGGGAAGAAAGAGTTGCCTGATTGCGTTGGCAACGAAAATTGAGAATATGTGATTGTATTGTCACTTTCTTCGCCTGTAACAAGAGTTGTATGCTCTATACCAAAGGCATCATTAAATCGCAGGCGATCCTCTAACTCAAATACTTTTAGCCCTTCAACTGCTCTCAAACTATTCAGTTGATCTGCAGGGATAGTATCAAAACTGGGAAGAACTAGAACTGTATCGACAAGTCCTGAGGGAGGAGGTGGCGCAATGTCAGGGAAATATAACGTACCGCCATAAGTGGCATTGAGCCTGCCAACATTGCCTAAGTCAATTTGCTGTTGCAATTGTCCCAAATCAGCTTGAGGAGGGGGAATACGGCGAGATTGCTCATCCCTCAAAGGTACTCCTGCTAGCTCGTAATAGGAAGCACCAGGTAATGCAAGAACTGTGAGCCTAGCAGGCCGATCGGTTGCATTGAATCCCATTGGCCTTCCGGGAGGATAATAAACAAAGGTGCCAGGTGGTGATGTGAGCGAAATATCCCCAAATTGGAAGCTTACGTTACCCTCAACAAGATACTTAGCTTCCGCTTCATGGGCATGGGTGTGCTGCGGGAAAACATCTTTTGGAGGAACATAAAAATCTAAAGCTGCTAGCGTACCGCCGGTATCCTGTGCACTGGCAAGAACCGTATAGATATCTCCGCCTACATAAAAGGAATCTTTAGAAGGATAGTAAGCATCCCCTTCTTGGGGCACCACTAAAAACTTAGCAGTAGAACCAGTAGCTAGGTTGGAGATAGTTGGTGTTTCTCCAGGGGAGTGTGTTATGCCATTGTGATTATGGCGGCGATCTTGAGCTTGAGCAATCATAATCTTGCCTCTCAATATATGAGATTAAATCATTAGCTAATCTAAAATCTATATTATGAATTCTATATTATGAATTCTCCCAATCTAGTGAAATCAACTAAATAGATTAAGTTTTTGTTAGTAAAATGTAATGATTTGAGATGTAACTTCGCAAAAACAATTTAAATGGCGATCTCGCAATTGAGATTGCCATTTAAAATCTATTACTCAAAATTAAGGATTGAACATATTTGCAGTATAACCACAATCACCTTAATCTTTGGTATTACTAGCTACTTCAGTACCTTCTCTATAGACTAGATCATCAAGTGAGATATCAAATTCTTTGCGATCTTGATCATACTTAATGCTGTAACTCATGGGATAGTAACCACTCTTGGGATACGCTGCTGGTTGCGAGATCACCTCGGAATAATTAGCTATCTTTTGCTGCAAGAATTTCTGCGTAATCATGGGTTCCCAAAATAGCATCCTGCCGTTGAAAGAACCAAACAAGAATATCTTATTGAATTTGCCTGGTTGCAATTCGGGAGAGCTAAAGTTTGCCCAGTGTATGCCCATACGCGGCTCTAGGGTGCCATAAGCAATTTCATATCCTTTTGGCACCAACTCAAGTGGTAATTTTTTGTGCCCTATTAAGATGTCCTTGTAGTTGCCCTTAGCAATTTCATGCCGATACTCTGGTGTCTCCATATAGAAATGGACATCATAGTGAGGCTCCGTAAATACAGCCTGTGGCCAGTGGCCGTAGGGATTCCAGTTAAAACCCATATGAACATACGGAGCCGCTTCGGGTGGGAACATCAACTCGTTCTCAAAAGTATAGTGACCAATTTGATCGAGTAGTTTGAGTTTGGTCGATTCCTGTCCCTTTTCTTTCCCTGTATCAACATCATCAGGTAATCCGGTCAAACCGCCCTCAGTCATTGTTACACCAATGCTGACTGGCTTATTGTCCATGCCTAGTTTGACCCAAGTACGAACAGTGCCGTCCCCAATTTTCTTTTCCTCACCCTTAACTAATTTTTCATCCGATTGTAGCGTTTGGGCTATGTGTATGCCGCTTTCGGGATTGGGCGAAGCGATCGCGCTGCCAGCCATAACAAAAAAACCTAGCCAAATGAATGCTGAGATGGCTAGGAATAGTGATAGAAAAGCTCTATTTATACTTTTCATGTTTCTTGCCTTAAACTTACTTTGAACTTACCTTAAACGTACAGCCCGAGAATCAATCGATTTTAGCCACTAATAGATTCGAGCTCTTTGATGTATGCTTCCATGAATTGTTGAGTTACACCTGGATGTTTAGCTGAGACAAGATTGCCATCAATTACCAGATCGGCAGTTGCATCACCTTCGTAAATTACTTCTGCCCCAGCATTCTCAACATCACAAACAATATTGTGCGCGCAGGTAACTTTCCGTCCCTTAAGCAAATCTGAGTCTGCACAAAATAGCCACATGCTGTGACAGATCGTGCCGAGTCTGAGATTTTGATTGTCAATCACTTTTCTTAGGAAAGCGACGGCAGGTGCCTGATTCTTTTGACCTTTTTTAACATTGGTCTGATATCGCAAACGATCCATGGCATAGGCACCAATGCAGATGAATCCCTTGTAATCATCGGGATTGACATCATTGATTTCTTTTGTCACCGTCACTTTTTCGACATTCACATAGTCGCCATCATCAGGATTAGCGCCAAAGTGTAGTTCTGGCTGTCCCCACAAATGGGAAATGTATTCAACTTCATAACCTTGTTTAGGGAAGTAATCGTTGAACATGCGGAATTCTGTTTGGTCGAAGTGATCTTCAATGATTACCCCAATCTTTCCTTTGTTTTCAGGCATGAACTTTATCCTTTAGTAATTTGGGAGTCAAAACAGATACGGAAATAGCTACATATAGCATGGGAGCTCAATTTTGAAATTACCCCTCCGCCTCCGCCTCCCCTTGCCAAAAGGGGAGGATTAGTGGGGTTGTCACGGTGCAGTGCTTAGGTTGTAATCAACGTTAGCAGTTCTGGTTCTGCAAAGACATCGCGATAGAAGGTTAATTGCTCGCTCTTGTAGTAGCAGGCACCACGATGACCGCGACGCACCCAGGAAACGGTTCCCTTCGCGATCGTTTCATTGGTTTCATCATCTGTGCAATGCCACTCAAAGTGGACAAACTCAGACCAGAACATCACAATTGGCCAGCACATCGTGACATTAGGCTGTGCGATCAGCGCCCACCAGTGTTTTTCACGCTCTCTTTGCTCTGTCAATCCGTAGTAGGGACCATCTTGACAAAAGTAAACCAGGTCTTCTCTATATTCTCCCGTCAGTAGATCGCCTCTACCTTGTCTAAGAGCTTCGCAGTGTGTCGGCCACCATTCTTTATTTTCTTTCTCGATCTGTTCAGCCGTATAATCCGCTCCAATTTGAGGTAGATTTGCCTCCTTCATCGCGATGAATTTTGCGGCATCTTCAAGCAGCGTTGACTTCAGCTGAGCGGATACTAGTCCTGGCTTGGAATAGTCTGCGGATAAGTCTTTATAGTAGCTAGTTCTTTTTTTCATTTTTTCCCTCCTGAATTTGCATAATCAACGATTAGGATGCGATCGCTCAATCAAATCAATCAAATCAAATTGATTACCTATCAACTCTATTACCACAACGGCAAAAATACGGTCTAATTTCATCCTTAATTTAATAATTAGGAGAACTCAACCTAGCTACCGATCTCTTCTGGCTTGACATCACTATAGTTAAAATGAGCCAACACGACTTGTGAGACACAGATAGCCGCAAGCAACGAAATTAATGCTATTGGTGTTAGATCTCCTCCTAACAAAGCGATTAAACCTATTACCAAGGCTGCGCTAAATCTTTCCAGTGCTTGGAGCTGACTACGTCGCAAGCTGCCAGAATCGGTACTGAGATGGATAAACCCTAAAGCTATATAGCAGATTGACAGTGAAAGGCAAATCAGTAGACGCTTCTCAGTCGGTAATGCCAGTGACATATTACTTGATAGTAACTTCTGCACGCCTACCCCCGTTGCAGTCAAACTCGCCACTAGTGGCAAATGTGAGTATAACCAGATTTGATATGTACCTACTTGCCCTAAACGCGCTGAACGAATCGCAGAGCCATCAAGGTTATCGAAGTAGATCCACCATAAGCTTGCAGCGATGCAAAGCCCTAGTACGCCTGCGGCGATCGAAACTATTTCCCATTTTTGCTCGGCGATGCCGCCAACCACAGCAACAATTGATTCACCTAAAACAATAAGTGTGAATAGTCCAAATCTTTCTGGCAGATGAAAGGGATGGGGAGCGATCTGGCTGTGCAGTTTGCCAGCAGTCATAGGTGTGGCAAAATCTACGATCGCCGCCAAGATCCATACACCAAATCGCCAGGGTATTGATACTAGAGTTGATATTGCCCAAATGGCAGCGGCGAAACTAAAGCCTTTGGCAAATCTATTGGTAAGCGGACGCGCTATGTGGAGGTGATAACCCACCAAAATGTACTGGATCACGAGAATGACGCGCACAATCACATAGGATAAGGCGAAGCCAATGGAGGCATCATCCATTCCTTGATGAATATTCACGGCCATCGCCGCGATCGCCGCCATCTGCATGACTGTGAGCACTCGGTGTACAGTATCATCTGTATCAAAGCGCGTTGCATAAAAGGTAGTGCCAACCCAAGCCCACCATACGGGAATAAATACGAGCACAAACTCGGAAATTCCTGACCATGACAGATGATCTTTGAGGTGATGAGCGAGTTGTGCGATGACTACAACAAAAACTAGATCGTAGAAAAGTTCTAGCCATGTGGCATGTCTTTCTTCGCTATCTTCCCCGCTAACATGCAATCGCGGCGGTTGCCATAGGTGTTTCAATGCTACATTTCCCTGGGTATTCTACATTTGTTAGGATTCCAAAGTCTGGGCTTATTGCAATCCACTAACTTCTTGGAGTGCGGCAAAGAAACTAACTCCTTTATTGAAACCCGCATAGACGCAGGTGAATGTAATTAGCTCCTCGATTTCCGCACGAGTAGCTCCATATCTTGCTGCAATCTCGGTGTGCTTGACAAATGGATTGACTAATCCTGTCGATTTGTCCTGGTTGGCTATGTCGATCGCGATCGCCATAAATGCCTTCTCTTTAATACTGATAATTGGTAAGCCCCAAACCTCAGCGGCAAGACGATAAAAAAGATCGCCAAATTGAGGATGAAGCTCCGCCAGACTTTCTTTTAACCCAGTATCAACTAGGGCATTGGGATCGTAAACAATGCCATTCTCTAGCTTGTCTGTAGAATTTCCAAGCACCACATTCAACGCGCCAAAGCACCCCGCCGCTTTATTAAATCCCGCATAAATGCAGGTAAACAGCAACACCTCTTCGACTTCGTCACGCGTTGCCCCTTGCTTAATTGCCATTGAGACATGTGCCCCAAAAGGGCTGCCTGGGCCAACATGATCTTGGTTGACGACATCGATCGCGATCGTAATCAGCGCCTTGCATTTCTGGGAAATGAGAGGTAAACCCCAGGCTTCGCCTGCGGCGCGTATGCATAAGTCCCCAAATTTAGGGTTAATGCCGATTAGAGCTGCCTTCAAATCCTCATCATCTAAAACTGCGTTCTTATAAGCCATTGCATCCCTCCAATAAAGGCTGAGTATTGTTTAAGACAATTTACGACAATTTTTGAGTCAGCATCAGTTGAGTGATATCGTCTTTTAGTTGATTCACCGCTCCTAAACTTGCGATTAGTTGGGCGACCGACGAACTGCGCTGACCTGCGAGTGTCATTTGACCGTTGTAAACAAAAGTGTAGGTATCTTTGGTTGGGAAAGTACAGAGCTGCTTGATGTATTTAGGCTGATCTGCAAGTGTGGATGAGTATTCAGCTGAGGCAAAGAAACTTTCCATATCAAGTCGATCTGCGAACGCAATTTCCAGTGCTGCTTGATAGTTCTTCTCGGCTGGTTCCCCGTGGTCTACGCCCGCAGCGGGAGGACGAGAATTATCGACTTCATCAAATTGATGGACGCGGAGTTTGAGCAGGTTTTGACACTGAATGACTTGAGGTGCAAACTTATTGAATAAATAATTGCGAAATTCCTCAATGTTTGTACTGTCTTGCTTTTTGAGCATGACAAAGAGTCTCACCTGCTCGGTTGCTTCCCGACCATTAGGATCGCCTATGGGTAGGCCATCAACAAAAGTTTTAGAATTGCCGATGCTAGTGTTATAGCCGATCGCTTTGCTGAAAATATTATGTTCGTCATCCATCAAAATCGCGGCGGCTTGAAACCAGGTATTACGATCGTCAACGGATTTAAAAGTGAGTTCGGCGATGCCAGCAAAATTATCTTCTGGCTCGCAACCATACTCAATGCCCTCAGTCGTTGGCCAGATGCCTCCTTCATTGCGATCGACGTGAAACTGCCAGTATTGATACTGCCCAGGTAGTCTGGCGCAAACTGGCCCATGTACATTTCTCCAGTAGTCATCAAACAACTCCTGGCTAATCCCCTTTCGCTTCCACAGAGGCACATAGAATGTAACTTTACCTTCTATGTCTCGTGCTGAAAAATCTGCTGTTCTCAAAGTTTCCCTCGCTTTTTCAGTCTAGATTTGGCTAAAACTGCAATTCCCCTAACTGTTCCAAGTCCAATATGGAACTTGCTATCTAAGATGTCATATTTTTAGAATGCTAGGGCGAAAATACAGGTTTATTATTGAATTTACCTAGCCGATGCGATCGCGCAGCTTAAAAACTTGTGAAGATTTGCCAAATGCTAGTCTTATACCTCGTCAATCAAGGCATTCCTGATTTTGGGTTATCCTTAGCATTTCATTGCCGCCACGTTGCAACTCATACCCAACCTTTTGAATTTCACTTTTATACCCTTTTCCCTCTAGCTGCTCGACGATCGTTTGAAGATGTGGCGATCGCTGCAACATTAAAGTCAATAGCGGGAAAATCCTCACCTCTTGGCATACCCTCAGCATTTCCAAGATAGATTCAAGATGGAATTTGCGATCGAGATGGTCGGAATACAAGAACAGAAAATGGGAACTCAAACCTAGCTCATATTCATGGTCTTGATACTTTAATTGAGGCAATTCACCAATCTCATATCGGCTCTGATTTTTGCCATCTTCGTAATCTGCACAGAAAAGTTCTGTAGTTTGTTCTCGGCGTTTCCTTAAACCATTGGGTGAACCGTGATATGTCCACACCCAATCATCTGGGGTGCGTTCTACCTGTTCAATAATGTTGTCAACAACCTGGTAAAAGCGATTTCTAATTTGATCCCCAGTGAAGATATACAGTGGATCAATTGATTTAATGCAATACCCAAGCTTTGTCCCTTCGGCATTGAAGCTAGCGGGGCCATCACCAACGCTAAGCATCGACTTTTGCAGATCGTCCTCAGTGAGGCTGAACATTTTGATATATTCATCCAGCGATCGCCCAAACGGAACAACCGAATCTAACTGCATCGCCATAAAAGTCTCAACCTCTACGCATACTCTTCATATTCGTAAATTCCATAATCTCTAAGCGCTCTACAGGTGGCATTAGTCGAATCGCTTCTAAAATCTGAAGTTTTGTCATATCCCTCAGCCAGTTAGTTACTAATTTCTTGCTCCCTGGTAACCTGTTAGAGTTGCTAACTCGTCCAAGCTTTTCTGTCCTTCGACTAACTTATTATCGACTTCCCAAGTGGGGAAGCTCTTGATTTGTTTGTCCTGACATAGCTTTGTCTGTGGATTTTCACCCTTGGGATCGCACTCTATATAGGGAACTTGCTTTGAGACATCACCAAATAGAGCCTTTTGATCGCGGCAGTGAGGACACCAGTATGCACCATACATTTTGGCATTAGATGATTTCAGGTGTTGAACTAATCTACCCGCAAAAGTCTGATTCTGAGCTGATAGCTTGCTTTGAGTTGCGTACATACCAGCAGTGCCAACTACAACTATAGCTCCCACA
>JANMRU010000398.1:0-10123 GCA_031388585.1 Pseudanabaena sp. SOY_30_concoct_251 | reverse complement strand
GAGAAGAGTTGCAAAAATTAGGGCTAAACCTCAATGAGCAGAAAACAGAAAAGATTTATGAAGTATCTTCATTTCTAGAACAGGTTGATGAGGATGAATGCTTAGAAAAATTAAGTAAGCGTTTTGATAGCATTGTAAATCCTCTCTGGATATTGGATTCAGAACATCGTGCTGTCTTTGCCAGCTCGTACCATAATGATGAACTTTGGTGGCACAGCATTAAATGCTACCAGCAATGTTTAAGAGCAATAAGAATTTATATAGATAAGCCAGAACTCAGCCGCAAGGTATTTAAGTATCTGTTTAACTCTAAAAGCCGAGATAGAGATTTAGCGAAACAGAAAGAAGTTTTTGGGCTAGAGGGTGAACTGAAGTCTGCGAAACCACCAAACAGTGACTCTTTTGAAGTGTTTATGCAATGGGCAGCTTCCTTTACTAGTTCTAATAATGTTTGGAATGACAATAGAAATGAACTATGTAGAGAGTTAGTTAACCTATTCCAAAATAGTTGGCAAGAACTTCGTAAACCAGATATTGGTTCATCAGAGATTCGCAAGTTTCAAAGATATATTCGCTTTGCACTTTTTAGGTTGTCTATTTTGGGTCTCAATCACATTATTCTGACTCTTGTAGAAATCTTGCGTGAAGCATTCTGGATTATTCGCGATCCTATCAATGTATTAGAAAGTCTCGCACGACAAGGATATCTTGCTGAAATTAGAGGTTTACTTGCGTATTATCGGAACCTTGCCCAACCTGTTGAATATCTTAAAGCAATCACAATAAGGGCAATGCGCTTTTTACCTAATATTGATGCTCAAGAATGGGAGATAATTGTTGAATTTTCCACAATCTCAGATGGTTCAATCAGTATCGCTGAAAGGCTTATGGCAACTGAGACTTGGCTATATTTGGGGCACAAGTATAACGACTTTAAGCAAAGCCGTCATCTGGAGTCAGTTAAAAATGCTCTGCGGTCGGAGCCATCCCCACCAAGCAGATTAGAGAAAAACTATCTCCTTCTTTTAGGGCAGTTTGAACCTACTGCTGTACAAGAGTTCTCTGTTAACCTAAACGACCCTATGCTTGTTGATGCGAGAGATCTTGCTCTGCAAGGCGACCCCTCTGCCATATTCGACTTGCCAGAACTTAAAATCCTTCGAGAAAATTATTACAGCGGTCTGAGCCCAACAGATACTGGAGGCACTGGATCGCCATGACGCACTGAAATTAAGATTCGGTAGTGCTAAATAACTAATAAGGAGAAAGAATTATGCTACTTGAAGATTATTTTCTATTTCTATCACCCGAAGACATTCGGTTAAAAGGAACGCGCATCGGCATCGAAACCATCTTGTATGAATATATCTATCGCGCCCGCACCGCCGAAGAAATCGCAGGAATTTATACATCTCTGCAACTAGAGCAAGTTTACGCCACGATTTTGTACTATCTAGCAAACAAACAACAAGTAACTGCCTACTTAGAGGATTGGATGGCATGGAGCGAGCAGATGCTAGAAGAGCAACGCCAAAATCCCAATCCCCTCATTCAAAAACTGACAAAACTAAAAGCAGAACGCAAAGCCCAAAGAACAGATGAGCTTACAGTGGTTAATCGATGAATATTGCGATCGCATTGTGAATTTGCCAATACCTTAAAATTGCGCTGACAATTCGATGCGATCGCCCGTAGTTTAGCGGTTATGCAGATGCCGCCTCAGCCTCTGTAGCAGCAACAGCATCATCAGCAACTTCTTCTACGATTTCCTCTGGCTTCACGACCAAAGTCATATAACGAATAACTTCATCGCTTAGACGCATGGAGCGTTCCATTAACTCGATTGTGCCAGGTTTGGCATTATAGTTCATTTGAACATAGACACCATCACGGTGCTTTTTAATTTCGTAGGCAAGGCGGCGCTTACCACGGTGTTGGATTTGGATTGATTCAGATCCCTGGTCTTGCAGTAAAGTCTGATATTTCGCGATCGCTGCTTCTAACTCCGTATCACCTAGATCGGCACGGAGAATGTACATTGTTTCGTATGAACGCATTGAAGAAATTTCCTTATGGACATTGTGGCTTCTAACTGAATAGAAGCAAGGCTTAACGATTATAGCCTATGGCGTGATTTCTGTTACAACATCACCGCCAGTAATCTGAACTGTTTGCTCGGCTATGTTTGCAACGGCGCGATCACCTTTGACGCTAACATTCTTCTCGGTTTGGCGATAGTTAACATTGCCCTGAACCACAATTGTCTGTGCGGGAATTTGCCATTCTACCGAATCTGCAGTCAGGATTGCTTGATTCGTCTTTGAGCTAGCCTCGATTTTGCCTTCCAGATTAATCTGCTGTTTGCCCAAATCGATCTTACCTTGATTGGCATTCAACTCTACCCCACGGGTATTACTTACTATGCGCAGGGTGTCAGGCAAGTTCACGATTTGCTTAGTGATATCCCAAACCAAAGCTGGGGAAATTATATCTAGATCGCGGTCAAAAGCTCTGCCTTTAACATTACCCGCTAGGGTTATCAAGTTCTCTTTGATGCTCCATTCACCCTTATCTGCCCTGATTCTAACTTTCTGCTGCAAATGCACTACCCGAAAGGGGACATCGGCAATTACTTTATTCAAATTAGCATCCCAAATCATCAGGGCACTTTCCAACCTCAAGGGTGGCTTGGCAACTGTAGCTACAACTTCCTTCTCAAGCTTGAAACGGTTAGTACTGGGGTAAGCCGTGAGTTTTTTGCCGACGATCGCAATCTTATCGTCAGGTTTTTCTGCTTTGACATTGCCAGTTGCAGTTAACAAGTCCCCATCTGCCAGCCATTCCAGTCGATTAGCTGTGAGGGTAATCTTATCTTTGAGGGCGATCGCTTTGACTTTACCCTCAATCGTAATCTCACGCTTGATTTGATCTACCGTACCCCTTTCTCCCACTGCCTCAATTGTGGGTTTACCATTGCGAAAAAATTTACCTTTGACTTTGAACACCGTGGCCATCTGCCGCTCTTGGTTGTACTCAGCACGACCAGCTTGAATTTCCCATAGTGGTTTACCGTCTTTATCCACCTCAGACAAAGTAATGTTCGACAAACTCGATCCCGCAGTGGTCGATGGAATAGAGGTATTGTTTGTCGAGGGCTTTTGGGTATTAATCCACCAGGCAGCGTAGGTTCCCCCTCCCAACAACATCCCAACTAACAGCCATACAAAGCGCATCTTTGTCGAATCTAAGTTTTTCATGAGCCGATTGTTAGTTGCTAGTTCACAGTGACGATATCACAGAATATTGGGATTACATCGGCACAGGCATTAGTAAATCTGCTGCACTTGCCTCTAACTCCTCAGAGTAATTCTCTAGAAGCGCGATCGCGGCATCTAGTAACTCCAAACCCTGTTGGAGGTTTTGCACCAGGCAAAGCTTGCCGCGCAAGGCTGAAGCGCCTGCAAAGCCCTTGGCATACCAGGTCATATGCTTGCGTGCCTGTCGAATACCACGATCGCCTTTATATTCATGCAGATCGACTAAATGGATGCGCGCAACTTGCAGTCGTTCGATCGCTGAAGGTTTGGGCTTAAGTTCTCCAGTTTTGAGGAAATAATCGATTTCGCCCACCAGAAAGGGATACCCGAGAGTGCCGCGCGAGCACATCACTCCATCTGCACCAGTAGTTTCCAAACAGGCGATCGCCGCTTCTACTGAAAAGATATCGCCATTGGCGATCACTGGAATCGACATCACTTCTTTGACGCGACGAATCCATTCCCATTTGGCAGGGCCATTGTAACCCTGAGCGCGGGTGCGGCCATGCACGGTAATCATCTGTGCACCTGCGGCTTCCATGCGCTTCGCAAAGTCGAGAATATTAATCTCAGTTTCACTCCAACCGATGCGAGTTTTCACTGTGACGGGAACGTTAACAGCATTAACTACAGAACGCACAATTGCTTCGGCGATCTCTGGCTGCCTTAGTAGGGAAGATCCACCGCCATTTTTGGTGATTTTGTTAACGGGGCAACCCATATTAATATCAACAGTATCGGCTCCCTCGTTAACCGCCATGCGGGCAGCTTCTGCCAAAAAATCAGGGCGGCAGTCAAATAATTGAATGCTAATTGGTGTTTCAGCTCGGTCTACCTCCATAATCTTAGGTAGCTCCTTCATATATTGCAGTCCCGTGGCATTCACCATCTCGGTGTATAGCATCGACTGGGGAGCGTAGCGACGCACAAGGCGACGAAACACCATATCTGTAACTCCAGACAAAGGTGACTGCAATACGCGACTATTAATCTCAAAGTCACCTACTTTGAGTGGTTCAGCTAGCTTTCTCTGTAGGTCGGGTGACAAAACGGGCATATATTTGCAGGCAAGAACAACGAAATAGGAGCTTTGCGTTAACTTAGCCAGCAAAACTCCATCACGATTCTAACCTTTGTTATCCACGGTTCTATGCGATCGCAATTCCCCTGCCATATGAAAGATATGTACGGGCAGACCTAGGTCTGCCCTGTCTTTACGCAACTATAGTGCGGATAACATTCCCTTCAGTAATATGCTTTTCTACGGGATAGGTATGACCGCAGCAGTTAATAACTACCAGTTCGTTGGGCTTAATTACCCCTTGGGCTGCTAAACGAATTACACCTGCAACTGTAAGTGCCGCCGCAGGCTCAACCGACATACCTTCGGTTGTAGCTAGTAGCCGAGTCGTAGTATAGGCTTCTGCGTCGGGGGCGTCTTCCATGGTGCCGCCGTAGCGATCGACCAAACCCTTTAACACTGTGTAGGATTGTCCAGGGTCACCAGTTGCCAATGGCATAATATTTGTCTGGGGATTCAATACTGGATCGGCAGTCTGCTTTCCTGCTCTGAATGCTTGTACCATAGGTGCACAGCCAGAGGGCTGAATGATGCCGAGCGATGGTACTTTATCCACCAGACCCATTTCCAATAGCTCTTCAAAGCCTCTGACCACTCCGACTGGCCCCATCCCACCACTTACTCCCTGGAAATACCAGTCGGGTGAATACCAATAGAGCTGTTCGGCAATTTCAAAGGCCATGGTCTTCATACCCTCAACACCAGCAACATTCTTGATGCCTTTGTCTAGAAATATGCCTTCTTTCTTGGCGAACTCAGCGGCGATCGCTTTGGTTTGGTCGTAAGTACCTCTAACCTTGATTACTTCTCCACCGTAGAGGGAAATCTCGCGTAGCTTCTCTTCAGGGATATTTTCAACCACGAATGTCCACAGTTTAATCCCTGCGCGAGCGGCATAGGCGGCATAGGCCAGTGCCACATTCCCCGTTGAAGCAAGAGCTACTTCTTTGATGCCTTGCTCTTTCAGAACGGAAATTGCAACTGAGGCTTGTCTATCCTTGAACGAACCGGTTGGCCCTTGGCGTTCGTCTTTAAGGTAAAGCCGCTCTAGACCCAGCATTTTACCCAAATTCTTGGCATGTATGAGTGGGGTCATTCCCTCACCCATACTGACTATATTTGAAGCATTGACAACAGGCAGCAGTTCTCTGTATCGCCACATGTTACTTTCGCGATCGCGCAGTTGTTGTTGCCACTGTGAGGCGGATAATTTACTTAGATCGTAGCGAGCGCGAATGAAGCTGCTATTGCAGTTGGGGCAGTTAGATAGCATTTGCGAATTTACTTGCGTATATCCGCAGTCCACACATTGCAAATCTACCTTTTTGGTTCCAGGTAGTAAACCTCCTAGTGGATTAGGTGAATCGACATTTTTGCTTTTCATTAGTGTGTTCATTGCTAATATCCTTATCCCCATTTGAATTTAGTAATTTAATCTAAAAGTTGCACTCCCATGACCCAGCCGATCTAATTCCTGTTTTTTCATTGTTTCCCCAAACAATTTAATTTTTTCGTCTGAACCTAAATCGAATATACCCAAATAATCACAGTAATTAATCATGTGCATGGATAAAAATTTTCGCTATTCGGAATATAGGGGTAGAGCCTCCGCCCAATGGGAATATCGGCCCTGTGTCCATTGCTCCTGTGCGATTGATAGTAAGCTCGGCCCCAGGGGTTGAGGCACTTGAGATACTTGCGATCGCTGCAAAATTTCATCGCACCCGATCGCATAAACGGGAATTGCTAGTTGCTCTCCTAAAGTGCGCGCCAGGACAATACCTATGCGCGTACCTGTAAAGCTGCCCACTCCTTTAGCGATCGCGACAAAGGCTAGGTCTGTCCATGCATAACTGGTCATGAATTCAGCTAAAAGCAGATGTAGTTGCGTTGATAATTCACGCCCTAGAGGCCAAGATTGTTGCTGGAGGCAAATTAATGAGCGATCGCCTTTTTGCTCGTCCAGCTGGGCGATCGCCAAACTCAATACTTCAGTAGTGGTATGTAAAGCTAAACCAAATTTCAAGCTAGACCATCCCTCAAACTACACCTGGCCATAATAATATGCCAATCCAAAAAAATGAGGGTGAGCTGCGTCACGCGCAACTCACCCTCACGAAAAATTATCGTTCTAAAACGTACTACTAGTTGCTGCATCTGAATCTTCAGAAGTTTCGCTTTCTCCATCACTTTCATCACTATCGCCAAAGCGATTACTACCAAAACGCTTGCGGCCAAAGCGGCCCGGTGTGCGCTTGCGGAACTTGCGCGCGTAGGCCTGATTGCGAAGTGCCTTTTCTTTCTTTTGATTACGGCGTTTAGCCATACCTAGCTTTCTTAGCCCCTAAAAAAATGGTTGCAGTTAATAACCTTAACATGAATCGAACCTTTTGAACGTGCTTCTGTCAGAAAAGGGTTTTATGCAGTATCCTAGCTGTCGAATTAGCCACAACTAGGTTAGAAAACATGACGGATCTTCGCGACTACCAAAATAAAGTAATTCGGGATATTTATCACGAGTGGCGAAGTGGTAAGCGATGTGTGCTTCTAGCTATGCCTACTGGGTCTGGAAAGACACGCACTTTCAGCGAAATTGCGCTAGATTTTGTCAGCCGAGGAGAGCAGGTGATGCTTTTGGTGCATCGTGAAGAGTTGCTATTGCAAGCTCAACAAACGCTTGAGCGGATTACTAAGTCGCCAGTGGGGACGATTAAAGCAGGACAGCCACTCAAACTCGATCGCATTATTCAATGTGCTTCTGTCCAAACTTTGGTTAAACGCCTCGAAAAACAGCAGATCGAACTCCCCCATGTCCGCTTGGTAATCGTTGATGAAGCCCATCTTTCCCTTGCTCCAAGCTACCTCAAAATTCTTGAATCGCTTCCCCATGCGCATGTCTTAGGTGTTACGGCAACGCCTTCTCGGCTTGATGGTCGGGGCTTCGATCGCATTTACGAATCTCTAGTTGTGGGGCCTTCGGTGTCGGAGCTGATCTGGCATGGCTATCTGGCGGACTACGATGTCCTGGCACCTGATAGTTTTCTGCCCCAAGAAGGTGTACGGATCACGGGTGGTGATTTTAATGCTGGCGATCTGGCCACTCAAATCGATCGCCGTTATGTGGCAGGTCGAGCGATCGATGCCTATCTTAAACACGCTGTTGGCAAACGCTGTGTCGTATTTGCGATCAATATCGATCATGCCAAGGCGATCGCGGCTAGCTATCAGGAGGCTGGTATTGTTGCCGAGCATATAGATAGCGAAACGCCTACAAAAGAACGTCGAGCTATCTTGGCTCGTTTTCGCAGTGGTACAACAAAGGTATTAACAAACGTCAATCTGTTTACGGAAGGCTTTGACCTGCCAGAAATAGAGGTGGTGCAGCTTTGTCGTCCTACTCAATCTGTAGCACTGCACCTGCAAATGGTCGGTCGCGGTCTGCGCCCTAAGAGCACTGGCAAAGCCCTGATTCTCGATCATGCTGGCAATTGTTTGCGTCTGGGTGGTCCTAAAGCGATCAGAGCGTGGACGTTGCAGGGAATTGCCGACGAGCAAACTAACGAACCAGCGATCGCTATGCCGCAGCCTGATCTGCCGATGCTGCTTTTACCTCAATTTCCTAAACGGCAGACGGAAATCTTTGAGACCAGTTCTACTTTGCACCACATTCCCACAAATTCTGAGCTGGAAACGCAACTAGCAAATGCGTCCTATCGCGAATCTCAGGTAAGCACTCATGCCTACGAGCAACGTTTTAGTAGCTCTTCAAATTCTTCTCAAGATTCTCCCTCACAACGTGTTAAACGGAGGAAACCTCTCCAACCAACTTATTCCCCACGCCAAAAAACTGGAGTTGTAAGACAGATTGGGAAGGCAGCCTTAGAACTGGCAGAAATGCTAGAGAGTATCCTGAACTGGGTTTGGCAAAAATGGTTTCGTCCGCGCCCCAACCAGCGGCGCAGCGGACAACGCTATCGTCATGTTATGCGCCATAAGTAAACAAATTTATTAAAAACAAAAAGGTGAGCAAGCATAAACGCTTGCTCACCTTTTTTTAGATCTCACTAGCTATGGTCTAGGAAGCAAATCTACCAGGATCGGTATTGAGATCGTCTCTCGTACTGGAGAGAGCATCATCGACAAACGTAGAAGCAAACAAACCTTGACTTCCTATGCGATCGGGAGAAACGTGAATACGTCCTTCAGCTCTACCAATCCTACGGTAATGGTCATAGACGCTGCGTACCTGTCCGCTGGCGATCGCAGGTCCGACATCAGGATAGGTAGCCAAGTAATACTCCGTATCAAAATTCAGACTAGGGTCGCGGTTTTCAAACTGACCAATCGCGACAAAGTGTTCGAGCCCATCTTTGTAAGTACCTGCATCTACTGCAGCTTTGACATCTGGATTATTTTCTAGATAGTAACCTTCGTTAAATATCATCAACTGAGGCTGTCGGTTTTGATACTGACCAAGTCGAAGGAAGTGTTCAGTACCGCTTTGGAATTGACCTCGGGCGATCGCATCACTTACATCTGGGTAGAGAGTTAAGTAGTCTTGGTTATTAAACACGACACTAGCTGTTAAGCCTTGATGTAAACCTACCCCAATATAGTGCTGGAAAGCATTGGCGAACTGCCCCGACCTAATAGCATCAGCTGCTGACGGATTAAGACGCAAGTACAGATCTGGGTCAAACAGGATACTGGGAGCTCTATTCTCAAACTGACCAATGTTGAGATAGTGGGTGAAAGCATCCTTAATTGAACCATTGGCAACCGCAGCTTTAGCATCAGGATTTTTGAATAGATACCATTGAGCATCAAATAAGAGCAACCTCGGATCGCGCTTCTCAAACTGACCGTATTGGATAAAGTGATCGAAGGCAGTGCTAAATTCACCTCTATCAATTGCTGCTTTTACGCCTGGATTGTAGTCCAGATAGACTTTCTCATCGAAGTAAATGCTAGGATTGCGTCCTTCAAACTTGCCTACTCGTTCAAATTGATCGAGTGCATTAGCAAATTCTCCTCTAGCGATCGCTGCTGCGACATCAGGGTTATTGGTTAGGTAGTAATTTTCATCAAAGAAGTCCTCTATGGTATTCCGCCCAGAGCCTGGTCGATCCTGCACGGTTTGATCGACATTTAGGATATCTAATGTATCTAATCCGACAACGTTCTGATCTGGCTGTGGTGAAGGATTTTCATCCCCACCGCCACCGCCACCAGATCCACCAGGTTGAAGAGGTGGGAAATTAGAAGGCCGTGGCGTTGGTGTTGGTGTTGGTGTTGGATCTATACCACCATCACCGCCAGTTGTGGCTCCTACCGCAACAGTAACGGTAGCAGTATCAGAACCTCCCATTCCATCACTAATTGTGTAGGTAAAGGAATCTGTACCCATAAATCCAGTGTTTGGAGTATAGACAATTACGTCATCAGTAGGGGAAGGAGTACCCATTGTATCGAGAGTCGCTATGCCATTACCCGGTGCGCCTATTGAGGTAATGGTTATGGTATCGCCTAGATCGGGATCCATATCGTTGGAGATCGCCGAAATACTAACAGGTACGTTAATCATTGTGGATGAGTTGTCGTTAACTGCATCGGGAGGTCGGTTGGTTATAACAGAACCAACCGTAACGACCACCGTGGCAGTATCAGATCCTCCCATACCGTCAGTAATCGCGTAGGAGAAGGTATCGTTGCCTGTGAATCCTGA
>JANMRU010000385.1:0-9174 GCA_031388585.1 Pseudanabaena sp. SOY_30_concoct_251 | reverse complement strand
GGTGCATGGCAATTACGATCAGGTTAATCGCCTTTGCTCAGAAGTAGCGAATACCTACGGTTGGGGCTTTGTGAACATTAACCTCCGCCCCTACTACTCTGAGGGTTCAAAGACTTTAGCGTATGAAACAATCGAGCAACTCGGCTGGCAGTTACCAGATCATATTGTTGCGCCTTTGGCATCTGGATCGCTATTCACCAAGATTTACAAAGGCTTCCAAGAATTTGTCAAAGTCGGCTTAGTCGATGGGAAAGCCGTACGCTTCAGTGGCGCTCAGGCTGAAGGTTGTTCTCCGATTGCTGCGGCCTTTGAGCAAGGTCGTGATTTCATCACACCTGTGAAGCCCAAAACCATTGCCAAGAGCATCGCCATTGGTAATCCTGCTGACGGTGTTTATGCGATCGATATAGCCCGCAAAACTAACGGCAATATTGCTTCGGTAAACGATGACGAAATCATTGCCGGGATTAAACTTTTGGCTGAAACCGAAGGTATTTTCACGGAAACCGCTGGCGGCACTACAGTAGCCGTCCTCAAAAAGCTCATAGAGTCTGGCAAGATCGATCCAGATGAAACCACGGTTGTTTACATCACTGGCAATGGTCTTAAGACCACGGAAGCTGTTCAGGGTTATGTGGGTGAGCCTTTACAAATCGACCCAAAACTTGATAGTTTTGAGCGAGCTCTAGAGCGTTCCAACACCTTAGAAAATCTGGAATGGCAGCCTGTTTCTGTTTAAACCAAAACTCTTAAGAGATTCTCTTCGCAAATCCGAAAAATATAATATAGCCGTCCCAAAAGATCGGCTATATTTCCTTTGGAATAGGTTTCTGTTCCATATACCTGTCCGTCTAGTTGCAAACGATAAAACTTCCAGCTATCACCATTTGTAACGATGCCAAAAATATCTAATAACTGATTGAGTTGTTGATTACTATACTGACAAGCTTTCATTTCCACTAGGCATTGAGCTAAACCTTGTTCAAAATCATCTTTCTTTGCCTCCACTACACACAAAAATGGAGCTTCTAAATAAGCCTTACGCTCAGCGATCAGGTAATCGGTATAACCACTCGTACGATCATCGGAAAGTGGCGCGCCCTTCCAAATTTTCAAATGTTTGCAATCGTGAATTGCCTCCTGAGCGATCGCATCGATTACAAGTTTCTTGGACTCTTCAAAACTTTGTAAATCAAAGATTTCAGTTATTCGCTGCAAATGCTCATTAAAAAAAGCACTAGGTTCAAGCGGTTGGACATCAAAGTGCCAAGCCTGCAAATCTTTAAGATGCAGATGTTTAAAAGCTTCTGCATAGGTAAAACTAGAGAAATTTTTCTTCTTGATCCTTTTTGCGATCAATTTAGGCATGATTCGACACCGAATTTTAATTCTGAGAACTGAAATACTTCCCCACGAATATCTTAAGCTCTACAACTATTAGTTTTCCTACTGGCGATCGCGATCGCAGGTAAGTTCTTGCCCTTACTCTTAAATATTAGTAAGTGTTTGCTGTTTACAACGGTTAACTGCGAGAAGATAAATCTTAACGCCTTCCACCTTCTAAGGAGTTTTTCTACATGACATCACCAACCCAGCCAGACCGTGAGCATCCCCACGCTTTTCCCAAAGCAGGACGAGCTGCCCAACTTGGCGCAAAACTAGTCACTTTCAGCGGCGCTGGTAACCTGGCGCTGGCATCAGGAGTAACTATCGGTCTTCTGTTTGGTATTGTTCTAGTCCTAATTTTAGGAATTACGCTGATTTCTGGGAGCGCTAACCCTATAGCTGGGCTAGGGATGGCTGTGGCGATCGCTATAGTATTCAACCTCGTCGTCTTTTTCCTCGCGCCATTCATCATGGATATAACGCAGAACTGGTTGTATAAAACGCGCTGGGTTTCGATAGAGGAAATTGCCAGACGCAGTCCTGAGACCTCTGCTGTGATTCGCCGCATTTGTGCTGAAAAACAGATTAAACAACCCCGTCTAGGCATTATTGATGACGAAAATCCTACGGCTTTTACCTATGGTTCTTTGCCAAACAGCGCTCGTTTAGTCGTCAGTCAAGGACTATTTACCTATCTTGACGATGATGAGGTCGCGATCGTCTACGCCCATGAACTAGGTCATATCGTGCACTGGGACTTTGCGGTCATGACCCTGGCTGCTACTCTGGTGCAGATTGTCTATCTAATCTATGTAACCGCAGATAGAATAGGGCGTAGTGGGAGCGATAAAGCTAAAGATGCAGCAGCAGCCGTCTCATTCGCCGCCTATGTGTTTTACGTTATTGGCACCTATTTAATGCTTTATCTATCCCGAACGCGGGAATATTTTGCAGATCGCTTTGCGGCAGAAGCTACAGGCAACCCAAATGCACTTTCGCGGGCATTAGTAAAAATTGCCTACGGCATTATCGAGGTGGGGGAACGCTCTACAGAACCTAGCAGGTTAGTAGAAGGTACTCGCGCTCTAGGAATTTACGATGCTAAAGCTGCTTCTTCCACAGGTACTGCATATCGCATTTCCTCCTCTCCAAATCAGGTTGGGCGTGTATTTCTCTGGGACATGTTTAACCCCTGGGCTTGGTGGATGGAATTAAATTCGACGCACCCTTTGACAGGCAAACGCGTGCGTGCCTTAAGTACCTACGCAGAGCAGTTAGGTTTGGAAACAGAGTTTGATATGGGACGTGTTATCGCCGATGGCAAGCACCTGGATAAAGGTAAGCTATACGGCAATTTTGCCTTAGATTTTGTTCTTTATGCTGCGGAAATGATCGGTTTCTTTGCTGGGTTGGCACTTGGTTTTGCGATCGCCAATTCTTCAGGAAATAGCGTGTGGTATGCAACCGGTCCATTAGTCGGCATTGGCGCTGGGATACTGATCAAAGCCCTAGTGTCATTCCCCGACTACAGCAGAGCCGAAGCCACCAGCGTGCTCGAACTAATGTCCGATCCCTATGCCAGCCCGTTGCGTGGCAAGCCAGCGAAGCTAAACGGCGATCTAATTGGTCGCGGTGATGCCGGCTATGTGTTTGGTTCCGATCTCAAATTGCAGGAGCGCAGCGGTATGATTTATCTGCACTACTGTTCGCGCTTTGGCCCGATTGGTAATTTCCTCTTCGGCATGAAACGGGTGAAGAACCTGATTGGCATGAAAGTAGAGACGATCGGTTGGTTCCGTCGCGGTGTTGCGCCCTGGGTCGATCTGATCCAGTTAAAGACAGAAAGCGGTACGACAGTAAATAGCTACCATCGTTTTTGGGCGTTCATTCTGGGCGGCGGTGTGATCGTTTTAGGTATAGTCCTTTTATCGCTGCGCTTCCGCTAAAAGATCTGATCGGAATTTCCATAATTTCTGTAAAGAAGGAGGCTCTCTTGAGAGCCTCCTTCTTTACGTTTTATAGAAAACAAACTTTGCAACTAGACGCTAGAAGCAATTACTAGACCTAAAACACCGATGAAAATTACCAGTGCGTAGAATTGAGCGCGTCCGTTTTCAAAGTACTTCAGTGCTTCACCAGTAACTACGGTGATGAATCCCGCCAGGTTAACGACACCATCAACAATTTTGGAGTCTACTTCCAATACCTGACGCGCTAAACGGCGTGAACCCTGCACAAATAGAAAGTCGTAGATTTCGTTAAAGTACCATTTGTTCTTTGAGAGTTGATACAACGGCTGGATCGATTTGGCGATCGCTTCTGCCGATATAGTCTTCCGCAGGTACATCAACACAGCTAAGCTAATACCGATCAGCGCAATCCCAACCGAACTACCCGCCATCGCTAAGAATTCAGGTGTTAACCCTTCAGCAGGGATGCCTACTACCTTTTCACCAGGGGCATGAATAAAAGCCTCAAAGTAGTTGCCAAATGGCGTTCCTACCAGACCAATCAATAGAGATGGGACTGCTAGAGCCATGAGCGGGAAAGTCATCGTTATCGGTGACTCATGGGGCTTATCGGCATGGTGGTCATGACCATGTTGTTCCTCATGCGCAGCATGTCCTGAGTTCTCCAGCTTCACTTGGGCTAAGAGTTCTTTCTTAGTACCCTTAAATTCACCTTCAAACGTACTGAAATACATGCGGAACATATAGAAAGCTGTAATACCAGCCGTTAGCCAGCCCACTGCCCACATGGCAGGATTAGCCTCAAATACTGATGACAAGATTTCGTCCTTGGACCAAAATCCAGCAAATGGCGGAATACCAGATATTGCCAGGGTGCCGATCAAAAATGTAATTGCCGTAATTGGCATATACTTGCGCAAACCACCCATCACACGCATATCCTGCGCTACAGCAGGGTCGTGCCCGACAACTCCCTCCATTCCATGAATTACTGAGCCAGAGCCGAGAAACAGCATCGCCTTGAAATAGGCGTGGGTCATCAGGTGAAATAGTCCGGCGCCATAAGCTCCAACGCCCATTCCCATTACCATGTAGCCTAACTGCGAAATCGTTGAATAGGCCAGACCTTTTTTAATGTCATTCTGGGTAATCGCAATGCTTGCCCCCAGAAATGCTGTGAATGCTCCTGTCCAGGAGATCGTATTCATTACGGCTGGCAGTTCCTCAAACACAGGGAACATGCGAGCAATCAGAAATACGCCTGCTGCCACCATCGTAGCGGCATGGATCAGAGCTGAGATCGGTGTAGGCCCTTCCATTGCATCTGGCAACCAAACGTGCAAAGGGAATTGCGCTGATTTTGCCGCAGGCCCCATAAAAACCAGAATGGCAAATAGAGTGGCAAGAAAGACGCTGATCGAACCAGACTCAACTGCCTCGGTTAATTTGGCTCCCATTTCGCCAAACTCAAAGGTATTCGTTACCCAATAAAGTCCCAAGATGCCAAGTAGAAGTCCAAAGTCCCCGACTCTATTGACCACAAATGCTTTTTGGCAGGCATCGGCCGCACCTTTGCGGTCAAACCAAAAACCTACTAGTAGGTAAGAACACATACCTACTAGCTCCCAAAAAACGTAGATCTGAATCAGGTTGGGGCTAATTACTAAGCCCAGCATCGAGGAGCTAAATAGACTCAGGTATGCATAGAACCTGGTATAGCTAGGATCGTGAGCCATGTAGCCATCGGTATAAATTTGTACCAGGAAAGCTACGGTGGTAACAATCACCAGCATCAGAGCTGTCAGGTGATCGATCGTAAACCCCATACTCAGATGAAAATTACCTGCCTGTGCCCATTCAAACGTCCATAAATACGGTGCGTGACCCTGGATTTGGCTCCACAATAAGCTAAAGGCGATTACCATGCCTGCCCCAGTGGCAGACAAGCTTAAGACGGCGCTGGCTTTCTTCAGTTGGTTGGTGGCTTTATTATAGGAAATCAGCCCCAGTCCAATCGTGAATGCTGCTAGCAATGGCAGCACAGGGATAAGCCAGGCGTATTGATATGCAAATTCCATATTTTGGAGGTTATTTAACTCGCTTAGATATTAGTGACTCTTCCCAATCGTTAGTCTACTACAGGCATATATTGCCCAATGTATAATTTGAGAGCAAAAATACTTACGAAACCTAAAGCATTTGTTAAACTTTGGTTAGTTGGTTCGGGCGATGAAGGATATTAGTAGCAATTTTGGGCTTGCTTAAGTTGCAAATATTTTCGATATAGCAAACATTTTTTATTTGTTTTGGGGTGAAAGGGTAAAGCCCCATAACCCCAATTTACATTTCACCTAGGATTGCTATATTTGTCGAGAAGTGTAGATAAATTAAGTAGGACGAACTTCCTTGCGAACACAAACACTTGATTCTAGCGGATTGTCTATTCCACCCTTGGGGATCGGAACTTGGGCTTGGGGTGACAAGTTGTTTTGGAGCTATGGGAAAGACTATGGCGAAGCTCAGGTCAAAGATGCTTTCAAAGCTTCTATAGCGGCTGGCATTAACTTTTTTGATACCGCTGAAGTTTATGGTTTGGGTGAATCAGAACGTTTGCTAGGGAAATTTATGCGGGGTAGCAAGCAACCAATTTATATCGCTACCAAGTATATGCCTGTCCCTTGGCGTTGCCACGCAAAGGCGGTCAAAGATGCTGTAACTGCTAGTCTAGAGCGTTTGCAGGTAAAGCGGATCGATCTCTACCAGGTACATCAACCCTTTAGTTTTCTGATGAGCCAGAAAATATTAATGAATGCCTTAGCGGATGAGGTAAAGCAGGGCAGAATTCTTGCTCTTGGTGTCAGTAATTATTCTTCGGAGCAGATGCGAGAAGCTCATACTTATCTGGGCGATCGCGGCATTCCGCTGGCAGTTAATCAGGTGAGATACTCTCTGATAGACAGACAGATCGAGACTAATGGCATTCTAGATACGGCGCGATCGCTCAAGGTGAAGATCCTAGCCTATAGTCCCCTTGCCCAGGGTTTGCTCACAGGTAAATATACATCCTCGAAACCTCCAACAGGGTTAAGGCAATTCAGTGCCCGTTTTGGCAATGACGGCTTGTTTAAGATTGAGCCACTATTAAAGTTATTACGACAAACCGCCGAAGGGCACGATCGCACGATTGGCCAAGTAGCGCTCAACTGGCTGATTACCAAGGGTGCTATTCCTATTCCAGGTGCCAAAAATGCCGAACAAGCGGTGCAAAATGCTGGAGCATTAGGCTGGCAGATCGCGCCTGAAGAAATTGAGCTATTGGATCGAGCTAGCAATCTATGGCGGAAAAATTCCTGAAGCGATCGCAACGGATACTCAACTACATTATTTATGTAGGCGCACTGTGAAAATGCTGCCTTTGCCAAGCTGGCTTTGCACCTGGATGCTGCCTTGGTGTGCCTGGGCGATCGCCTTGGCAATCGCTAATCCTAAACCAGAGCCACCAGTCGCCCGCGAGCGATCGCTAGAAACGCGATAAAAGCGATCGAAAATATGAGATTGGTCTTGAGGTGCAATGCCAATGCCCGTATCCTGCACTTGGATGACTGCATAACGATCTTCACGTTTCAGAATCACAGTAACTTTCCCTCCTGGGGACGTGTACTGAATGGCATTAGTAATTAGATTTGCCACCAGCCGATAGAGCCGCTCCTCATTACCTAGGACTGATAAAGGATAATCTACCTGAATATCTTGCCCAAGACCGATTTTTGCTGCGATCGCGATATCCGCAAGTTCTTCTACCAAATCGCCGATTAGATCGTTGAGACAGCAGGACTGGAATTTAATTGGTGGAGATGGCCGATCTTGTTGCTCTTGCCGATCCATCCGAGACAGCAGTAGCAAATCCTGCACCAATTGCGATAAACGCCTGCTTTGGCGTTCGACTGTCTGTAAGGTGCTATCCTCTTCAGATTCTGGCGATGGAGAGGTGAGCGCCACCTCAACTGCCGCACTGATTGCAGCGATTGGAGTACGCAACTCGTGGGCTGCATCAGCCGTAAACTGTTGGATTTGCTGATACGAACTGTAAACAGGGCGCATGGCTTTTCCTGCTAGCCACCAACTAGCTCCACCAACCAGAAGCATTGAGGTAGGCAGTCCCAATAATAAAACCAACTTGAGTGTGGCAAGATGGCGATCGCTTTCTCTGAGCGAGTGCCCTACCTGCATATATCCCCAGGGGCGGTTTTGATTATTTTTGAGAAGAATTGAAACTTGATGGTAGCGATCGCCATTATGAGCTTGTAGAGTTTGCCAAGTGGTTGTGTCTAGACTGGCTGGGATTCCTTCTGGTAGATTGCCTGCGATCGCCAACACACGTCCCGATTGATCCCAAAAGCGCGTGTAGTAGCGATCTTGATGGATTACCCCCATGACGTGCCGATCAGGATTGTTTGTAGAAGCAGGCGCACAAGTTTTTGTGGCTTGAATCTCTAATATGCAGAGATTTGGTAGCACTCTCTGCGCACTCGCATCTATCTGTCCAGGTTGTTTGAGAATTGGTTCGAGACTGTCATGCAGAACGCCGGAAAAAACTTCTAACTCTCGATCCTGCGACTGTAAGTGAGCATGGCGCACCATTTGATAAAGCGCAACACTACACACGCTCAGAATTACTGCCATCACAGCGACATAAGAGCCTGCTAGCCGCCAACGAGTCAGTTTGAACAGATAGTTCCGATTCATGGCGGTGGCAAGAATTAAGTGTTAGTGGATCCAATTCAAAAATGTTTGCCAAAGTAGCCAGAGATTGAGTGAGGTGATCACGAACGCGATCAGCCATGCTAAACGTTTCAGCCACCTGGGATTGACAAACTCTCCCATCAAGCGGCGATCGCTAGTAAACATAACCAATGGAATCACGGCAAAAGGAAGCTGCAAGCTCAAGATCACTTGACTGAGAACGATCAGGCTACTTGTACTGTGTTCGCCAAAATAGCTGATCGCGATCAGTGCGGGGATAATAGCGAGCAGTCGAGTGGCTAAGCGACGCAGCCAGGGTGGTAGTCGCAGGTTGAGAAATCCTTCCATCACGACTTGACCGGCTAGGGTTGCCGTCAGCGTGGAACTCTGTCCAGAAGCAAGTAGCGCTAACCCGAAAATCGCACTTGCCGCACTCACGCCCAAAAGTGGAGAAAGGAGCTTGTAAGCTTCTTGAATCTCTGCCACGTCCTGATAGCCTGAAAAGTGGAATGTCGCGGCAGATACGATCAAAATTGCTGAGTTGATGAATAGAGCGAAAGATAGAGCTACCGTAGAATCAATCGTGCCAAATTTAATTGCTTCCCGTTTCTTCTGTGGTGTTGATTCCCACGCACGGGTTTGGACAATCGCGGAATGCAGGTAGAGGTTGTGCGGCATTACAGTTGCACCCAAAATGCCAATCGAGATGTATAGCATCTCAGGATTCTGTAAAATCGCTAACTTTGGCATATATCCAAACAAGATGCCACCTGCATCTGGTTTTGAGAATAGGATCTCCGCCGCAAAACAAACTCCCACAGTGGCAACAAGCATAATTACCAAAGCTTCCACATAGCGGAAACCTTTGTGTTGGAGCATGAGTAAGACGATCACATCCAAAGCTGTAATACACACACCCCAAATCAGCGGTAAGCCAAATAGCAATTGAATGGCGATCGCACTACCCAATAGTTCTGCCAGATCGCAAGCTGCAATCGCAATTTCACACAATACCCATAGGCAGAAGTTGATTTTAGGACTGAAGCGATCGCGACACATCTGGGCTAAATCTCGC
>JANMRU010000357.1:0-10089 GCA_031388585.1 Pseudanabaena sp. SOY_30_concoct_251 | reverse complement strand
CTATGTCGATCAATTATCGCAGTTTTCAATTTAACGAGGACTGATTTGCGCTGTAGGGGCAGTGCCTCCGTGCCTGCCCTGTCCGCATCGAAATGAAACCCGCGATATGTGCTCTTGGAGCGTGAGTTAAAAAATGAAGAGAAAGATTAAATTAGAACTGCCAAAATTCAAGAATCAAAAACTTTTACTCCAAGCATTAACCCATACTTCATTTTTGAATGAAAATCCCGAAGTAACAGAAGATAACCAACGTTTGGAATTCCTGGGGGATTGTACTTTGGGTTTCTTGGTAGGAGCTATGTTATACGAACAATTTCCAGATCTGCAAGAAGGAGATCTGACACGTCGCCGTTCTACTTTAGTTGATGAGCCTAACCTGGCTTATTTAGCTAGAGAATTAGCGATCGGCAATGAATTGCGTATTGGCAAAGGAGCAGAACTTGATAGTGGAAGAGAATCGCCCTCCATTCTCAGTGATGCCTTCGAAGCATTAATCGGGGCATATTTCCTCGATTCAGGCATTGATGCCGTCAAACAATACGTGCAACAAATTTTTTTGCCATTAATTCAAGGGGCAACTGAACACCAATCAAACATAGATGCAAAATCACTATTCCAACAGTATGTACAGGCAAATTTTAAAGGAGTACTACCTGAATATCTCACGGCTAAAGAAGTTGGCCCAGACCATGCCAGGATATTCACTGTAGAAGTACATGTAGAGGATAAAAAATATGGTATGGGTGAGGGCCGAAGCAAGAAGGAGGCTGAAAAGCAAGCTGCAAAATCCGCTTTAGGTAAGATTGCGAAGCCTTTGCTTCAAGAATGGGTTCAGAGAAAATTTAATGGAGAAACACCTAATTATCGCCTTATTAGAGAATCAGGACTGGATCGCGATCGAATATTCACTGTAGAGGCTTGGGTAGGGAGTAGGTGCTATGGTATTGGCGAGGGTCGCACCAAGAAAGAGGCGGAGAACCAGGCTGCTATTGAGGCATCGATTAGTTTGGGCCTAATTTAATTAGTCATGATTCTCGCTGTCTCTATATACTCGCTCGATTTATGTAGGTACAAATCAATGGATCATTTTAACCCCAACCATCTCAAGTTCTACGGAATTGCTATTTTCAGTGTTGGCCTACTATTCACCGTAGTTACTGCCTTTGGCGAAAGCAATCTCAAGGCTCCTCCCAAGGTTAGCGGCTTATATGAGATCGATCCAAAAAACCTATCGGATTGTCTCAAAAGTAAACCACTCCAACTTACGATCCAACAATCTGGTCTTCACGTTAGTGGCTCTTTACAATCAAAGAGCGATCGCCGTGAGAATAAGTCAACATCAGAGAAAAGTCAAACCTTAAAAGGGAGATGGCAAGATGGAAAATTCTCTATTGCAGGTGCTGTAACTGATGTGGAAGGATGCGATCGCAGCCAACTTTTGACAATTACTGCAACATTATCAGGTCAGAAATTAGAAGGCAATCTCGCCTTCTCAAACAACACATCTGCCTTCACCGCGCAACTCCAGGAAAGCGATCTCAAATCAACCACCAATCATTAAGTTGATCGCTGATTTTCTACGTATGTGACGATGAAAAGTGCTTGTTATCGCAGAAATCGGTAAAAACTAAGTCGAGACTAATGGCCTAACGCCAAAGCTCGGTATCGCCCGCGACCCTTTTTTATTTTGAGTCTTTTTGAGTCAACTTAATTTCAGAGCGAAACCATTAGAAACAAAAACTTATACTACATTTTAACTAGATTTGTGTTCTCGCTGATGTATTTTATTGCGGACTTAGGATATAATGCCAGCGTTAGTTCGCAGCTCAATTATCTACCCTAATAAATTTTAAGTATCTTTGAGCAGCAGACCTATTTGATGTTTCAGTAGGAAGTAATCGGTGCGAATTTCTTTAGACCTTTACCGCATACTAGGACTACCACCACAGGCTAACCTGGAGCAGATTCAACTGGCATACAGCGAGCGCTCTTTTTCGCTACCGCGTCGGGAGTATTCTGATGCAACCATTGCAGCTCGCAGGCGTATTATTGACAAAGCCTATACCATACTAACTGTCTCCACCAACGCTCCAGAAGTAGCTCCTCAGCCGGACGACCTCGATCTGCAACCAGAAACACAATCCGAAGACTCGAATATTGCTGAAATCGCTGTAGCTGACCAGCTCATCCAAACTATAGAAATCTCGGAACGAGATGTTCCTGGAGCCCTTTTACTCCTATACGAGATGGGTGAATACCAGCAGGTTATAGAAACCAACCAGTCTTATATTGAGTCCAATAAAATCTCCTCACAAATCACAGAATTAGACAACGCAGACAATGTTTTGACTGTCGCGCTGTCTCATCTGGAAATTGGACGGGATCTCTGGAAAGAAGGCCATTATGATTCAGGATCGCAAGCATTAGAGACCAGTCAGGCAATGCTTCTGCGTGAAGGACTATTCATTGGCATTCGTAGTGAAATTCAAGCCGATCTCTTCAAGCTCAGACCCTACCGCATTTTAGAACTGCTCGCGATACCTGATGAGCAAACGCCAGAGCATAAACAGGGGTTGTCACTCCTCCAGGAAATGCTCGAAGCAAGACGGGGGATTGATGGTACAGGGAATGATTATTCTGGCCTAGATATTGATGATTTCCTGCGCTTTATGCAGCAATTACGGGGTTACATGACCGCAGCCGAGCAACAACAGCTATTTGAGAAAGAATCCAGTCGCCCTTCCCCAGTAGCCAGCTATTTAAACGTTTATGCGCTAATTGCCCAGGGATTTTCACAACGGCAACCCGCCTTAATTCGCCGTGCTAAGGGTTTGCTAGTGAAACTCGGAGGCAAACAGGATTTACATCTAGAGCAGGCAGTTTGTGCCCTACTACTCGGACAAACTGAAGAAGCTGGAACCACGCTAGAACAAAGTGGTGAACATGAGAAGCTAGACCTTATCCGCGATTGTTCACTAGGGGCTCCTGACCTGCTACCAGGCTTGTGCTCATATTGTCAAAATTGGTTACAGGATGAGGTTTATCCCTATTTCCGAGATTTACGCGATCGCCTCGCCGACTTAAGGGAGTATTTCGCTGATGACAGTGTAGAAACCTACTTAGAAGAGTTATCTAGCGCCAATAGTACAGTTGGCTCAGAGTGGACCACAGCCTCAGCATCAGCTAAAACTGCCCCATTAACGGCATCAGTTGCAGATTCTAGCAGTAATTTTATGCGAAGTTCTGTTGCCAATAATGCCAATAATCAGATGGAAGATCGCATCGCAGCCTTTACTGCCAATCCAAATTCCTCTTACTCCAGAAGTAGTGTGCCTGTCTTAGATCGGCTGGTCGATCTAGGTGGGGAAGATAGAAATAGCGAATCGTCAACTAAAACAAAAACACGGCAAAGAACTAAAGATAAAGAGAGCCAGGGATCGATTCCTCCCAAGCCAAAAACTCGTTCTAAGCTGCAAGTCAGTCGTCTCCTAATCGTCTTATTTGCGTCGGTTAGTTTGGTAGCTGGTGTTGGTGCGCTGGTGGTTTGGGGATGGAAGACTCTAAATGGTTCTGCGAGACAAGAAGTATTAACATCCATCGAACAGCCTGTTACTGAATTGTTAGACACCAAAAAAGTTGTTGTAACTAGTGTGCCTGCTCAACCTGGGCCGCTCAGTCAGGAGGCCGCAACTAAGGTGGTGGAGTCATGGCAAGTTGCTAAGACAAAAGTCCTGGGCAGTAACCATGAAATCGCCCTCCTGGAGAATATTCTGGTCGAGCCGGCATTATCTGACTGGAGATCGCGCGCTAAATCACTCAAGGCTAGTAATGCCTATTTACAGTACATCCCTAAGTCATTAGCGATTAAGAAATTCATCCCAAATGGTGCCGATAAAGCCAGTGCGATCGCTCAAATCGAGGAAACACGAAACTATTTTAGTAATGGCAGCCTGGATGCTAGCTCATCCCAACCTGACACCAGCTACGAGGTAGAGTATGTATTGGTGAAGGTGTCAGGTAAGTGGCTAATTACAGACATGTTAGTAGCAAAGTAAATGAAATTTAGTGAATTGCTTACAAAGCTAGGCGTTGACTCTAAAGCGCCTGGGATATCTCTGGAATATGGCGATCCCGAAATTTCTGGTGTGGCAAACCTCAAGGAAGCAGGTTCCCATGACCTTGGTTTTATGGAAAGCAGCCGTTTCTTTGCTCAACTAGCCGAAACTAAGGCGGGAGCGCTGTTAGTGAATGAGGATCCAGAAGTAATCGATTTAGTTAAGTCTAAAGGCATTCCCTATATAGTTTTACCACAACCCAGAATGCTATTTGCACAAGCGGTTGCGATCTTCTATCAACCGACTCATCCCCAGCCAGGTATTCATCCCAGTGCGGCAATCGCCGAGGATGTGCAGATCGGCAAGGATGTTTATATTGGCCCACATGTAGCGATCGCCTCCGGCACCCAAATTGGAGATCGCGCGGTCATTTATCCCAACGTCACGATTTATGATGGTGTGAAGATCGGCGATCGCACAATCTTACATGCTAACTGCGCGATCCACGAACGCAGCGAGATCGGCAATGATTGCGTAATCCATAGCGGAGCAGTGATTGGCGCTGAAGGGTTTGGCTTTGTCCCCAGCCCAGACGGTACGTGGGTAAAGATGCATCAGGCTGGACGCACAGTTTTAGAAGACGAAGTAGAAGTGGGCTGTAATGCCGCGATCGATCGCGGCGCAGTTGGCGATACACGGATTGGTCGCGGCACCAAAATCGATAACCTCGTCCAAATTGGGCATGGTTGTCGGATAGCGGAAAACTGCATTATGGCGGGCCAATCTGGGATGGCAGGCGGTGCAGAACTAGGTAAAAACGTCATCCTCGCAGGTCAAGTAGGAGTCGCCAATCATGTCAAAATCGGCGATCGCGTCGTCGCTGCGGCTCAAACAGGTATTCCCCAAGACATCGCCGCAGATTCACAGGTGATCGGTGCGCCAGCTATTCCCGTCAAAACATTTATGCGAGCTTCAGTGCTTTTTCGGCGATTACCAGAAATCTATAAAACAATAAAGGAAATACAGAAAAAATTGGGTGATAATGAAAAGTGAAAATGCGGCAATTAGCATTCAGCAGTAAGCGGTTAGCGAGCTGATAGCTGATGGCTAATAGCTAATAGCTATTAATCGATCATTCATTACATGACTACAGAAACTGCCGAAGATTTGTTCAACCAGGGCCTAGAACGCTACAAAACTGGTGAAGATGCCGCAAGCCTTATTCCTACATTCGAGAAAGTATGCGATCGCCAACCCAAGATTGCCAGCAGTTGGATTTGCTTATCGTGGTTATACCTACTCGACGAGAAATCTAGCCAAGCCCTAAAGGCCGCCCAAAAAGCTGTAAAACTAAGCCCTGAAGATCCACAGGCACGGATTAACCTCGCGATCGCGATGCTGGATACTTCACAGAAAGGCATACGCGAGCATATTGAAGCAGCACAAAATTGGTTGATGATGATGTCAGATTTGAAAGAAGAAATTGTTGAGAATTTTGAAGAAGGGTTACGCCGTCGGCCAAATTGGGCAAGCTTGGAAAAGGTTCGAGATTGGGTATTTGAGCAGAATACTTAACTGAGCATGAGAGTTATTTCTTAATATAAATTGCGAATTCAGTAACAAAAGAAACCTAAATTTATACAACTTAAAGATGTCCTTCACATAGTGCAGGAAAACTTAACGCAACATCTTAAATTTGGATGCTAGTCTTACGTCATAACAGATTTATATATAGCGATCCTTTTTAGAATTCAAACGGGCTGTAAGGGTTAAATCATCTAATAGATGGAGTAGCCAGTACTCCCTATTTACAAGCTATTTGTGAACGCTATAGTTTGCAATTTAAGATAAGGAGTTTAAAATGGTTGACAACGTAAGAGTAAGACCAGATACCCGGAATCACAAAGGTTTCTTTGTCCTAGAATCTTCCTACAAATTAATTGATATTAATCAAAATGGTTGGGCGTTAATTTGTCTGGATGATGCCACATGTCATTATGTAGATCCTGACGATCTTAAGATGCCCAAAGGTTGGAAAAAGATTGGAAGCGAACTATTTGCCTCTGCATAAAAATGCTGCAAGTACTGAATTACTTACCCAACTTTTGTGGTTTGATCCTTTTCAAGCCACAAATTTTTTTATTGTCAGAAAATTTCTAATTTTTTGGATCTGACTAACAAATTGCCGTACTAAACATCTGAATCAATGCTAGAGTTGCCTCTACAAACATGGTTTTTTTGCGGTGGCATATGCAACCTAATTCTGCAAAGCAGTCTCAGTCGGCTCAGGGTAACTACCAGCCCTCTGTGCCGATTTCGCTATATAAAGAGCTTGCAGCTGAGCTGCAATCAGCACAGAACAAGGTTACTTCTTTGCAGGTGCAAAATGAGCAACTCCTAAAGCAAAACCAGACTCTGATTCGGGAGTTTACCAAAGAATTTGAGGCGATCGCTAACTCTAGCCAACAACTATTGCAACTACTTAAGAACTTGGGCCCAGAGATCCAAGCACAGGCGCAAGTTGTCATGCAGCAAGAGTATCAAGATTATAGCCAACCTGAGATCCCCCCTTCAGAGCTAATCTCCGATCTGCCTAACATAACTGAGACAGCATCTCCATCTAAACCTGTTAATTATTTGCAGGAAATTGCCCCACGGGTGCAAGACTCTAAACCAAGGCCAAATGTTAGTGGTATTGAGTCATTGCCAGGGGAGCAGCGTGTGAGGCGATCGCCCGAACCTGGTGCTAAACCTAAGCAAGTCAATGCCACATCACCGCAATTGCCAAAGAAACAAGTAACTGCCAAAAGCTCAACTCCATCGCAGACTGCAATACCATTTGCTTCACAGTCACCTCAAGCAATTACTACCCCTAAAGCCAAAATTCATGAGGGCGTGGCATCGACTTTACCTGATGATTTAGAATCAGATGTCGAGGAAGCAGGTATGAATAACTGGTGGTTGGCACTAACGATCGCGCTAATTGTGATCACTTCCTTTGGGGCTGGCTATTTCTTAATGCGTCCATTTATCAACTCTAAGTAGGCAAAACCAGAAATTGCCCTTGACAGAACGATAATAAAGGAGTGCCGCTAGGTTCCTGTATGTCTCAAAAGGAGATACAGGCTGCAATCGGTATTATTGTGTAGTCTATGTCTATAAAAACTAATAGCTATGCGAATTAAGCAAATTTCAGTTATCGGGTTATTTGGAGTTTTCGAGCATGTAATTCCATTGAATTTGGATGAGCGGATCACGATCGTTCATGGTCCAAATGGCTTTGGAAAAACAGCAATCCTTCGGCTACTAAATGGATTTTTCAACTCTCGATACTCAGTATTTCGAACTATCCCATTTAACATTTTTCGAATTGATTTTGATACTGGCAGTAGTTTTGAAATAATTAAAACCTCAGAAATATCAGGCAGGATAAAAGAAAAACGGGATATAACTTTCTCCTTCAGTGACGTTAATATCGAGAAAGTCTCCTTTGATCTCAAAAATATAAAGGATCATGCCGATCTTGACTTCGTTAGAATTTTAGAAGATATCTTACCAGACTTGGAGCAATTGGATTCTAGAACATGGATTTATCATCCTACCAATGAACTTTTTTCTTTAAAAAAGGTTATCGATCGGTTCCAAAATCTTGTGCCCTTACAAGTGAGGCTACAAGAAGAGTTCCAAGCAGAACCTGAGTGGATAGAAGAATTACAGAATCATATTCATGTTCGTCTCATAGAATCACAGAGACTACTAGATTTTTTCCCAAATCGTTCTCCCAAAACCTATAACGAACCAATTTCTTTATTGCTGACTGTTTCTGCCTACTCAGAGGAACTTGCACAGGATATTCGAGCTAAGCTTGCTGAATATGGCACGACATCTCAATCCCTGGATAGAACATTTCCCGCAAGAGTAATGCAACAAAAGCTTGCCCCTGATTTAACAGATGAACAACTTCGAGAGCAATTAGATCGGCTTGAAAGGACTCGATTGCGACTTATTGAGGTAGGCTTATTAGATAAAGATGAAAACTCGGATTTCCAGATCCAGGCTCACTCCATTGATGAAAGCACCAAAAACATCTTGTCTGTTTATGTTGAGGATGTAGAGAAGAAATTGAGTGTTTTTAACGAAATCGCAAGCAAGATCGATCTATTAAAGAGAATTATTAATAGTAAGTTTGCCTATTCTTCTAAAGAGATGAATTTCAATAAAGACAAAGGATTTGTTTTTACACTTAATTATCCTTCCTCATCCAATTCGGAAACCCTTTCCCCATCAGATTTGTCATCTGGAGAGCAGCATGAGTTAGTTTTGCTTTATGAACTACTATTTAAAGTCCAACCAGGCTCTCTGGTTTTAATTGACGAGCCTGAATTGTCTTTGCATGTGGGATGGCAGGTTCAATTTTTAAAGGACTTGCAAGAAGTAATAAAGCTTGCGGATATAGATGTTTTAATGGCTACCCACTCACCAGATATCATTCAAGATCGCTGGGATTTGACGGTTGAGCTGAAAGGAGCAGCAAAGTGAGAGATTTTCTTTCTGTTGATCGCGATGTCAACGCAATTCGACTACGACGTACTACTTTCTTGGGTACTTTTCTATTGGTTGAGGGTAGCACAGATAAGATTTTATATGAGCGTTTTGTTGATACAGTAAATTGTCAATTAGTCAGTGTTTCAGGCAAACCATCAAGCAAGCTTCGGGTTATTTCAGTTCTAGGCATTTTAGAGAGTGAGGATTTTCAAGGTATTTTAGCCATTGTTGATGCGGATTTCGATCATCTTGAACCTTTACTGAATAACAGTCCTAACTTGCTCCGTACAGACACTCACGATCTTGAAACTATGATCCTCAAATCGTTTGCATTCGACAAGGTGCTTATAGAATTTGGTTCAGAAGAAAAAATTTCCAACTTTAACCGTAATGTAAGAACAGCGTTGCTAGAGGCTGGCGCGTCAGTTGGTTATCTACGCTGGGTTTCTCAGCTTGAAAAATCAAACCTCACGTTTGATGGCATTACGTTCAGTAAATTCATTGATGAGCCAACCCTCCAAATTGACGAACTCAAACTAATCCAAACAGTTAAGAATAAATCCCAAGCCCTCTTGCTAAAGGATGAAGAATTACAACAATGTCTAACAAATCAGAAAAGCAGTAGACATGATCCCTGGCAGGTATGCTGTGGGCATGACATGATGGAAATTCTATCCCTTGGCTTACGCAAAGCTATTGGTTCGCTCAATGCTGCCGATGTTACCCCAAATAACCTTGAGCGTAGTTTGCGTCTTGCCTACGAAACAACCTATTTTTATGAAACACAACTTTACTCGGCTATTCGCGTATGGGAGAGTGACAATCAACCATTTCAGGTATTACGAAACTAACCCAAAAGTGCTCAAGATTCAAGCTAGGTGGCGCGCTGAATGGGATCGAGTTTGGGGTTAATGATTTTTCGTCCCATCTTGGGAAACTTTACTGCGATAAATTTCTTTTCCCCTTCCCCAAATATATGGGAGACCTCGCCTTCTCCAAAGGATTCATGTACTAAGCGATCGCCTACTTGCCATTTTTCTACTACTTGCGATCGCCTAGCTTCACTAGAAGATTGAGATTTCTGCTTTAAATCATCTAGATCGCTCATGGCCCCAATTCGTCTATAGGTCGGCAACTTGTTCGAACCAGCGCCACTGAGCAGTTCTTTGGGTAATTCTGATAGGAACTGAGATGGGCTAGCAGGTTCGCGACTGCCGTATAAGCGACGTTCTTGGGCATGGGTAAGAAATAACTTCTCTCGGGCACGAGTAATTCCTACATAGAGCAATCGGCGTTCTTCTTCCAGTTGCATAGGATCGGCAAGCGATCGGAATCCTGGGAATAGCCCTTGTTCTAGACCCACCAGAAATACGACTGGAAACTCTAAGCCTTTGGCAGAGTGTAGTGTCATCAGTGTAACTCGATTATTATCTTCAGTCGAGTCGTCTAAACTAGAAGCAAGCGCTGCGTTTGCTAAGAAAGCATCTAA
>JANMRU010000322.1:0-3330 GCA_031388585.1 Pseudanabaena sp. SOY_30_concoct_251 | reverse complement strand
TGATTTCAAAGCCAAGCCCCTTGTTCGCTCCAGTGATAAGTGCAATTTTCTTCTGACTCAAACTCATATGTGCTTTTCAGCAAAACGAAGTCCAATGATCCCAACAGCCACTATACAGGCTACTGCCTCACTGATAGCTCGAAGCAGTCGAACGGTTGAACTCACCCGCCGTCATTGACTTTGAATTATTTTAGTGTTGCATAAGGTCGGGTGCAATGATTTGTTATCTCGCCAATTCAATGGGTTGCGCGTAGGCTAAATCGATGGCGATCCAATCATTGACATTAGGAGTCGATCAATGCTAAAACTAACTAGTTGGTTCAGCGCTTGATTATGAACTCTGTCCTATCACCCCGCGATCGAATCATCAAAACCTCATTACACCTGTTTTATACCAACGGGTTCCATGCTGTTGGCACCAATCAGATTTGTGCCGAGGCTGGGGTGAACAAGAGCACGCTCTATCACATCTTTCCTTCCAAGGTAGATATGGTACTGGCTGCGCTGGAGGTTTATGCTAACGATTTAATCCACCAATTTCGGCGGATTGCTGAGTCTGCAGCAACACCGACTCAGAAGATCGAGCAAATCTTTGAACTGCCCTTTCAGGCTAGTCAAAACGTGCAACAGCAGTTTGGTCATGTCAAAGGCTGCTTTGTCGGTAATATTGCCCTAGAACTGTCTGGGCAAGAAGAACGAGTCAGAGTGTATCTCGTCCAGGTTTTTCAACTTTGGGCAGAGACAATCGAACCCATCGTGCAGGAATTGGCGATCGGACAGAGCATTGATTCGATCGAGGTTTCAAAGTCGATAATTGCTTATCTGCAAGGAGCGATTTTGATGGCGAAGACAGTTAACAATCCTCAGCTAATTAAAGATTTAGCCAAATCTGCCGTGGCTTTGGTGCGCTGAAGATTCTTCGAGCTGTTTTATGACAGCTTAATTTTAGACCCATTTTAAACCAACTAGTTTGTTCAAAATACCGAGATTTACCATGAATAATAGCTTTCAAGCAATTGAACCCAAAACCGCTAATGTCGAAGCCAAAGCCGCATTAGATATTGTGCAAGCTGCTTTTGGCGGTACGCCCAATTTAATGAAAATGCTAGCGGCTGCTCCCAATGTCCTAACTGGCATTATGGCTTTGAACCAGGCAGTGAATAGTGGTGAACTAGAAACTTCTTTGGTAGAGCAAATTGCGTTGCTCACTTCGGGGATTAATCAATGTGAATATTGTGTCGCAGTGCATGTCTATGTCGGACAGCAAACGGACTCAGTCGCCCCGAACTATTAGCTAATCTAAAGGGACAGGCTAGCGATCCGAAAGCTCAGGCTGTGTTGAATTTCACTAAATCAGTGGTGGAAAATCGCGGTCGGGTTAACACCGATACTTTGCAGGCATTGCGCGATCAAGGATTGAGTGACAAGGCAATTCTCGAAATTCTAGGCGTAATCGGTCTCTACACATTTTTGAACTATGCCAAACATTTAACCCAACCAGTTTTGGATTTTCCCGTCGTGGAAGAATTTGTAATCAAAGCTGCATAACAGTGCAGCTAAAACCAATCTATCTTTTTTATTCACGTCAAAACCATCGGAATTAACATGATTAAACTCTACGGTCACGAAATCTCTGGCAACAGCTACAAAGTACGCTTGATGCTATCCCTACTAAATCTGGAATATCAGTGGATTAAGGTTGACCTGCTCCAAGGCGAACATAAATTAGCCGACTACTTAGCGATCAATCCCTTTGGTCAAGTCCCCGCACTGGTAGACAAGGAAACAATAATCACCGATGCTCAAGCCATCTTGGCGTATTTGGCGGCGCATTATGGTGACGGTGATTGGTTGCCTAGCGAACCATTAAACTTGAGTCGAGTGGTGCGGTGGTTGTCAATAACGGCGGGAGAATTGCGGCAAGGATTAGAAGATGCCCGTCTTTATCATCTGTTCGGTGCTGGCACCAATATAAACATCGATCGAGCCAATCAGAAATCAACATTTATTTTGGGTCAGTTAGAACAGCATTTAGCTCATCGCCACTGGTTAGAAATGGGTAAACCGACGATCGCGGATATCGCTGTTTTCCCTTATGTCATCTTGTCTAAAGATGCCAAAATCAGTCTAGATGCTTATCCGGCATTGTTGGCTTGGATTGATCGAGTGAAAAATTTATCGGGCTATGTACCGATGGATAGAGTTTAACTACAACTACTCATCATGTTGCCAGGAGCGGCGTCAAGTAATATGCAAAACCCAGGTTGGCGATCGACTACATCTCCATTTCACCAAGGCGAACAGGCAATTCAATCACGCTTGGGAGTCCACTCCCGGATGGATGCACCGAGTCGTCGGGCAATTCGCGATTATCTGACAGAGCAACATCAGCAGTTTTTTGCTCAACTGCCCTATGTAATTTTGGGAACAGTGGATGCTGCTGGTTGCCCCTGGGCTGCTTTTTTGCCAGGAAAACCAGGCTTTGTAACTGCTATTGATGAATATCATTTACAAATCAACAGCCCACTAGTTTGGAGCGATCCATTGGCAACTAAGATTACGAATGGCTCTGACATTGGAGTCTTGGGGATCGAGCTACATACCCGCCGCCGCAATCGCCTGAGTGGGATCGTCACAAAAGTTGGCGAAGATAGTATCCAGATTTTGGTGAAACAGAGTTATGGAAACTGCCCTCAATATATTCAGGCGAGGGTGTTAGAGTTAGCTGCCACGGATCGATCTAGCTCTCAGGCTAGTGTTGGCAAGCAGTTTCAGGTATTTGATCGAGTGGCGCAATCGGCGATCGAACAGTCTGATACCTGCTTTATCACGACTGCCTATCTGGATGAAGCAACGGGCGGTGTCGATGTTTCTCATCGGGGTGGGAAACCGGGGTTTGTGCGTATTGATGACGATCAAACATTAACCATCCCCGATTTTGCTGGTAACAATTACTTTAATACCTTTGGCAATTTGGAATTCAACGATCGTGCTGGATTGTTGTTTTTGGACTTCGATCAAGGTGATTTGTTGTATTTGACAGGTACAGCAAAAGTAATTTGGGAAGGAGCTGAAATCAGTGATTATGAAGGAGCACAGCGATTATTAAGATTCCATCTAGATCGTGGATATCGAGTAGATGGTAGTCTAAATTTTCGATGGTCAGCCCCAGAGTTTTCGCCATTTCTTGCACATACTGGGCCTTGGTAAAAATATCAAGATCCTTAATTCAAACAAATAATTATCGACATCATGGAAAATAAACCACCTTTACCACCATTTACTCTAGAGACTGCAAAGGCTAAAATCCAAGCCGCTGAAGATGCCTGG
>JANMRU010000307.1:0-4230 GCA_031388585.1 Pseudanabaena sp. SOY_30_concoct_251 | reverse complement strand
AATCTTAGCGATCGCTAGCCGATGCAGAATCTAATTCCCATCGATCGCGATCGCGCTTTAGGAGCATTTCTTCAGTATCAATTGGTGTGTCATCATCGATCACAATCCCCACCGCCTCCGCCAATTCTTCTGTGTCATTTTGACTGGGAACTGCGGTGCTACCGCCAACGGCTTCATCACCATTCACTTCGGCCCGATAGGCATCATTCTCGGCATCGTCCTGAGGATAATCCCCAAGGCTTTAGGGCAACTTGAAGGGAGCGTAGATCGTGCCGCCGTAAAGCCAGATATTCAGCCAGATTTAGGGCGCTGGCATGAAATTCAGGACGCTCAATGTGCGATCGCCACTGATCAAAAGTAGCTTTCCCTTCAGTTTCAACAGTCTGACGAAGTTCTTGCAGAGTTGATAATAGACCCCGTGGAGTGGATAGATTAAAAGGTGTGCCAATGGTTTCCTGAAAGTTTAAAGTTTGAAGTTGCATAAAAGTTTTCCTTTGTTTTCAAATTGAAAAGATTAGAAATAATGAAATGATTGTTCGACATAACATGAGAATTAGATCATAAAGAATTTCTTAGATGCCAGCATTCTTGGGCGATCGCCCAATCTTCTTGGGTATGAATTACTAACACTCGAACTCTAGAGTCAGAGCTGGAAATGTCTAAATCTATAGGATGATTTTGATTTTTTTCTAAGTTTTTTTGAGGATCGAGTTTTAATCCCAAAAACTCTAGCGATTGGCAGGCAAGTTCACGCACGATCGCGGCATTCTCTCCCACACCTGCGGTAAATACCAAAGCATCCATACCACCCAAACTCATAAGCATGGAACCTAGGCACGATCGCAACCGATGAATGTAAATATCTAATGCTAGTTGTGCCCTAACATTTCCCTCAGCGATCGCTGCCAAAACTAAACGCATATCTGACGATACTCCAGAAATCCCAATTAAACCTGATTCTTTATTTAGTTCTCGATCGAGACGATCGACGGTATAACCTTTCTGGCGCATGAGATAAATTAAAATACTGGGGTCAATGGAACCAGATCTTGAACCCATCATCAAACCTTCTAAGGGCGTAAATCCCATAGTGGTATCAATGCTTTGACCATTGTGAATGGCAGCGAGAGAGCAGCCATTACCTAAGTGACAAGTTATCAGTTTCAGGTCATTCACATTCATATCTCGCTCTAGGATTTGAGCAGCCCGTTGGGCACAATATTGATGGCTAATTCCATGAAATCCATACCGACGAATACCTTGCTCAACCCATGCATAGGGAACTGGATAGATCGCAGCCGAATCGGCAATATGACTATGGAAAGCGGTATCAAAAACGGCAACTTGAGGTACTTTATCTCCAAATATTTTGGCGATCGCTTCAATTCCTTCTAAATTAGCAGGATTATGGACAGGGGCTAGGGCAAATAATCGGGCGATCGCCGCTTTAACCTGATCTGTCACACGCACACTCTCTCGATAGTCTTGTCCTCCATGTACTACCCGATGCCCCACCACATCAATCTCAGAAGGCCGATCGATCGTTTTAGTTTCTCCTTGCCAAAGCGTATCTAGCATCAGAGCGATCAAATCCTTAGAGCTTTCAATCGAGATTTCTGTTTCTAACTCTGCTCCCGAAGCTGTCTTGACTTTAATCTCAGCCACAGACTGATGATGCGTCCAGTCTGCGGATGCCTCCCATAGAGGTTGGGGGGCAGAGTCATTTAGTCGATCTCCCACCTCATACAGGCGGCTTTTTTGACTGCTAGATCCTGCATTCATCACCAGTATTTTCATCGATTATACTTCTCAGTAAGTCCACTTAAAGTTAATGGTTTCAGGTCGATCTTCGCCATACTCATAGGCATAGTTCAGGCATTTGATCTGATTATTTTTGAATTTTTCTTTGGCATGAGCACCCGCCACTTTAAGTTTAGGAACCCGATCAATTACATCCATCGCAATACTAAAGCGATCGATTTGATTATTGATCGCTAGCTCCAAAGGTGTATTAATACTGCCTCTCTCTTTGTAGCCCCGCACGTGCATATTATCGTGATTAGTACGGCGATAAGTGAGGCGGTGAATTAGCCAAGGATAAGCATGGAAGTTAAAAATAATTGGTTTGTCTAATGTAAATAGAGAATCAAAATCAAAGTCGCTCAGCCCGTGGGGATGTTCTGTATTAGATTGGAGTTTAAATAGATCCACCACATTGATAAACCGAATTTTGAGATCGGGAAACTCTTCTCTCAGCATCGCATTTGCGGCTAAGGCTTCTAGAGTGGGAACATCTCCTGCGGTTGCGAGTACGACATCTGGCTCTAAGCCTTGATCGTTGCTTGCCCAATCCCAAATGCCAATGCCCTTAGTGCAATGCGCGATCGCCGCTTCCATACTCAGGAATTGCATATGAAGTTGCTTATCTGCCACGATCACATTGATGTAATTTTTACTCTTCAAGCAGTGATTAGCTACTGACAGCAAAGAGTTGACATCAGGCGGTAAGTAAATGCGAACCACATCTGCACTTTTATTCAGGGCCAGATCTAAAAAGCCCGGGTCTTGGTGCGTGAACCCATTGTGATCTTGTCGCCACACTGTAGAGGTGATTAACCAGTTTAAAGAGGCAATATCCGATCGCCAAGGAATGTGATTACAGATTTCCAACCATTTAGCGTGCTGGTTAAACATAGAATCGATCACATGGACAAAAGACTCGTAGGTAGAGAAAAACCCATGTCGTCCTGAGAGTAAATAGCCTTCCAGCCAGCCTTCAAGAGTATGCTCGCTCAGCATTTCCATGACTCGACCATTAGGTGATAATTCCCCGCCATCTGCATCTTCGGTAAAGTATTCGGCAATCCAAAACTTCTTACTGACTTCATAAATAGCATCGAGCTTATTAGAGGTATTTTCATCAGGGCCAAATACGCGAAAATTAGCGGGGTTTAACTTCATCACATCCCGCAGGAATACGCCCAAGGGCTTAGTATTCTCCACCTCTATTTGAGCAGGCATAGGAATTTCCACTCCATAGCCACGAAAATCGGGCATCCGTAATTCTTTCCGTAATAACCCACCATTGGCATGGGGATTTGCACTCATGCGCCGATCGCCTTTGGGTGCGAGTTCCCTTAGTTCAGGAATTAGTCTGCCGGTTTGATCGAATAGCTGTTCAGGTTTATAGCTGCGTAACCAGTTTTCTAACATGGTTAAATGTTCGGGTTTTTCATGGATACCGTTTAATGGAACCTGGTGCGATCGCCAGAAACCCTCAATTTTCTTGCCATCTATGGTCTCGGGGCAAGTCCAACCCTTGGGAGTGCGGAGGACGATCATGGGATAGCGTGGTAGTTTTGCCTCTCCTAAACTGCGGGCTTGTAATCGGATTTTTTGGATGTCTTCAATACAGCGATCGAGCGTGGCGGCGATCGCTTGGTGCATAGTATCAGGATCGGAGCCTTCCACAAAGTAGGGCTGATAGCCATAACCGATGAAAAGATGTTCTAAATCCTCATGACTGATGCGTGCGAGAATTGTCGGATTATTAATCTTATATCCATTCAAATGTAGGATGGGTAAGACTGCACCGTCCCGAATAGGATTTAGAAACTTGTTGGAATGCCATGCAGTAGCAAGAGGCCCGGTTTCGGCTTCGCCATCACCGACTACTACAACACTGATTAAATCAGGATTATCAAAAACTGTACCAAATCCATGAGAAAGACTATAACCGAGTTCACCGCCCTCATGAATTGAACCCGGAGTTTCAGGGGTGCAGTGACTGCCGATACCACCGGGGAAAGAGAAATGCTTAAAGAATTTCAGCATACCTTCGGCATCTTCACTTTTGTCAGGATAAACTTCGGAATATGTACCTTCTAAGTAAACTGGAGCCAGCACCCCAGGCGCACCGTGACCGGGACCAGACAAGTAAATCATCTCCAAATCGTATTTTTTAATCACGCGATTGAGATGTACCCAAATAAAAGCCTGTCCCGGACTCGATCCCCAATGTCCTAACAAGCGTTTTTTAACGTGTTCTTTGGTCAAAGGATCGCTGAGTAAAGGATTATCACGCAGATAAATCATCCCAACGGCTAGGTAACATGAGGCTTGCCAATAAGCATGAATTTTGCGGAGTTCTTCTGTGCTGAGTGGAGTTGCTTGAATCGTAGATCTTGCTGTGCCATAAGCACTAATTGAAGTCTCAGAAATGTCTTGTAT
>JANMRU010000304.1:0-4716 GCA_031388585.1 Pseudanabaena sp. SOY_30_concoct_251 | reverse complement strand
ATTCAATACTATTGACACAGCCTCCACAACTCATTCCTTTTACGTTAAACGCAACTTTATTATTCATTAGATTAGATCCTCTATTAATTTGAAACTAAATTTTGCTCTAAAGACAATTGAAAATGAACCTCAGCTTTGCTTAGAAAAACTTGCAGAAAGATAATTACAGTTCCTAATCCTAAGCAAAATGATAAGAATATCGTTGCTTTCTATTTCACCGAAAACTTGTTGTAAAGGCGAGCAATTAAAGCAGCATACAGCCCTGTACCCACAGACCAAACGAGAAAACCTACGATAAAGCTTCCCCATGTTAGGCTTCGGACGATACCATTCAGATTAGCGTGAAGAATATAGCTAAAGAATGCCATTGTTGCGTCAGGGGCAACTGTTAGGAACAGAGCGCAGAACAAATAAGCAAGCCCTGTAGTAATCGCTGTGGCAATAAATAGCGATCGCATACTTAGTCTTTGCACTGCATAACTACGCACACGATTTTCTTCGCTATGGTGAATACTATGGGTCATGATCAGACTCCTGGGAATGAGATAGTTTTCTTTGGGTATGGTGGCGACCCCACGGGAAGAATGCAGGGGTTACTACGGCATAACGGGCATACGCTTCACCAAATTCTGCTAAAGCATCGCCTTCTTCGCGGTGTGCTAATCGGACATACATCGTGACCAAGATAGGGAACATAAGCAGTGTCAAGATCGTGGGCCATTGCAACAAAAGACCAAACATGATCACAATAAAGCTGATGTATTGTGGATGGCGGATTGTTGCATAGGGACCTGAAACCGCTAATGTATGACTTCGTTGAGCTTTGTAGAGAACTTCCCAAGCACTGCCTAAATAGAACAGTCCACCAAAAATCAAAACGCTGCTCAGAATGTGCATCGGATTCCAATGGGGATCGCCTTTCCATCCAAACAATGTTCCCCAAAGATGCCCAGCATCATGGGAAAAAAGGTTCAGTCCTGGATAGCGAGTTTGCAGCCAGCCTGAGAGTAAGTAAATCGTTAAAGGAAATCCATACATTTCTGTGAACAAAGCCACAATGAATGCTGAGAATGCTCCGAACGATCGCCAATCTCTAGGATTACGCGGCTTAGTGAAACTAAAGGCAAAGATGATAAATATTAGAGAATTGATAATTACCAAACCCCACAGTCCATAAGAAGGAACGTCACTCATGTCTTGCATGGTTCTCTCTCCTCGAAGTAAATTTATTTGCAGAGTCCGAGCGATCGCCTTCTCGGCGATCGTCATCATTACCACCTCCATGTCCTCCGTGTCCTCCATGTCCTCCGTGCATAAATAGATGCATGAGTACAAAGATGATCAGAAAAGAGTACGGTAAGAGGCTTGATAAATGTACTAAATGTTCTGTAATCAGGAAGTAAGCCACAATCCCGATCGAAACATACAGCACAAGTCTAATCGGTAAGCTCAGACCAGTTTGAGGACGGTGAGGTTGGGGTTGATTTGATGAACCATGCTGATGCATAAAAACCTCATAGTGAATATAAATTGTGAATGGAGCGACTCGCGATTCTCTGTCAGAGAGGCTACGCTAACGCTGAATCCACAATTAGCAGAATCCAGCTTTAGGAGAAATCTAACTTACAACAATTGTTAAACTGTACTACCCAAATTGACGGCGGTACGCATCTGCAGGAATCGCTTACCCTAGTAGACAAGCTAGATTATCGATTCCAAGCTTGCTACCATCCTTGCATCTGAGCAATTTCAGCATTCTGAGATTTGATGATTGACTGAGCCAAAGTCCGAATCTCTAGACGAGTAGCCCGATTAGATGCCATCTGAGCCATCATGACCGCCATTTGATGATGGGGAACCATTTGCCGCACAAATTCTCGATCAAAATCCGAGGCTGTCTTGAGCGCATTGATGTCCATATTCATCATGTTCTGCCCCATGCTCATCATATTTTGTCCCATGTTCATCATCTCTTGCCCCCTTCCCATCATGGAGTTTGGCTTCATCATGTCCTGTCCCATATTCATCATGTCTTTACCCATGCCCATGTCATTCATTGAGGTTACAGGGACTTCCTTCCCATACCATTGCCTGTACCAAGTTCGCATCTCTTGGATTTCACGAGTTTGATCCTTTTTAATCGCTTCAGCAATCTTCTTAACTTCAGGACGTTTGGCACGAGTTAAAGCAAGGTCAGCCATAGCGATCGCATCTTGGTGATGAGGAATCATCATTTCGATAAAGTGCTGATCGACTTGAACCGATCGCATTGTTTGAGGATTTTTTGATGCGGGTAACGATTGAGCTTGTATGCTATTGATAAGACCAAGCCCACTAACAGCAACACTTCCGAGTAGTACTGCTAGGCTGTAAACCAAAAACTTCTTATTCATAAATATAGATCTTTATATTAATTTGAACTAAATTCTTCCCTTGAAACGATGATTCAAGTAGACCCCAAAGTCTTCTCCAGACTCTACAGATACAAAGGGAAATTGCTTTATTATTTATTTAGCAGTTGCCATTTGACGGCAGGATTCAGCACAACGAAGACAAGCTGTGGCACAGCGTTTACAATGATCGTCTTGATCGTGCTTTGCACATTCAGCAGCACAGCGATCGCAAGCTTCGGCACAAACCCCGCATAAGTGAGCATGAAACTCAGAATTGCGAAACATAAATTGGAGACAGAGAGAACAAAGGTCAGCGCAATCTCGACATAGCTTGATACATAGAGTCATCATTTGTGCTTTGTCATGGCTTAAACAGGCATCACCACAAGATTCACATTCACGCAGACAGTCAAAACAGTGCTGAATACAGGTTTCTAGCAGAGACTTACGAGTTTGGGTAGTAGACATCATTAACTCCTGAGTAATTAACAGTAATTGAAAGGCAAATGGCTATAAATAGTTCATAAGCTTTTGCTCTTTCATTAACTCAGGACAATGATTGATTACTTGATTGAGTTGATTAAATACAATATAAAGCGATATCAAACATAATAATTCTCAATCAGATACTTGCTCTATTTTTTTAATCAAATAGAGTGCTGGATCTAGCGTACTATACAATTATGAAATGACGATGAAATTCTAAATAATTTTTTATCTGAATCGGTTTGAAACATAGAAATCCAAATGACTTGTGATGAAAAAGTTCATAATCCAATTGGCCGCTCGAATTTTGGCTGCACCCGAAACAAATTTGTTTTTATTCGCTTTTTTACTGCATTTTGTCTATGAAGTTTGGGAATCACCCTACTTTGACTTCTACGCGATGCCTTCTTTATCAGACAAGGTGGACTACATTACCCACTGCACTATAGGAGACGGAGTAATTACTGTGATTAGTGGATGGGTGGTAGCTGGATTATGTCGATCGCGCAAATGGATGCTCAGAAATACTTGGAAATCAACATTGCTATTTACGACTCTAGGTTGGATATACACCCTCATTTCGGAAATTTACCGCGTTCGCATTGCCAAACTTTACGGCGTTTCCATGCTAGTCGTGCCAGTTATTGACATTAGTTGGCTGCCACTTCTGCAATGGATAATCTTGCCACCGCTAGTTCTATACATGGCTAAACGTTATATGTTGGGCTACGAGCAAGGGGCGTAAACAGTATTATTTACCTTCAGATAATTTTATTGATCTGGCGATCGCATTAAATTTTATTGCAGCCAAGCAAGGTTTCATCCTGATTTCATCAACCAGATCTACAGTTAAGATATAGAGGTTAGGAGAAACCCTATGAAACCGATAGAATCTGGAGACTCTGGATATCAAGGAAAAAAGAATAAGCCATTGCTAGCCGCGATCGCAGGTCTGTTAGCAGGTAGTGCGGTGACGGGCATACTCGTTACGAGTGTTGTGCAAGCGCAGCAAGTTCACCGAGGCTTTCCCTACTCTGTCAGTCAAGTTATGCCCCATCGTAGAGGCATGATGATGGGGCAGCAAGCTGATCGCCATTTTATTACCATGATGATTCCGCACCATGAGGGTGCAGTCAAAATGGCAGACTTGGCGCTAAAACTCTCTAAGCGACCGGAGATCAAGAAATTAGCAGAGGCAATCAAGCGCGATCAGACTCGTGAAATTGACCAGATGCGAGCGTGGTATAAGCAGTGGTATGGTACGAATGTCCCTCCTATGTCTGAGATCGAAGATACGGGAATGATGGGAATGCGCTACCGTATGATGGGTATGATGAACATGACGGAAGCCGATCTCAAAGCTCTTGCAAATGCGCCTGATTTTGATAAAGCATTCATCGAAGAGATGATTCCCCATCACAAGATGGCGTTAATGATGACTCATATGATTGTGGATAGCGATCGCCCAGAAATGAGAAACCTCTCCCGCGCAATTGTGCAAGCTCAAACTACAGAAATTGAGCAGATGCGCCAGTGGTACGATAGTTGGTATGGCAAGAAATCAGGATGAAAATATATGCCTGCAAAAAAAGTGAATCGCTCCCGTTGGTTTGAAATTCTTGGCTATAGCTTAGCCATTCTAGTTGGAATCGGATGGGGACTGTCTAGTATTAATTTTGGTGTTAATCCTGGTACTAAGGAAGCGCCAAAATCCCAAGAACAGCGATCATCGCCCTCGGTAATTAACTCCCAGTACTAGCGAATCTCGCTCACATGGATATTGAAAAAGTTGCCAGGAAAATAGAAGGTATCTTAGCTGCGCCAGAAACCAATCTAT
>JANMRU010000415.1:0-1053 GCA_031388585.1 Pseudanabaena sp. SOY_30_concoct_251 | reverse complement strand
ATAAGCCTTTGAGCTACTTAGGTTTCATCCGTTTTAGTGTACACAGCTCTACGATCCTCATTCAGTCGTTAAATTGGTTGATTAAGGGTTGCCTGAAAGCCATTGATTTCGTTAAGAAAGATCCCAAATGGGTTCTATATGGATTCAGGTACTCATCATTTGCAGGTCAGCCCAGTATTTGGCTTGACGATCTGTACGTGGACAATGAGATGAGAAGTCAAGGTGCAGGAGCAGTATTAATGGCTCAATTAGCTCAAATTGCCAAGGAAAATGACTGTACCCATCTTGCCTGGAGTGCTGATGCTCGAAATATTCGTGGGCTTCGCTTTTACGATCGGTTGGGTGCAGAAATTATGGAGCAGCATGGTAATCGATGTGTTTTGAGATGGGTTCCGTGGGCGGATGTATAACAAGTTGATGAAGCCTTGGTTAACGGTTCAGGGCATTCCTGCAAGATTTTTAGTTTGGATTACGACCATCTGTCTTTTGACTTTGAGTATTCTCTATGTTCAAACTGATAGATAGGAGCGATTAGAGGCTTCGCTGTATCTTGACTAACTTGTAGGAGAAAATTGTATGTGGAATGAGTGGTACGGAAAACCTGGATATGTTTACGGCACAAATCCTAATGATTTTCTTGTCTCGGTAGCGTCTCGGATTCCGCAGGGTAGGGTCTTGTGTCTTGGCGAAGGCGAAGGGCGTAATGCAGTTTATTTAGCGTCGCTAGGGTACGAAGTTGTTGCGGTAGATCAGTCTGAGGTTGGACTTGCAAAGGCAGAAAAGTTGGCTGTACTGCAAGGCGTTAAAATCAAAACCATTGTGGCCGATCTGGCTGAGTTTATAATTGAGCCAAAATCTTGGCAGGGAGTCGTTTCTATCTTTTGTCATCTTCCATCAGCATTGTGGGAACAAGTTCATAGAGGTGCAATTGCAGGTCTTACTTCGGGGGGGATGTGGGTATTGGAAGCCTATACGCCTCGTCAGTTGGAATTTAGAACGGGTGGTCCCAGTAATTTACTCACCTTACGCGGATGAAATGATAGAGTAAAAAAG
>JANMRU010000189.1:0-3957 GCA_031388585.1 Pseudanabaena sp. SOY_30_concoct_251 | reverse complement strand
AGAAGGAATATATGTCTAATCTTATCTGGACTGTGGTTGGTGTGCTTTTATCCTCTGGTTGTTAGGATTCTCAATTAACGTTGGCGGCAGCTTGATCCACCTGCTTTTGGCTTTGGTGCTGATTGGTGTTGTCTACAACTTATTTTATAGGACGACGTATCTAATAACTGTGTCTTTACATAATCTATTCATTTTATGGTCAAGCGATCTCTCCAGGCATCCCTTCCTGGAATACAAAAAGCTAAGCGAGCGTTTGCTCTGAAGGGGTGGACGCAGGAAAATCTGGCAGGAGAAGTAAACTTAAAGACTCGTCAACCAATTTGGCGTTTTTTTACCGAGAAAGCCGTCGACGGTTCTGGATGCTAGATTCTATAAATCCCTCCAACAATTGAGAGACAAATTGCCATCTCCGAGTCAAAACCGGGAACGGTTGCAGTCTTGGTGGCAGAAAAACTATTCTGCCTGGGTGGAACAGTTGAGAGCCACGATCGCTAATTACCGCAATATTCATCACCCCTGGCAGTTTACGACCGAGCAAAAGCAAGTGCTACAACGCTACTATGATGCCAATCAACTCCTGATCGATTGCTTGAATAGTAGCTGCGAAGTGACCGCTGCGATTCGGCAAGAGATTGAAGACACGTTGCTGTTGCCTCAAAAAGAACTGGAAGATCGGGAATGGCAAGGAGATTAAATTGATAGCTCGCGCTCATTTGGGTTTTATGGGGTTGCTTTTTTTTGGATCGTCCTGGTGTGATACTTTGTTGTGGCTAGGGGAACTTATTTGGTTCTTCTATTCGCCCTGGAGTCGGAAGAGCCCTAAATCCAAGTCTTATCTGCGATCGCCATGTTGAAAAAGCATCAAGTAACTTTGCTACGCATACCGGGATTAAAAAGTTTGCTGTCTTACCAGCGAGCATGGTTGGGAGGGGATGTGCTCGCGGGTGTAACGGTAGCAGCTTACTTAATTCCGCAATGTATGGCTTATGGGGAGTTAGCGGGGGTGCAACCTGTGGTGGGGTTGTGGGCAATTCTACCACCAATGATTATTTATACTTTGTTAGGTTCTTCACCTCAACTCTCTGTAGGGCCAGAATCGACGACAGCGGTAATGACGGCAGCGGCGATCGCTCCTTTGGTCGCATCGAATGGCGGCAATTATGCGAGTCTCGCTTCTCTGTTGGCTTTAATGGTCGGCATTGTCTACATTATTGGCTACATCACCCGCCTGGGTTTTCTCGCAGACCTGCTTTCCAAACCAATTCTGATTGGTTATATGGCAGGGGTTGCGGTAATTATGATTACGGGGCAATTGGGTAAAATTAGCGGCATTGCCACTGAGGCAAATACGGTCTTTGGAGAAGTGGGTGAATTCTTCAGCAAGTTGGATCAAATTCATCAGCCAACCCTAATTTTAGGGGCTGTGGTCTTAGCTTTCCTGTTCATCATTCAGCGGCGCTTTCCGACTGCGCCTGGTCCCCTGTTAGCGGTGTTACTAGCAACGGCTAGCGTAGCGTTATTCCATCTCGACCAGCAAGGGGTGGCGGTAGTCGGAGAGATTCCGGCTGGCTTACCGCATTTGACTTTACCCAAAGTATCGACTCAAGACTTATCAACACTCGTAGCTTCAGCCATTGGGATTGCGATCGTTGGCTATTCAGATAATATACTGACAGCAAGGGCATTTGCTACCCGCAATCACTACAAAATTGACGCTAACCAAGAACTGTTGGCCCTAGGAAGTTCGAACTTGGGAAACGGATTGATGCAGGGTTTTCCAATTAGTAGTAGCGGTAGCCGCACTACGCTCGCTGACTCATTAGGAAGCAAAAGCCAGGTGTTCTCTTTAGTTGCTCTAGTTGTAGTCATCTTGGTGTTATTATTCCTGCGGCCTTTGCTGGCACAGTTTCCGAAGGCGGCATTGGGGGCGATTGTGGTCTATGCAGCTACGAAACTGATCGAAATCCCAGAATTTCTCAGATTGAAACAATTTCGACGCAGCGAGTTTTTCTTGGCTCTCACCACAACAGTTGGAGTTCTACTCACAGATATTTTGGTTGGTGTTAGTATTGCAGTGGGTTTATCTGTGATTGATTTATTTGCCAGGGTAGCGCGACCACACGATGCAATTTTGGGAGAAGTGCCAGGTTTACCTGGATTACACGACATTGAAGATTGGGAGGGAGCCAAAACTATCCCAGGTTTGGTAATTTATCGGTATGACGCTCCCCTTTGCTTTGCCAATGTGGAAAATTTCCAACGACGAGCATTGGAGGCAATTGAGGCAGAAACAACTCCAGTAGAGTGGTTTCTGCTAAACACAGAAGCAATTGCCGAAGTTGATATTACTGCTATAGACACATTAACAGAATTGCACAGCGAACTAGCCGCCAGAGGTATCACCTTTGCCATGGCACGGGTGAAACAGGATCTCTACAAACAGCTAAAGCGATCGCAGCTTTTGCAAAAGATTGGCTCTGAACACATTTACCTTACCTTGCATACTGCGATCGCCGCATTTCAAGCCCGCGATCGCCATTTCAATCAGTGAGGCACTGAACAACTAAATATAGTGAGAATGTTCGTTTTTTGTGTAAATCGGGTTCCGAAGTACGTATTTGCGATACTTCAGAGGCTCTATACACAAAGTTCCGATCGGTCTCCAGCATACGCCTAAGAAGCGATCTAATTAGGCTCAAAGCAGTGACAAATTGTATCGTATTTAATCAATTTATTCAGGAAATAAAACATCCGTCTATTACACTAGAACCAAAGGAAAAACAGGCAGAGGCAAAAGTCGTTTCAGAAGTTGTTAAAGACCAGAGAGAATCGCTAAAGGAAAGCATTCAATCTGCGCCGAAAAAGACTTCGAGCATATGAATCTCAACTGCTTGGGGTATGGCAGAAGCTATAACTGCCCAGAGCAGTCAGACATGCCAGACATGTAAGAGAATATCCTCACGGTGACATTTGGATACTATGCAAGTCAACAAATGATAAATTTCAGGAGGGAACAATGATTTTAAAACAACGCGCTATCTGTACATTCTCAAATTATGAAGCAGCTGAACTCGCCCTGCATGAATTAAAAGATAGTGGTTTTCCGATGGATCGAGTTGCAGTAGTGGGGCGTAATATTTATCACCATACCGAATTTACAGGAGCTGGTACAAGCAATCGGCTAGCAGATGTCGGCAACCTGAATACCAAAGAAAATAAAGCTGGGGAGACTGCTATAGATGGAGCTATAGCTGGTAGCACTATAGGGGGTTTCGCTGGTTTATTAGTCGGTCTGGGTGCTCTTGCCATTCCTGGTATCGGCCCAGTAATGCTGGCAGGTGCTGCGGCAACTGCTATAGCTACGGCTGTTTCAGGCGGTGTCATCGGTGCTGCTGCTGGTAGCTTGGCCGGTGGACTAGTGGGCTTAGGAATCCCCGAAGATCGCGCTAAGATCTATAGCGATCGGGTTGCTCAGGGTGATTATCTAGTCATGGTTGAAGGGGCAGAAGCAGATATCGCCCTAGCTGAGTCAATTTTCAGAAATCATGACATTCATGAGTGGCATGTCTATGAGTTTCTCAGGGCGACTACCTAGTCATGGTTGAAGGGTCACAAGCAGATATTGCCCTTGTTAAGTCAGTTTTCAGTAATCGTAGCATTCATGACTGGTATGTCTATGATTTACCTGGCGGCTCGGTGTGGGCTGAGACAGCAATTTCTAACCATCACCCACAGATCTAGAAAATTAGCAGTGAGTTAACACCAATAACTACCAATAACTATAACTAAGTAGGTAGGTGGGGGAAAGCTTAACTACATAAAGTTTCATTAAGAGACTTGAGGTCTATGGAATTTGAATCGTTCTGCCGTGTAGCCTCCTACCTTTGCTCGGGCATCAACGGCATCGATGACAGCATAAGCAAGGTCTAACTCATGTTCAAACATTCGTCCTGCTAT
>JANMRU010000183.1:0-6456 GCA_031388585.1 Pseudanabaena sp. SOY_30_concoct_251 | reverse complement strand
ACTGAGGGATGTTTATCAAGCTAGAGGGTGCGATCGCGACTGGCTAGTACGTGCGGGTCGCAACCTGAGCATTCTGCTTAAAGATGACTACGATCGCCTCAGTGCAATTCTCAGCCAGGTTCACGTTTAAGCATTTTTAGGGCTTACGCACCATGAAAGATAAAACTCGGATTTTAAGGGGTTTGGGGCTTCGCCCAAATTGAGGGCTTCGCCCTCAAACTCCCTTCCATTCATTTTTCGTAGATTTGACTGCGTAAAGCCTAATCTTATTCAGCAGGAGCAGACATAAAGGTTTGCCCCTGCTGTGATGGAAAGCGCGATCGCGTTTCTAGCTACAGCAAGCCTGCTTGCGCTAGACCCAAAATCATGCCAGCACCAAGCAGATGACCAAAGCTGGTGGTTGCCAAAAGTTCTGGAAGCCCAAAACCTGCAAATAGACCAGGCACTTGCACGGGTAGGGCAGGGCCAGCGCCCTTGACATTAATTGCATAACGACCGATCGCAATTACAAACAAATTACAGGTAATCATGATCAAAGCTACGCTGAACGACCAGTTAGTTGTCGTAGGGATGCTAGCTAGCAAAAATAAATTTGACATAGAAATTGAATAATTTATTAGTACGCGTTTGTTTGAAAAGTATCCTATGCCGAATCGGTTGCCATGAGTATTTATCCTCAATTTAAATTAACTAAACTTTGCATTCCTCAAACAATTTTTATTAAGAATCGTCCCAAAGGAAAGGTTATGTATGAAATAGGGATTTCACAGCCGATCGGCCTATAATCGAATATTAAGACAATGTAATTTAACTTTACTTAACTTCAACCTAAGTTTATGGTGCAGGCGTTAACCCCCACATTTTCTAAAGCTGACTGGCAGTCAGGCTACGAATCTTTACGGACGGAGAATTCCTACTGGATCGATCGCGTTGATGGTGAGATCCCCCAGGAACTTTCAGGCACGTTATTCCGAAATGGGCCTGGACTATTAGATGTCAACGGCCAAGACTACGGACATCCGTTTGATGGCGATGGTATGATTTGCGTGATCGCTTTTGTGGAAGGACGTGCGCATTTCGCGAATAGTTTCGTCAAAACACCTGAGTTTCTAGCCGAGCAAGCAGCAGGGCGCATTCTGTATCGAGGGGTCTTTGGCACCCAGAAGCCAGGCGGGTGGTTAAAAAATATTTTGGATCTGCGCTTCAAAAATATTGCAAATACCAACGTTATCTATCACGCCAAAAAGCTCTTAGCTCTGTGGGAAGCCAGCCTTCCTTACCGTCTCGATCCCGACACATTAGACACAATTGGCATTGAAAATTTTAATGGTGTGCTAGCTCCTGGCCAAGTATTTACCGCTCATCCCAAAGCCGATCCCCAAAGCGGCGATCTTTGGGGGTTTGGTGTGGTTTCAGGGCCAAAATCAACAAATATATCGTTCTATCGTGTTGATAGTAACGGGACGCTCACCGAGCAATTCCAGCAGAAGGTGCCAGGATTCTGCTTCTTACACGACTTTGCCTACACTCCTAATTACCGCATATTTTGCCAAAATCCTGTCCAGTTTCAGCCCTTACCTTTTCTGATGGGGTTTAGAACGGCTGGAGCCTGTTTGGACTTTAAGCCCAATACCCCAACCAAGATTCTATTATTCGATCGCGACGGAAAGCTCAATACTTTTGAGACCGATCCTTGCTTTATCTTCCATCACTGCAATGCCTTCGAGCAGGGAGATACGATCGTCCTGGACTCAATTTGCTATAAGGATTATCCAAAACTAGAAATAAATTCTGATTACAAAGAGATTGATTTTGACAAAGTAATTCCAGGTCAGCTATGTCGCTTTCAGATTGATTTGCGATCGCGTACTGTAACGCGTCAAATATTAGTCGAGCGTTCCTGTGAATTCCCTGCCATTAATCCCCAGTACTTGGGGCAAGCATATCGGTATGCCTATGTTGGTGCGATCGCCCAACCACAAGGTAATGCTCCGCTCCAGGCGATCGTGAAGCTCGATTTGCATACTGGCAAGCAGGAATTGCACAGCTTTGCACCCAGAGGATTTATCAGCGAACCGGTATTTATTCCTCGTCCGGGTGCGGTTGTCGAGGACGATGGCTGGTTAGTACTCGTTGTGTACAATGCCGAACTCAAATGTTCAGATATTGCGATCCTGGATGCTCAAAATATCACGGCGGCACCAGTGGCAACCCTACACTTGAATCACCATATTCCCTACGGACTGCACGGAAACTTTACCCCAGAAGTTTGGGTCAAAAAGCCTGATTAGACAAACTGTGCCATTGACCGAAGTGATAAAATACGCCCTAGATCGATAGGGTGGATCCGAAGTTTTGCGCTCACAAGATTAATTTGAGGTGCTTGGCAAGCATGACCAAGCACTTTAATTTGCGAGTCGAACACTTAATATAAGCAAGGTCAGTCTCAGCTGTTGTTATTCTTTGACTCTCACACTCACAAACTAGCCAGATATCTAACCGATGAAGCAATTAATGCGTTGGTCGCTCGCGATCGTTTGCAGTACTACCCTGGTTGGAGCCGCTGCCTGTAAAACTACAGAAGGATCGTTGCATCCTGACAACCTACAAGCCGCTGCTGTCAATACTACTGATAATCCTGGCAATCCTAATAGTCCCACTACAGACAACTCTCGGCAGTTTGACCTTTTAACTAACCTACCACACCCCCAGCGTCTGGGGCAGCTTCAATCTCAAGCCCAAACACCCCAGTCATCGCTCGATCGCAGTCGCGCTCGCTACGTCTTAGCCAATTTGCATCTCGCAAATCGCAATCCTCAGGCGGCAATTCCCTTGTTGGCAGGACTAGAAACCGAATATCCAGTATTAGCTGACTACGTATTACTAAAGCGAGCACAGGCACTGACCTTAGCCTCTGACTCCAAGGTTGCTCAAACTATCTGGCAGCAAATTCTCACTCAATATCCCAAAAGCCCTGTTGCAGCAGAGGCTTTATTTGCTCTTGGTCAATCACAACAGTTATTAGAGCGGTTCCCTTCACATCCGCGATCGCGAGATGTTTTGCTTGCAGAATTGCGAAAAAATCCCAATCGCCCCGATCTCCTCACTAATATGGCGGTCAACTTTAGAGATTCCAAAGAGATTCTGCCCATTTTAGATCGGTTGGTCAATATGCAGTCAGGGAAACTTACTCCCGACCAATGGTGGGCGATCGCCGAAGGTTACTATGACAAGGCAGAGTACGGCAAAGCAAGTCTCGCCTTCGCTCGTGCTACTCCAAATCCTTTCACGGCCTATCGTCTCGGGCGCAGTTTACAAAGACATAAGCAGAAACCTCAGGCGATCGCTGCCTATGGCAGCATCATCCAAAAGTATCCAAATAGCCCCCAGGCTCCCAGAGCACTGATCCGCATGATGGATCTTTCCAAGCCAGTGGATGCGGTTAGGCTTGCCGATCTAATTGTGGCCAAGTATCCAAACACCGCTGGAGAAGCGCTACTGAAAAAAGTCGATCTATTACAGCAGCTCGGCAATGCCAAGGCATCTAGCGAAGCTCAATCTTTACTTCTGAATAAATATGCGAGCAGTGATGCTGCTACTGAGCTATCCTGGCGCTATGCCAAACAACATGCGCGATCGGGGCAGCTCAAGCCAGCCTTGAATTGGGTTAGCCAAATTATGCTCACAGATGCCGATAGTGAAATCGCGGCTGAAGCTGGCTATTGGGGGGGGAAATGGGCTACTCGTATTGGCGATCGCACCACAGCACAGCAAATGTTTAGATACGTGCTGACCAAGCATTCCCACACCTATTTTGCTTGGCGTTCGGCATCGCAACTTGGCTGGCAAGTAGGAGACTTTACGACGGCGAGAAATATTAAACTACCAATTAATCGCCCTAGTGCGCGCAGCCCTTTACCAGCAGGTTCACCTGCGCTAAACGAGCTTTACCTAATTGGGCAAGATCGAGATGCCAGCGAGTATTGGCAATTTGCCATGCGTAGTCGCTTAGCCCAAAATGCCAAAGAAACCCTGACTGATGGCATTATGCGCATTGGCGTTAATGACAACATTAAAGGCATCGCTCAGGCCGAAAGCCTAAACTGGCTAGATGTTCCCCCCTCCGAACAAGCAGAAATCGACACTTTAAGAAAGCAGCCAATCTTCTGGCAGACAGTCTATCCATTCCCCTACTGGGATCGGGTATCCAGTTGGGCAGGGCAGCGCAATTTGTCTGCCGTGTTAGTAATGGGTTTAATTCGACAAGAATCACGGTTTGAGGCGGAAATTTTATCGCGATCGGGTGCAGTGGGCTTAATGCAGATCATGCCCGATACAGGTCGATGGATTTCGACTAAAAGCGGCAGACCGAACTATTCACTCAAAGATCCCGAAAACAATATCGAGTTTGGCACCTGGTATTTTGACTATACGCATCGGGAGTTTGGTGATAATTCCATGCTGGCGATCGCTAGTTATAATGCAGGGCCTGGAGCGATCGGTCGATGGGTCAAGAGTAAAGGGATTGGCGATCCGGATGAATTTGTAGAGGGGATTCCCTACGACGAAACCAGAGGATACGTCTATCGTGTATTTGGTAACTACTGGAATTATTTACTTTTGTACTCACCCGAAATTAAGCAAAGAATTGCCCAGCTTGAATCAGAGACAATAAAAGTCTCGACGGCTGAAACTAAGGGCACAAAGAAGAAGTAGTGTTTATCAAGGATTTTGTTGAGGAGTGCCCCCCTCAACAAACAATCTGTCCAAGCAATTTCCTGTCAACAAGTAAAGTTGGCAGGCTTATTCTTTTGGCTAGTTTTGGGTGAAAACGGGCCTGACTGGACTCTAACCAGTGACCGACCGCTTAGAAGGCGGTTGCTCTATACAGCTGAGCTACAGGCCCAATACTTACGGAATATATATTAAACCATAGGTTAGCTAAATTTTTGAATTTAATCGCTAAAGTTTGGGTAGCGATTAAGCAAAAAGGTCACCCACAAAGAGTTTGCCCCATACGAATATTTTGGGTTTTGCCGTAGCAGTGCCTCTAAGACAGCCCTAGCCCTTCGCGGCGAACGCAGCCAATCGTAATCGCAGAAAGCCCTTCCACGCAACAAAGGGAATAAGTCAATTTTAGAAGTGGCACAGAGCGCGATCGGCAAACAAGATAAATCTTTGATACTGAAGTTCATCAACTCCAATTGAGAGAGAAAGAAATGCACGCATTGTCAAAGATAGAATTAAAGACTGAATCAAAGGTTGAATCGAAGATCGATCTCGCTGGTTATTGTCATCAGCATCCTGGCTATTTGAAAACTAGAGCAAGGATTAACTATCTAGCCGAGCGCTATCTCTCACTTGATATCCTGAGCGAGCAGTTACTCGATCTCCCCCGACAATTTGAATCTCCTCATCAGAGAATTTGGCAGAGAATTAACTGGAAAGGCATAGACATCGATCAAATTGTTGGCATCGATCCCAAATTATTCCTATTTGTGCTTGTAGGTGCGATCAAAATAGAATCTCCTATTCGCGACTATTCCAGAGAAAGCTGGAATTACATGCAGGGAGTTCATCCGCAGATGGCACAATTTATGGGAGGGCTGAGAGATGAAAATAGTGAAGTGGTTGAGGTGAGTATTTGGGAAAAAGAAGAACGACAACATGCTCCTGTTTTTAGTAAGATTTACCAGCAGCTTACTGGTGAGAAGCTAAGGCTCAAACCCAATTCGGTTAAAGATTACTACGCCACAGATAATCCCATCACTGAAGTCTACAAACATACCGTGAGTCGTATCTCTACGGAATGGGGAGCTGTTTCAGTGTATTTGTGGCTGATGGCACATTCCACAGGGGATTTGCAAAATGCGATCGCGCAACCACTGCAAGACGAAATCGGCCATCTGGCTAAATTCTGGGGGTTCACTTGCTGGGCTTTTCGCGACAGCTTTAGAGCTAGGATGAGTAGCGCCACTGGACAACTCATGAGCTTGTTCAAACATCATCGCAGCGAACGAACTAGCAGCAATGATATTTTGCAGAGAAATAGCTTAGTTCATGCTACAGAATTAGCTTTCACGTTTACGCGCATCATGGCTCAGATGTATAGATGGAATAGCAATCTAAAGAACGACCACCTTGAGTTGCTTTTTGGTAAATCTCTTGATAATAGTCTTGGAAGAGCATGGTTGCATGGCTAGCGATCGCGCCGCCAATTTGAGGCAATCTCTCTAATTACAAAGATTCAACATCTATGGCTCACAACCATCTCTTTTGCCAAGCTTTAACAAAATTACATCTGCAACCCGCCGAGAAGCAATCTCTATAATCACCTGCCTGATCCCATTATTTTTTACCCATGAAGTAGTTATCTAACTCACCTTATGTAGAACTAACGGAAGATCAATATTTAAAGGGGTTTGGGGCTGTGCCCCAATTGAGGGCGCAGCCCTC
>JANMRU010000149.1:0-14501 GCA_031388585.1 Pseudanabaena sp. SOY_30_concoct_251 | reverse complement strand
GATCTTCGGTAAGACCGACATAGTTATCTAGAGATTTGGACATTTTCTGTACGCCGTCCAGACCGACTAAAAGCGGTAACAACATGCCAAATTGTCCATGTTCGCCTTTATGGGTTTGCAGATCTCGCCCTACGAGAATATTGAACTTTTGGTCGGTACCACCTAGCTCAACATCAGACCCAATTACAACTGAGTCATAACCCTGCATAAGCGGATAGAGAAATTCATGCAGATAGATCGGAGTGCCCTTTTCATAGCGATCGCCAAATTGCTCCTTTGCCAGCATTTGCCCGACGGTCATGCTAGAAAGCAAGCCGATTACTTCTGGCAAATCTAGCTTACCTAGCCATTCGCTATTGTGGCGTAACTCCAGGCGATCGTGGCTAAAGTCCAGCACTTTTCGGGCTTGTTCGAGATAGGTTTTAGCATTATGCTCTACATCCGCAGGTGTCAGTCGCGGACGCGCTTCTGACTTCCCTGTAGGATCGCCAATTTGGGCAGTGAAGTCCCCAATAATCAAAATGGCCATATGACCAGCATCTTGAAAAGCGCGCAACTTGCGCAGAGCAACGGTGTGGCCTAGATGTAAATCTGGTTTAGTAGGATCTATACCCAGCTTAATCCTTAAGCTTCTCCCTTCTTGCTGAGCTAACAACAGCTTGTCTTTTAAAGTTAAGGTTTGCGAGTCGAGGCGGTGCGCATTTTGCGGGGAATCGCTCGTTTCTACTCCCACAGCATTGGGGAAAACTTCGGCTACACCACGTTCTATCAATAACTTAATTGGGGACTCTGGCATATTTGGGTCAGTCTCGGTTAAACTCACAAGCAGGATTGGTTTTGTTGACCAAGTATATTACAGTGGCATCTAATAGTTTAAAACAGCCGAGACCCGTGAAAAGTGATGTTTTAAAAACGGTTTCTAAATCCATTGGCGGCACCATACTAGCAATAGTTTTAGTGGGCGGCAGTGCCCTCGCTGGCGGCCTAGTTGGTTTGGCGGTTAGTTTTCGCAATTTGCCAGATGTAAGACAGTTAAAGGGTTATGTACCCTCAGAAACTAGCTATATATATGATATCAACGGGCAACTAATCGCGAGATTGCATGGCGATGTTAACCGCGAACTTGTGCCGCTTAATCGAATTTCCCCACACCTCAAACGCTCTGTTTTAGCGATCGAAGATGCCTTCTTTTATACCCATAAAGGTATTAATCCTACTGGTATTGGGCGTGCTGTAATTGCTAACTTCAGATCTAGAGAAACAGTTGAAGGTGGTTCGACCTTAACTCAGCAGCTAGTCAAAAACCTATTTCTGAGCGACGACAAGAGTATTAGCCGTAAACTAGCCGAAGCTGTTTTGGCAATGCGCGTAGAGCAAATATTTACCAAAGATCAGATTTTGGAGATGTACCTTAATCACATTTTCTGGGGCGTAAATACCAACGGTGCCGAAACTGCTGCGCAGAATTACTTCAACAAGTCTGCCGCTGACCTCAACTTGGCGGAGGCTGCAATGATGGCAGGCATTATTCCAGCTCCATCTGTATATAATCCATTCAAAAACTACAAGACAGCTAAATTTCGTCAGACCCTGGTGCTAGATCGATTGCAAGAGGTGGGATGGGCTTCGCCTGAGGAAATCAAAGCAGCTAAAGCCCTGCCAATTAAACTAGGTAAGGGTACATCCTACGAAGCTAGCCGCGTACCCTATGTGACACAAGCTGTGATCGCCGAGTTAGAAGAAAGATTTGGCAAGAATATAGTCACAGAAGGTGGTCTGCGCGTCCAAACTACGATTGACTTAAAGATGCAGCGCATTGCTGAAGAGTCAGCTAATCAAGCGCATCAAAATCTGGTGAACCAGGGAGCATACGCCGATCAACTAGCTCTTGTGGCGATCGATCCTCGTACTGGTTTTGTTAAGGCACTAGTAGGAGGAGTTGGGCCATACCAAAAAAATCAATTCAACCGCGCTGTGCAAGCTCGCCGTCAATTGGGCTCGTCATTCAAGCCTTTTGTCTACTATGCTGCATTTGCCACTAAAGACTACGCACCTGACTCGGTTATATCAGACTCTCCTGTCACCTACCACGATGGCAACGAGCCTTATGCGCCACGTAACTACGACAATACTTTCTCGGGGTCAATTAGTATTCGGCAGGCCGTAGCTCTTTCGCGTAATATTCCTGCAATCAGACTAGGTCAGCACGTTGGGCTTAAGAAGGTAGTCGAAATCTGTCGCAAAATGGGGATTACTAGTCCATTGGATCCAGTAATCTCCTTACCATTAGGTGCGGCGGACGTGACTCCTATGGAAGTAGCAGGCGCATATGCCATGTTTGCTAATGGCGGATATAAAGTGAGAGCCACCTTAATTGCCAAAGTAACAGATAGTAATGGCAATATCATTCTCGATAATACGCCCAAACGAGAAGTAGTACTCGATCCTGTCGCCGTTGCTGAAACCACTGATGTCCTTAGAGGTGTGATTACTAATGGTACGGGAACAGCCGCCGCACTTAGCGATGGTCGTCCGGCTGCGGGTAAAACAGGTACGACTTCTGACTTTCGCGATGCCTGGTTTGTTGGCTATGTCCCTCAATTAGTAACTGCGGTCTGGATTGGGAATGATGACTACTCGCCTATGGCAAATGGTGTCACTGGTGGTGTTTATGTAGCACCAATCTGGCGTAATTTTATGGACAAAGCGCTTGCTGGAAGCCCTGTGGAAAGCTTCCCTATTCCTTCGGAGGTGAAAACACCCAATAAAAAAGGCTAATTCTTATGTCCTCAGGTTGATGTCACAAACCTGGAGCTTTGTTACATTACTTAATATAAGATTTACCTAATTAAAAGACATGGCTCAACGAACTGCAATTACAGACGATCGCGGCTTACTGAATAACTTTGCTTACGAGCCACCTGTTTACTTTGATGAAGAGCCACGTGTTGGTTTCACTGAGTTTGCTGAAAAGTGGAACGGTCGTTTTGCCATGCTGGGCTTTGTGCTTTTGCTAATCATTGAGTACGGTGCTGATGAAGGCTTTATCAGTGTGTTGCGCTCAATTAGCTAACTAGGGATTTCCTGAAGGCCAAGCAAGATCGTTGTTAAAGCTTGAAGAAATCTAAATGTCAAGAATAGAACTGAGGGAGCTGCTAGCTTCCATTTTTTTAGCCTTAACTTAGACGGAAAAAGTTATCCAATTGGCGTCACGCTCATCGCTATACTCAATTTTATCTTTGCGGGACTGATGATAGCCAGAATATCGTCGGTCCTAAAGTATCCCTTTTTTGATTGGAATTTTCCGCCTGGAATCTGGAAAATCTTTGCTGAACCTGTAGATTTTGTGACTGACAGTAGCAAAGGCATAGTGTTGTTTTATCTTTCATAGTGCGTAAATTCTGAAATAGTGAGAAAAAATTTGGTCTTAGGTTGCTGGGTTCGCGAAATTTGGTAGGATTTGCACAGCCATACTAAACCAAACTATGACTATTAGCGCACACGCAGAGCTATTTGCTGGTAAGACAGTTGAGGACTTCTCACCTGAAACTGGTATTCAAGAGCCGACAACTAAGATTTACCGTATCAGCACTCACTATGATGCCGAGGAGGGGATTGTAGATTGTTTTAAAGTGTTCTTGGAAGATCCGCGAGTTAGCGAAATCTCAGGCATAGTAATCGGTTGTTGGGTTACAGATGTTGATGAGTCGAGCGAAGATATTGTTGAGGCTCTGGTAGCAGCGCGAGAGAAACTCCCAAACCTGAAAGCTATCTTTCTAGGCGACATGACCTATGAAGAAGTCGAAATATCTTGGATCGTGCAAAGCGATCTTTCGCCATTGCTTACTGCTTATCCTCAACTAGAATATCTAACCGTACGAGGCAATCAAGGACTCAGCTTAGGTGTTCTCAAACACGATCGCTTGAAGTCTTTGGTTGTGGAAACGGGAGGGCTAAGCGTTGGTGTTGTAAGCGAGGTTTGTAATGCAGAATTACCAGAACTAGAACATCTCGAACTCTGGCTAGGGGTGGAAGATTATGGCGGTGATACCACGGTTGATGATTTGCAGCCGATTCTATCGGGCCAGTTGTTCCCAAAATTGTGCTATCTGGGTTTGCGCGATAGTGAAATTGCTGATGAGATTGCCATTGCCCTAGCTAGCGCACCTGTGCTCGAACAGATTAAAGTCCTCGATCTTTCCTTGGGGATATTGAGGGATGCTGGGGCAGAAGCATTACTCGATAATCCCGCGATCGCGCAATTGGAGAAATTAGATATCCATCATCACTTTATTTCAGATGAACTTGTTACTAGACTTGAAGAGTTAGGAATCGAGATTGATGCTAGCGATCGCCAGGAAGTAGAGGAATATGAAGATGAGAGCTATTTCTTTGTAGCCGTTTCTGAATAGTTCGGCATGTATGCTAAACATCCTCATTTCGTCGTAGTTGGCAATCCTGAGAATCGGCGGGTTACTTTGTTTCAGACCGCACTAGCAGAGCTTGGTTTGCCAACCGCAGATGTGGTTGCGTACATAGATCTGCTGAATGGCCGATCGCATTTGGAGCAGATCGTTCGTCCAGGTAGCATCATCAGAATTGAATCGCCAGGACGGAATTTTGAGGTGGAGAAACTCTTGCTCAGATTGGGGGCAGAAGTCGCTGAAGCAGAGGGTTCCCCCTGGATTAGCCGCGATGCGGCGATGCAACTTGAGTTCGATCGCGGACGCATTTTCTATCCTCGGCAGTGGTATTTGGGATTTGGTGCGGCATTAAAGGGATTGCAGAAGCAGCTTGCTGGTTGCAATCATCATCAATTAATGAATCAACCGTCAGATATTGCTGTGATGTTTGATAAGATTCAGTGCCACGCTCTTTTTAACCGCGATCGCGTACCAACACCTAAAAGCCTTGGGGCGATCGCCTCTTTCGACGATTTAATGGCGCGAATGCAAGCTATGAAACAGTGGAGAGTCTTCATTAAGCTGGCGCATGGCTCTTCGGCATCAGGCGTAGTTGCTTTTGCCACGAACGGCAAGCGTTTTCAAGCAATTACGACGGTCGAGTTGGTGGTAGGGGATGGAGAAGTTAAACTCTTTAACTCTCGGCGCATTCGTGATTACCGCGATCGGCATGACATTGCCACGATTATCGATACGCTGTGTCGCGATCGCGTCCAGGTGGAAGCATGGGTACCGAAAGCAAGCATGGGCGATCGCGTCTTCGATCTGCGGGTTGTGGCGATCGCGGGACAAGGCAAGCATGTGGTTGTACGCTTGAGCAAGAGTCCCATGACTAACCTGCACTTAAAAAATAAACGCAGCGAGCCAACTGCTCTGATTGCCAAAATGGGAGCGCAGGCATGGGAAAATGCGATCGACACCTGCGAGCAAGCTGCCAGGATCTTTCCTAATAGTCTTTATGCTGGTATAGATTTACTAATTCCCGTCGGGTTTAAGCAGCCGCTAGTCCTGGAAGTGAACGCATTTGGCGATTTGCTCCCAGATATTACACATAATGGATTGGATACTTACACAACTGAGATTGTCGCTGCTTTAGCGCAAGAGGGAGAGAGATAAATGGAAAGAGAATTAGTTGCTAATCCTGATAATACTGCGATCGCTGCCAATTATCTGATCGGCTCCCACGACATTCTATTCGTCAGCTTCGACACTTTGCGCTATGACATTGCCCAAGAGTGCTTGCAGCAAGGCAGAACGCCTAATCTAGCAGGGGTGTTACCGCAACAAACCTGGGAAAAGCGACACTCGCCTGCTAATTTTACCTATGCGGCTCATCACGCTTTTTTTGCGGGTTTCTTCCCCACACCTGTAGCGCCAGGGAAGCATCCTCGCCTATTTGCGGTCAGTTTCCCTGGCAGTGAAACAATCGATCCTAATACTTGTGTTTTTGATACCTCAGATATCGTTTCAGGACTTGCCAGTTTGGGATATCGCACCATCTGTATTGGTGGGGTTGGTTTCTTTAATAAAATGAGTGCTTTGGGTAATGTTTTGCCAGGACTTTTTACGGAAAGTCACTGGAATCGAACCCTGGGAGTCACTGACGCACATTCCACAGAGAATCAAGTGGCATTGGCAATCGAAATTCTCGACCGCCTGCCCAAATCGCAACATGTCTTTTTGTTTGTTAACATCGCCGCCATACACCAACCTAACTGCATTTTCCTGCCTGGAGCGAGTTCGGATTCGCGCTTATCCCATGCCGCAGCGCTAGAATATGTCGATCGGCATTTGCCACCTCTGTTTGAGGTACTTCAGAGGCGAACGCCAGTTTTATGTATTTTATGTTCGGATCACGGTACAGCCTATGGCGAAGATAATTATTTTGGTCATCGCGTCAGCCATCCCACGATCTGGGATGTTCCCTACGCCGAATTTGTGTTGCCAAAAATATAGTAGAGGGCAGACATATATATCTGCCCCGACTTTAACTATCTGCCGCAGCCAGTTCTGCTAGGCGCGATCGCAAAGTAATCACTTGCTGCTGAGAGGATTCCAACTCAGCTTGGGCAGTTGCCACTACTTCCGGCGGTGCTTTTTTGACATAACCTTCATTTTCCAATCGCCCTTGCAAAGACGCGATCGCGCCTTCTAGTCTTGTTATATTTTTCTCGATCTTTTGCTTCAATTGAGTTAAATCGACAACTCCACTGAGTGGAATCAATAGCTGCACCGTATCGACAACACCTGCGATCGTTTGACCCAGGTTATCTGGTAGATCGTGGCAAATCGAAAGATCGCCGACTTTCGCCAGGTTCTTAATGTAGGTTTCGCCCTGAAGCAAAGTTTGACGTTCTCGATCGTTCTCAGTCTGCAATACAGCCTTAATCTGCAAACCAGGTTTGATTTCAGCCTCGGCTCTGAGATTCCTAATTGAGCGGATTGTCTCAAGGATTAGCGTGAACTGTGCTTCTAAGCGATCGTCAACTAAGCTTGGATTGCCCTCTGGATATGCTTGAGTTGCTAGATAGCCTGCGGAACCCTCATGATCGCCGCTATTAATCGCTTGCCAAAGTTCTTCAGTAATGTGAGGCATAAATGGATGTAGCAATCGCAATGTGCCATCCAGAACTGAAATGAGAACATTCTGAGCGGTTTGCTTCGACTTACCATCTTCTCCCTGCAAGCGTGACTTGACTAGTTCGATGTAGTTATCGCAAAAGTCACCCCAGATGAATTCGTATAAAGCTCTGGCGGCTTCACCAAAACCATAGCCATCCATCAGACGATTCACTTCTAGGGCAGTTTGATTAAAGCGGGACAGAATCCAGCGATCGCATAATTCAAAAGCGCTGTCAGATTCTGTTTCTATGCGATCTCTAACATTCATTAAAACAAACCGCGATGCATTCCACAGCTTGTTCGCAAAATTTCTCGCTGATTCCACATTTGCAGATTCATCGGTTTTGCGATTGTAGTCGAGGCGAATATCCTGACCCGCTCCAATCACTTCTCTGACTAGCGCATAGCGCAAGGCATCTGTGCCATATTTGTCGATCAAGATCAGCGGATCGATGCCATTATTTTTGGATTTTGACATCTTCTGGTTATTCTCATCCCGAATCAAACCGTGGATGTAGACTGTACGGAAGGGCATTTGCTTTGTAAAATAACCCGCCATCATTGTCATCCGTGCTACCCAGAAAAAGATGATATCGAAACCAGTTATCAGCGTACTGGTGGGATAAAAAGTTTCCAAATCTTGGGTTGATTCTGGCCATCCCAAGGTCGAGAACGGCCACAGCCCTGATGAGAACCATGTATCCAAGACATCAAAATCTTGTTCTAGCGTAATATCCTCTCTGCCCAGTTTTGCTTTTGCCTTTGCTAATGCTTCGGCTTCTGTTTTCGCGACAAACACATCGCCTTCAGGCGTATACCAGGCAGGGATCTGATGCCCCCACCAGAGTTGACGCGAAATGCACCAATCTTTGAGCTTCACCAACCAATCACGATAGACTTTGCCCCAGCGATCGGGTACAAACTGTGGTGAATTCTTTTCGTCGAATTCTTGCAAAGCGAAATCTGCTAGAGGACGGATCTTGACAAACCACTGGGTTGATAGGAATGGCTCTACGGGAACTTTGCCTCGCTCGGAATAGGGCACAGTATGAACATAATCTTCGATTTTTTCTAGTAATCCTAAAGTCTTCAGGTTTGCGACTACATTTTTGCGAGCTACAAAGCGATCTTGCCCTTGGAATTCACCGCCATTCTCGTTAATAGAACCATCCTTATTCAGGATATTAATCGAAGGTAAATTGTGGCGCTGCCCAATCTCAAAGTCATTGTAGTCGTGAGCAGGCGTAACTTTTACGCATCCAGTCCCAAACTCTTTATCGACGTATTCATCTCCCACAATCGGAATCTCACGATCCATCAATGGCAGCATCACTGTCTTGCCGATCATGTGCTGATAGCGATCGTCACTAGGATTGACCGCCACGGCTGTGTCGCCCAGCATAGTTTCGGGTCTAGTAGTTGCTACTACTAGATAACCGCTGCCATCGGCGAGGGGATAGCGAAAATGCCATAAATGTCCCTTGACCTCTTGGTTATCTACTTCCAGATCAGATACTGCTGACTGGGAAGACGGACACCAGTTGACTAAATATTCGCCCCTATAAATGAGGCCATCTTCATATAGGCGCACAAACGCTTCGACTACGGCACTAGATAATCCCTCATCCATCGTGAAGCGCTCTCGGCTCCAGTCTGGCGATAAACCTAAGCGCCTGAATTGGTTGACGATCGCGCCACCTGACTCAGATTTCCATTGCCAAGCTCTTTCTAAATATTGTTGGCGGCCTAATTGCTGACGACTTTTGCCCTCTGCCTTGAGTTGCTTATCTAACAAAGCAGAAACGGCAATGCTGGCATGATCGGTGCCTGGCAACCAGAGCGTATTAAAACCCTTCATGCGGTGATAGCGTACCAAAGCATCAATCAAGGTTTCTTCAAAAGCATGGCCAATGTGCAAACTGCCCGTCACGTTCGGCGGCGGGATCATGATGCTAAATGGTGGCTTGTCGCTGACAGACTCTGCCACAAAAAGACCCTGCTCTTCCCAGCATTTTTGCCATTTTGCTTCGGTTTCGTGGGGAGTATATTGCTTTGGCAAATTATCAATAATCATATTTTGAGGGCAGGTGCAGGGTTTAGTTAGACGTAAAACTGAGGCTGTAATTTGGCACACACAATGGCATAACAGACTACAAATTATAATCTAAGCCTGTTAGTAGATTGCCTACTCGCTCAACAATTTCCTGGTCTACCAAGTTATTGCCAAAGAGGTTCACGCTCATTATCTATGCTGCAATGCATTTGTTCAAGTATAGCGATCGCCAATTAGGTGGTTGACAGGGTGGAGGGGGGAGAAACCCTCCGTGGGAGCATTGCCCCCACACCCCCCAATTAAAATCTGTCAATACGATCAAGGCGTTGGCTACAATACTAGTCATGAATTATGGGCAACAATAGCTTCTAAATCCCGATTCCCTCCGATAATTCGCACGATCTCAATTCCAGAATTCATCGTGCTGTCAAAAATCAGGTGATTTTGTAATTGAGGCTGTCAGTCAAAGAGCGTCTCAATCTAAGGTACTTTATAATTCTGGTTAAGCGATCGCGTAAAGGAGTTTGCTCATGCCCCCATTTGAAAATGTTGCTGTAGCCGAAGTCTTCGAGGAATATCCACCCCAAATGCGTAGCAAGCTTCTGGCTTTGCGTGAGTTGATCTTCCAGACGGCCGCTTTAACAGAAGGAGTCGGCAAGATCGAGGAAACCCTCAAGTGGGGAGAACCAGCCTACGTCACGGCAGAAAGCAAGAGTGGAAGCACGGTGCGAATCGGCTGGAAGAAATCTAACCCATCACAGTATGCTATGTACTTTCACTGCCAGACAAACCTCATTGAGAGATTCCGAATGCTTTTCCCAACCGATCTCAAGTTTGAGGGTAACCGCGCGATCGTCTTCAGTAAATCGGACATCGTGCCAACTAACTCACTGGTCTTCTGTATTGCTGCTGCACTGACCTACCATCGCAACAAAGCATCAAAAAATAGGGAGAGTGGATTGGCCGCAGTCACCAGCGATCGCGCAATAGATTAAATTACTCAACTTACGTAGAACCAACAAAAGATCAATATTTAAAGGGGGTTTGGGTTTTATCTTTCACGGTGCGTAAGTCCTAATCTTCTGGATATCTAGTTATGGGTAAGATTGATGTAAAAGTTGTGCCGTCGTCTTCAAGGGATTTGATTGTCGGATGGCTTGGTGAATCTCTAAAGATTAAGGTGCAAGCTCCTCCTGAGAAAGGTAAGGCTAACGCTGCTGTAATTGATTTACTCGCTTCCAAATTTAGCATTGATAAGGGGTTGATTGAGATTGTCAGCGGTCAATCGTCTCCATCAAAAGTGGTTTCGATTCATGGTTTCGATCGTTTTCAAATTATGGCTTTGATCGAGAACCTCACCACATAATTCGGTTGCCGTTAATCAGTAGAGACTTTTCGACTGCCGATAAAGTTAGGCGATCGCCGCTCAAACGCATTCTGAGATGCTAGTATCAATCCATCAGTTCTTTCTCTCTGACTCCAAGATTTTGCCTGTTTTTCTAGCGAGACATACCATGAAATTAAGAGTTTTAGGATATGCGCTTTTAGTTGCGCTCTCTGGCCTGCTTGACTGTTCGCAAGCGTTCAGCTTACAGACTTCTGAACATAAGATCGAAGAAGAAACTAATATTCAAGAAGTCAGTCAGTCCAATCATAAAGAGCAGGAGACCCTCGGGGAAAGGTTGAAAGTAGCAGGGCTTAAGGAAGAGAGTGTTAAGCCGTTTTTTGCTGCGATCCAAAAAGCTGTCGAACAAAATGATGCCGTTGCACTCAGCAAAATAGTCAAATACCCAATTACGCTGAAGATGTCTAAAGCGCAAAGCATCAAAGTAATCAACGCCAAAGAATTTGTGGTGAGTTACCCGAAGTTTATGACCCCTAACTGGAGAAAGGCGGTATTGCAACAAAAATTCGGTGAACTGTTCGCTAATTGGCAGGGAGTAATGATTGGGCGCGGGGAGATTTGGTTTTCTAGTATGTGTATGAGCGAACCCTGTACAAAGTATGAGTTAAAAATTACGGGTATTAATCCATTGTTTGCGGAGTGATATAGTTACTTCTGCCGTTTTGATCGCATTTTCGTCACTTCCAAATCAGGTGTCTGCGTTGTTGATGTGTGGGCAAGTATGGGGCAAGAAGCAGAAGCTGACGATCGCATTCCAGTTTTTCTGCCTTTTCAGAGCATCTGCCGCAACATAAGCTGAGCAAATAATCCCTCCTGGTAAGCTAGCTGCTCAAAACTGCCCTGCTGAATAATACAGCCGTTCTGGAGTACATAAATTCGGTCGGCCTTGCGAATCGTGCTCATGCGGTGTGCGATCGCAATTCGAGTCACTTTTAACTGCTCTAAACTTTGACTGACAATCGCTTGGGTGCGGTTGTCTAGCGCACTAGTCGCCTCATCAAACAGCAAAATTTTAGGTTTCAGGACTAAAGCACGGGCGATTAATAGCCGTTGTCGTTGTCCACCAGAGAGATTGGTGCCGCCTTCACTAACAACGGTATGTATCCCCATTGGCATTGCGGCAATGTCTTGGTCGAAGCCAGCCCGCTGTGCGGCTTCCCAAGCTTCATCCTGCGTTATCAGTCCGCCACCTGCAATATTCTCAAAGATTGATGCGGACATCAGACGACCTCCTTGTAGGACGACTCCCATTTGACGGCGCACGGCTTGCACATCAAGGCCGCTCAAGTCTTGACCGTCGTAGTAAATGCTGCCCGATTCGGGGAATTCAAACCCCAAAAGTAAGCGAAACAAGGTTGATTTACCGCACCCAGAGGGGCCGACTAGGGCAATAAACTCGCCAGGCTTGGCTTCGATGTTGATATTGTTTAGTGTCAAAGCTCCATCGGCGCGGTAACGGAAACTTAGCTGGTCTACCTTCAAGCTGCCCGCTAATCTACCTGGATCGGCTTTGGTTGTATTTGTCTCAGGTTCAGCTTGCAGAATGGGAAGCGATCGCTGCCATAGAGGCACAACTTCTAAAACATCCACCACCGCACTGCTCAAACTGGTGGCACCACCGATAAAGCTACCAAATGCGGCATTAAAGGCCAGGAAAGTCCCAATGGAAAATCCTCCTCCCTGCTGCTGGGATTGCTGCAACATACTTACAGCTAGCGCAAAGACGATCGCATTTGTAAAGGCAGGTAAGATTTCTCCAACCGTGGTGAGCATATCCTCGATACCTTGGGTACTCAGCATTAATTGCAGTTGAGTGCTATAGCGCTTACCCCAAAAGGCAAAAGCTCGAACTTCTGCACCCGCAACCCGCAACTTGGAGACGCCATTAATTATCTGTACCATCAGACCAAAAAGTTGTCCCTGTTGTTCTAATAATGGGCGCAATTTCCTCACTGTCAGCCAACCAGAGATCAGGGTTAGGACTGCGTAAATAAGGGCAACTACCAGTGCAATTAGCGCTAGTGCGCCGTTGTAGTAGAACAAAAGTCCCAAGTTGAGTAGGGCAAAAAAGCTGGAGAAAATAGTTCTCAAGGCCGTGCCAGTCAAGGTCTGGTGGATTTGAGTGATCGCGCTAACCCGCGAGCTGAGATCGCCTGTTTCGTACTGGCGAAAAAAGGCAGTCTTCAGGTTCAATAGCCGATCCCACAGTGCTGCCTGGGTATCAGAGTCAGCAAAGGTTTGGAGCCTGATAATTGCAAATCCCTGCGCTAATTGAAAGATGGTAGTACCAAAAGCCACCGCCGCTAGTCCCAGAGCAATTTGCCATAGCAATCCACGATTTGCACCTGGAATTGCGCGATCAATTAGAACTGCCGTGGCCTGCGGAATCAGCATCCCTAGAAGACTAGCGACAACTCCAGTGATTAAGATCGTCCCAATCTCTTTGAGATGTCTCTGGAGAGCAAACTGGAGTAGATTTAAGGGATTAGTTTGGGTGGGTAAAGGCCGATAAAAGGTATAAGCGGTCAGATCTAGGGTACGGGCAACTTGCTCATTCACGGGTATATGAGTTTGCTCTAGCGGGTGAAATAGCTCATAGGTGCAATTTGAGCCAGGTAGCAGAGCCACGGGATATTTGTCTATCAGGGTGTAGGTGAGAATTGACCCTGCATCTTTTTCCCACCAGCGACCTTGCAGGCTGATCCGACGTATACGGATGTGTGAAGCGCGGGCAATCGCCGCTAGAGGATCGGACATCCGACTGAGATCTTCAGACTGCGCAGGCGGGTGAATCGGAATTCCCAAGGCGCGTCCCATTGCTCCCGCCGCAATCAGCAGGGGCTGCGTAGAATCACTGGTTGGCAAGATTGCGGGACGGACTTTCTGGGAAAGCACAGTAGATGTGAGTTCTGTCAACACTTCATCCATCATTTGTCGATCGAGATCTGCTCTCGCTTGCAAACGCAGTTGTTCCGCCTGTCGCTCCTGTTGCCTTAACAGTTCAATGCTTTGAAGGAGTTGATTCTGAAGTTGCGCTAATTTATCGTTCCATTCCTGCGCAGTTTGATTTGTGTTGGTCGTGGCGATTCCCTCAAACGTCTCTGGCGGGATAATACTAGCTAGAACTGAGTCCAGTTGATGAATCCACCCCTCTACTAGAGCGATCGCCTCTGTATTAGATTGAGCAAGTTGGGCGCTAAAGCGATCGGCTGAGATTTTACACAGCTCGGTTTCTTCGAGGGAAACTGCTAAAAGCTGATATGGGCAATCGGTTGAATTAGATGCATTTGAGAAGATCGCCTGTCCAGCTTTGACTCGAAATAGGTGACGACGAGCGCCCTCTGGGATGCCAGCTTGAGTCGGAATCGAGAAAATGGTCATAGCCCCTGATTCGACAAGCCAAACTGTTTCTGGATCGTTTAATATAATCGATTCATTCCCATTTAGTGTATAGGATTGCCCTGTTAAATTGCTTTCTCCTGGTTGCATTGTCATCGTTATTCCTCCTCCAAGAGGACTTCTCCCTCACTGTGGATTAATTGCAAGTAATAACCTTCGACTTGTTTTAGATCGTTATGGGTTCCTCGCTGCACGACTCTGCCTCGATCGAGCACAATGATTTCATCACAATCACGGATAGTACTTAAACGATGCGCTACGATCAGACAGGTACAACCGCGATGACGCAGGTTTTGATCGACGATCTTCTCTGTTTCTGCGTCAAGTGCGCTGGTGGCTTCATCCATAACTAAAATTGCAGGATTATATACAAGGGCACGGGCGATTTCTAAACGCTGACGCTGCCCTCCGCTTAAATTAACACCTCCTTCCAACAGTGCAGCATCATAGCCGCCTGGCAAAGCCTGGATCGCTTCCTGGAGGGCGGCATCGTTGCAAGCGTTTCTCAGCTCGAGATCGGTGACTGTTCGATCCCAGAGGGTGAGATTTTCTCTCACAC
>JANMRU010000140.1:0-9637 GCA_031388585.1 Pseudanabaena sp. SOY_30_concoct_251 | reverse complement strand
GCTGACTTCCAAGCTGGTTCTTACGAAGGACGCAATTTCCGCTTTGGTGTGCGCGAGCATGGCATGGGTGCGATCGTGAACGGCATGGGGTTGCACGGTGGATTGATTCCTTACGGTGCGACCTTCTTAGTGTTTGCGGATTATATGCGTGGCGCAATTCGCCTGTCGGCATTGTCACAAGTAGGCGCAATTTACATCATGACCCATGACTCGATCGTGCTAGGCGAAGATGGCCCTACCCACCAACCTGTGGAAACCCTTGCTTCACTGCGTGCAATTCCAGATTTGTTGGTTTTACGCCCTGCTGATGCTAACGAAACGGTAGGAGCTTATGAAATTGCGATCGCCAACCGTAAGCGTCCTTCTCTGATGGCTTTTACCCGTCAGAATGTCAAAAATCTATCTGGCACATCAGTTGCAGGCGTTGCAAAAGGCGGCTATGTCGTAGTTGATGCAGCAAACCCTGATTTAATCATCATTGCGACTGGTTCTGAGCTAGAGTTGGCAACCAAGGCAGCCGCAACCCTAGCAGCCGAAGGTAAAGCTGTGCGTGTAGTTTCTCTGCCCTGCTGGGAACTGTTTGAAGAACAAACCCAAGCATACAAAGATTCTGTTCTTCCTGCCTCGGTGAAAAAGCGTGTTTCTGTAGAAGCTGGCTCGACCATGGGTTGGCACAAATACGTTGGGTCTGAAGGCGCAGTAATTGGTATCGACACATACGGTGCATCTGCTCCAGGCCCTACCTGCTATGAGAAGTTTGGTTTCACCGTTGACAATGTCTTGGCACATTGCCGCAAGGTACTTGGCTAAATTTTAGGGACTCCTAAAAGAAGAGAGGATGCACTGAAGCACATCCTCTCCAGAAACCACTTAGAATAAATAATCCTTTGGGGGTGGCGAAAGCCACCTTTTTTATTAGCTGGCATTAGTTGGCTTTACGATCGCATTTTCCCCAATCTACGCGATCTCAACAAGTTCAATTTTGGGAATCATACCTCTATCAACTCATGCGATCGCGATCGCAAGCTCATGTGATCGCGATCGCATCCTGAAAGATATAGCTGCGCTAGATTTAGTTCTGTAGAAGAAGGTATTTGAGATGAGTATTTACAAGATCGCTTGTTTTATCTGCAAACTTTATGGTGTGTCACTTATTACTTTGCTTGCAACTAGCGCACTAACGGCTGCTCATTAAGATGCGATTATTGCCCACGTTACCAAGACATTATTTATTTGACTATGGATATCTACAAAAGCTTTCTATTCACAATTAAATATTGTCTGGTATCTACTATAGTATTTCTCATTTTTAGTAAGGTAGCTACATTTTAATTTGCGCTCACCAGCAAACTACCAATACAAATTTCCTCTTCTGTTTTTGCTTTTTACTCTGCCATCTCTACATTAGAAAGGTTTGCTGATTTTATCTAACTTTTATTTGCCCCCATTTACGGTTGCAAAATTAAAGGATTAGTATTTAGCCGCATCTCTAGCTGGGTGAATATTTCGGGTGGAACTTGAGTGCGTAGCGATCGCCCTAAACGATTTTTTTTGTGGGCTTGTTGCAAGCATGACGCGCTTTGACATATATATGCAGAACGCCCCATGCCGCGATCGAGTTGGATAGAAATATTAGGCTCTTCAGTGCGCACGCGCACAACTCGCCAAAATTCGTCTCTGGGAGCAAAGCGCTGGCAACATATACATCGACGATATAGTTTAGGAGCCATGCACGATCCTTCAAAATTATTGTGCGTGTGCGTATTTAGCTTAATTTTCGATATTCTCTTCTCCAATTTCAACTGCTTCTTCTAGTTCTTCGTCCAAATCTTCCATCTGTTCTTCAGTTTTGCGAACGTGGACTTGACGGCGTTCTTGTTCCTCTGAAGCTTTGCGATCTTCGGCATCATAGTCATACTTAGAAGCATCTTTAATATCGATCTTCCAGCCAGTCAGTCGTGCTGCGAGGCGAACATTCTGTCCTTCCTTACCAATAGCCAGGCTAAGCTGATCGTCTGGAACTAGGACATGTGCTTGGCGATCGTCGGCATTAATTAGCCTAACTTCATGGATTTTGGCAGGACTGAGGGCATTAGCTATATAGGTAGAGGGATCTGGCGACCAGCGAATCACATCGATCTTCTCGCCACGCAGCTCCGCTACGACTGATTGAATGCGGGAACCTCTAGACCCAATGCAAGCACCAACTGGATCGACATCGCGTTCTAGTGTATCAACGGCAATTTTAGTGCGTGGTCCTACGGCATGAGATGCATAGGATGGAGGGTTGGCTTCCCTTGCTACTGCGACGATCCGCACAATTTCATCCTCAATCTCTGGCACTTCGTTGGCAAATAAGTAAACAACTAGGCCAGCATCGGCACGGGATACCATTAACTGTGGACCGCGTCGTGAGCCTTCATAGACCTTCTTGAGATAAACTTTGAGCGTAGAATTTGGTCGATAGGGACGTTCGCTCGGTAGTTGTTCGCGTTTTGGTAATTCTGCCTCTACTTCGGGCTGCCCAAAGCCACTGCTAACAGACATCACTACCGAGCTATTTTCAAATCGCAGCACTCTGCCCTGAAGTACTGTGCCTTCAAGATCTTGGAATTCATCTTGAATCAAACGACGTTGCTGATCGCGCAGCTTTTGGGCCAACACTTGCTTGGTTTGAATTGCTGCCATGCGACCAAAATCGTTTTGCTCGGGTGTGACATCGACAACTACGGTGCCGCCTGCCTGGGCTTCTGGCGCTACCTCACGCACCTCAGATAGAGATATTTGATGGTCAGTATTATCTACTTCTTCCAGGATGGTTTTGGTGGCTAGCACCCGAAATCCCTCATTATCGATGTCTAATTCCACATCAAAATTATCAAAATATTCTTCGTCATAGTTGCTGTCTTCAGCGCGATAGGTTTTGCGGAATTTTTCATAACCTTTAAGAAGCGCTTCACGTAGAGCATTTTGAACAGCATGTTTAGGTAGATTGCGCTCTTTGCTAATTACTTCTACCATGTTGCCTAGTCCGGGCAGCTTCAGCATTGACATACAGTTTCCATCTCCTTAAGTAAAAATCCTGGATTCATCTTGTTTATAGCAATCAGTCTTTATTTTTTAGGAATGAAGGGGGGAAACCCCTTTATGGAGGCAAAGCCCCCAAACCCCCAATTTGCATTTCATCTAGGATTGCTATATTTGTCTTGTTATTTATTAGTCTGCGATCGCGCGTATTACCAGCTACTGAGTCAACTCAACCCCAATTACTAACTCCCAAGGTATTTCGATTAACTTGCCTTTTTGGGTGAGAGTGAGTTTGTGCTCATCACGACTGACAAGCTGGCCTGTCCAGATTTGCTTGCCAGCATGAGGAACGCGGGTATTGGCAGTAACAGTAAACCCTCGAAAGGCTGTAAACTCGCGATCGTTTTTTAGGTGTCTCTCAGTACCAGGGCTAGATACCTCTAGTTCGTAGATATGGGGAATAATATCCGCCTCATCAAGAGCAGGCTCGAGAGCCAAGCTCATGCGCTCGCAATCTGACAAGCTCGTACTTCCGTCTGGGTTGCGAATATCGACCCGCAGAACGGCTGGATTTTTATGCGTGTGAAACATAATATCTACTACTTCTAGCCCAACCGAAGGCGCGATCGCCTCAGCTATCTGTAAAATTTGTGGAATTAACGGATGGCTCATACGTACAGAGGGAATACAGTTAAAAACAGAAAAAGTGGGGTAATTCCCACTTTTTCAAAAAGCTCCCCAGTAAACTGACTTACAACAAGTGTAGTTACTCAGGATACAGATTAATCTCTACACTACCTAGGAATAAAGAAGGAAATTGCGATGGCGTTGACCTTCTAGCTAGTAATGCTTCAAGCCTTGAAGGAATTAAAAATACTTCTACAGTTAATTCCCAATCGCTAAGCCCTATGATTTCCCTGCTTAGTTTACAGATGCGACTATGCTAACACAACTGTCAACTTGGCTAAAATGCGATCCTTGCATTCAGCATAGCCAGAAAGTTTAAAGAGCCTTCTGTAATTCGGGTCTTTCTTCTGGGACGATCGCCCCATTAACTGGACAAACTTCTAAACAAACGCCGCAATCAATACAAGTCTCAAAGTCAACCCAATACCAGGGAGTGCCTTTTTTGTTTGCACCAGCGCCAGGATGAATACAGGCGACGGGACAAGCAGGTACACAGGCGGCAACGCCCTCACAGATATCAGTTACGATCGTATAAGCCATAGGAGTAATCGGTCAAATTGGGGAGGAAAATAATCCCGTAATATAACTTTACCAACTTTAAGTAGCGCCGAGTAGCTAGCAAGCGATCGCAAATTCGGCAACAATATGAATAAGTGCTATTCAATTTCATAGCCGAGGGGAGCAAAACCATGACAGATAAGCGCAAACCTAAAAAAATTAAGCAGCAACTGCAAACAGGGCTGGATGCCATGAAAGTAGAGGCGCAACGCAACTACGACAAAGCCATGCACCAGGCAGAGTTGGAGTTAAAGAAACAACAACAAGTTGCTGGTGAGAGGCTCGATCGGGTCGATCAATGGGCGCTTAAGCATGTTGATGAGGCCTTAGAAAAAGCCACTGAAGAATTTAATCGTGCTAAGGGTATCGCCAAGAAAAAATACGATCGTGCGATCGCCGAAGCACAGAATAGTTTGCAAAAGAATCTCAAGCAAACTAGTAGTGCTGTGGGTAAGAAGATTGGCAAAATCGGCGATCGTCTTAAAGATGCGGCTCAATCAGCATGGCAAAAATTGGTTGATTAATGAAATTATCCTTTATGCTTTAGTGCTACAGCAAATCGCAACCAAACCCACCACAGATAAATCATTAAAACCTATGTGGGGGCTGCGCCCCTGCGACCAGCTTTTTGTGGTGGACTCGATTGAAAACTGTTGTAATTGTTGTTCTGGGCGCTTCTGCCGCAAATTGGCTAATGCTCTCGTTACTGTATTTCTTTATTCTTGGTTTTAACGCGCAGATACAGCTCTTCCATTGCTTCAATAAACGAATTATCGCGGTGCCAGAAAGCAGGAAAATCACCTTGTTTCTTGATCGCGATCGCGGATACATTAGCCTGTGCAGGATTTGCGATCTCTTGTGGTAATCGTTTCTGCCCTTGCCAAAATTCCTTAAGACTGGGAGTTGACTTAATCGCGATCGTTTTGGGTTGAGTGTAATAGGAGGCAGTCGGTTCAGGTAAAATATCTTGCGCCATCAGTTCGGCGGATAGAGCTTTGCCTAGTGGAGATTTAGCTAATTCAGTCTGAAGCGCTTCTTTCGATAAACCGCGCAGTTCAAATAAGAGAAATGGATCGAGATCTAGTTCGCTAGACAGTCGATAGCAAAGTCCGGCAATATGTTTGCAGGGATTTGAAGAATCTGGACAAGAACACTTAGTTTTGAAGTCTTTACGGCTGTGGGGTAGTAAGTGTTTACCAACTTTGGCAAAGCTATCATCAATATTTTCTGGTACTTCATTCAATAAGAGTTTAGCGACGATGCTTGCCTTCGATGACATGAGTTTGATAATCTCTGCCCACTCTTTACTAGAGATAGAGGTAACGGCAATTTCGGTGTGATACTTTGGCTCCTTGTACACACCAAAATAAGGATTGACATTGCCCCGAATTGTCGCTGAAACCATGCCGTTATCGATGTCAAATTGCAAAATCCGCCCAGGCCCAGCATAGGAACGACCGCGTTGCAGTCTACCTGCATCAGTAAATGATTCCAGCGCACTAATAAACTTCTGCCCCCACCATGTTCGACTAAATTTCGCCATAGAATTTACCTCAAAATTGATTTTACTATTAATGACTTTCGTGGAACAAATGGAACGGGAAGATTTTTGGAACTGCCCCTACAGAATGGCATTTTTATTCAGGGCAATTAACTGCTTGAAAGTGTCATTATCCAGTTCAGTCAACCACGACTCATCCGATCCTACGATCGCACCTGCCAGCTTTTTCTTATCTTCAATCATTTCATCAATGCGTTCCTCCAATGAGCCAATCGTGACAAACTTATGTACGAATACATTTTTCTGCTGCCCAATCCGAAACGCACGGTCGGTAGCCTGGTCTTCCACGGCTGGATTCCACCAGCGGTCGAAGTGGAAAACATGATTTGCCTTGGTGAGCGTAATCCCCACACCACCTGCTTTGAGTGAGAGAATAAATGCGGAAGGCTCGGTTTCAGGATCTTGGAATTCTGTAATCATGCGTTCGCGCTTGTCTCGATTGGTACCACCGTGTATGTAGTAGGTGTTGTAATGATAGACTTGCTTGAGATGCCTGGCGATCGCTTCACCAATCTCCGTAAACTGGGTGAAAATCAATAAGCTTTCACCTGCCTCGATCGCTTCTTCTACCATCTCGGATAAGCGACTGAGTTTGTGCGATCGCTCTGGTGTAAATTCGCTACCATCATGGAGGAACTGCATGGGATGATTGCAGATTTGCTTGAGCTGCATCAAGGTCGATAAAATCAATCCCTTGCGTTTGATGCCTTCGGTATCTTCTAGCTTTCTTTCTACTTCCCTCACTACGGCTTCATAAAGAGAGGCTTGCTCTTTGGTCAGGTTACAGTATAGTTTTTGCTCGATTTTATCTGGCAAGTCTTTGATGATGCTGCGATCGGTTTTGACGCGCCGTAAGATAAATGGTTCGACTAGCTTTTTCAGCACAATCGCTTGCTGTTTGTTGTTGTTTTTCTGGATTGGTAGCTCAAACGACTTTTTGAACTGTGCCTCTTTTCCTAGATAACCAGGGTTGAGAAAGTTAAAGATCGACCACAAATCTAGAAGACGATTCTCTACAGGTGTACCCGTCAGAGCAAGACGATGCTTCGCTTCCAGCTTCAAAATTGCTTTCGTTTGTGCCGCCTTGGGATTCTTGATGTTTTGTGCCTCATCGATCGCCACTCGATGCCACGTCATGCTGTTAAACAACTTTTCATCCATACGCACAAGCGTGAATGAAGTGATTATAAGATCGTGAGCGAGACAGTTAGATTTAAATGCTTCAAGATCTTGGGTGCGATCGCTACCATGATGCACGAGGGCTTTCAGGTGCGGTGCAAATTTTTCTACTTCCTTTTTCCAGTTACCTACCACCGAGGTCGGCGCAATCAGCAATGTTGGCTTTACCACTATTGGTGTTGAGGCGATTGCTGTTTCTATTATTTTACTCTTACTGACTCTGCTAGTAGTTTTAGCAACACTTTTAGCGGCAGTCTTCGCGGTTGTTCTACTGGTTTTGGTAGTAGCTGGGAGTTTGCTTGCTTCTTCAGCTCTCTCATTCACCAAGTGGGCAATTACCTGGATAGTTTTTCCCAATCCCATATCATCAGCAAGGCAGCCATTTAAGCCCAGATTTTCTAGATATTGCAGCCAGGAAACCCCACGGCGCTGGTATTCTCGCAATGTGCCATTTAATAGTGGTGGATTGGGAATTGGTTCAAAGCGATTCTTATCGTTGAGCTTCGCCAGCATCTCCTCCAGGCTACTATCGCGATCGACTTCCAAATCATCATCAGAAGCGACCAGCTTGATGAAGTCAATCGCACTCATCTCAGTCTGCCCTTGTCCGTTCTGTTGCCAGAACTGCAACATCTCCTGCATTTTGTCGCGATCCAGTTCCATCCACTCGCCACGAAACTTAATCAGAGGAGTTTTAGCGTTTACTAACTGCTCCCATTCTTTGGGCGATACCGTTTCATTTCCGATCGCCAGTTCGTACTGATATTCCACCAACTGGTCAATACCGAAGTAACTTTTCTTTTTACTCGCAGCACTGCTTTTGATACTTTTACCTGCAGCTTTGAGTCGCAGTTTGGCACGTCTGCGACCGGCTGGAGTCCACCAGGCGGGAACGACTACCTTATATCCCGCATCTTCGAGCACCCAGGCTGATTCCTTCAGAAACTCAAAGGCGGCATCAAGATCGAGTCTCATGCCTATTGGGCGATCGGTTTCTAACCCTTGCCAAAGGTTGTTATAGATGCGTGCGGCATAGCCAAGATTGAGTAAGAGATTTTGCTCAAAGTCCTTACCAAATTCCTTTTGCACAACCTTTTGTTTGGCTGGAGTCATTTTCCAGTAGGCTGATAGGGGCAGTTTGAGCGAAGGATCTTGTTTGGGGGAGACTTGAAATTCAAGTTGCCATGCCTCTCCATCTTTAAGGGGAGCCTGGAGCTGAAAGCAAAGATGGAAGATGGAATCAGTTTGGGTGCGAGCGATTCTCTGTCGCCAAGCTTGCCATTGCTGGTAAAGTTCCAAATCTGCATTTGTCTTCCCAGGAGAGCTGGATGCGTTGGGATCTAAGCATTGTTGGATCAGCGATTCAGATATTTGCTGTTCAAATTTTGCCGTGGATGGAGTTTGGATAACTATGCTATGCAGAAGACATTCTGAAAAATGACGCAGTAGGGTTTCGCGATCGCCTAACTCTGGTTGCTTTGATGGCGCGTTAAATCCTGCTACACAGGCTAGAGGCATACAGTCGATGTATTGTTGAATATCTACCTCATACTGCTCAGAAATTATTTCCCAACCTGCGTAAGTAGCAAAGGTTGGCGTTTTACTAGACGTTTTACTTGATGTTTTGCTAGTTAAAGTTTTCTGCTTACTTGTGCCTTTGGTAGTTGCGACAGATAGCTCTTGATACCTGAGCGCTGGAATATATTGATCTTTAAGAATAATCTGCTTGAAAGCCTGGGTGTAGTAATACCAAAATAGGAGGTCAGCTCCTAGTTGCACATCGGCTAAATTATTTAGGGCAACAAAGTGTAAATCGTTCAAAAATGCGATCGCACTGGTGGTTTCGGGGAGTTTGTAGCAGTCAATCTGCCAGTACTGCAGTGTAAATTCTTCTGGAAGTTCTGCTTCGTGATACCGCGCTAATTCTAGAGATGGTAAGGCGACACGATCGGCGGTAGGTAAGAGAAAGTATTTAGGCAGAATCGCAGGTTCCTGGCTGGAGCGTATAGCGCCTTGCAATAAAGGATCTTTAATTCCCACGTCGTTGAGGAGGCAAAGCTTCAAGTCCTCCGTTCGCAAGGCATAGACATGGGAATCTTCTGCGACATTTTTTCGCTTGGAATTCCTAGACTTAGGGGCTTGAGACTCAGTTGATTCCACCCAAACATAGAAATCACCATTTTGGATAAAGTCACCTTCTATATCTGGAATCCAGGTACCATGAAGAATTTTCATTTTCGTAACCTAATATATACTTGGGTAGTGCTAAAGGGGTAATGATTTTTGCTGAAGATCGGCACATCTTCATTTCTTTAGGGCTACCAATACTTAACTAACTTGCCTACGTTCTTTGATACAGCTTATCAAAAAACCGCTTTCTTGAAGAGCTTTAAGTTCACTGAGATCTTGCCCCAAACTCGATAAGGGGTTGGGAAAGGAAGAGAAATCTGGGAGAAAGGGCGTAAAGAAAAATTATCAAACGGTGCTCAGTACAGGACAAAAGCTTGCAAAAGAGGAAGGGAAGGGGTTTCATAGGAAATAACAACACAACCAAGAAACCCCATGGAAGCAATTATCCTACTTCGAGAAACATTACGTCTACATCTAGGATGGCATGGAGCAAGA
>JANMRU010000139.1:0-2121 GCA_031388585.1 Pseudanabaena sp. SOY_30_concoct_251 | reverse complement strand
CAAACAGAACTAAATCTGCGGGCTCGGCGATCGCGCGGTCGATGCAAGTAGTTAAAGCCGCCACAAAATCCTCAAACCTGGTATTCTGACCAGTTTTTGGGTTAACTCGTCCGTGGGTAGTGCTGCCCAGGTGGATATCAGAGAGGTGAAGAACTGCGATCGGCATGGGATTGTTTTTCTAAGTTGCTTCAGGTTTATAATCACACATTACTCATCAAACCTCTAAAGGTATCGCTCAACCCAACTGCGGTCAAAGATCGATGCATAGATACGATTATTGACTTTGAGCGCACCCTGTTGCTTGATAACTAGTCCCGACAAGAGCAATTCCCTTACTTCTGGTCTGTCGGCGATCGCAACGTCTTCTCGATCCAAGACTTGTTGGTAGAGTTCTAGTAGCTGCACAGATTGTTTGCTTCTGAGCAGGCGATCGCGGATAGTTTTCAGATGTTCGGGCTCATCCTGAGCTTCCCAATTGTCTATGATATTCGTCTGCACCAGGTCTTGAATCCACTCGACTTCACCGTTTGCGGGAATAGGCAAGGCAGCATTGCGGATCAGCTTGCAGAGCTTTTGGGTAAGAAAAGGTTGGCCGTTCGTCCAGGCTAACATTTCTTTCAGTAGCGTTTGCGGGTTGCCGACTTTCTCTAGCAATCCTTGCAGTAACGGTTGGGCTTCGTGCTCTTTAAATCCCTCTAGTTGAATGGACTGACCGATGTTAAACGGGGTGATCTGGATGTCGGTAATTAAATCTGAAGGGGTGGTGACTCCAAAGAGGGCAAAGGTCAAACGCCGATACTCTGGATTGAGACTGCGCTGGTTATAGCAGGAACGAATCATGGCAAAAAAGTCATTGACTGGGAAATTTAAGCCCAGGACGCTATCAATTTCATCGATAAAAATGACCAGTTGTTTTGAGGGTGTGCCATCTTCTACACCGACGGCAACCAGCAGAACTTCCTCGATAAATTCACTCAACCGTTGGACGGGAGAAAGATCTTCTCGCTCTTGCCACCAAACTTTGAGGTTAACTTTACTTCGCAGATCGAAACGTCGGCCTAACTCGAAGGCGATTCCCTTATACCATTGGTCGGGGGTAACGTTTTCACTGCCAATGCGGGTCATATCGATCGGCGCACAACAAACTCCCTCGTGCTGGAGGTGGTCGATCATACGTACCATAAGGCTGGACTTGCCCATCTGTCGGGGATTGAGGACGTAGCAGAACTCTCCATGTTTCAAGGCTTTGTAGAGGTAGCGGTCGGCGGCGCGAACTACATAGGTGGGAGCATCCATGGGCAAGCTGCCACCGACTTGATAGTCAAAGGTGGCGGATTGTTCGGTACTTCTGAGTAGCTCGTTTTCAAAGAGCAATTCCGCTTGGGTAGCTTTGAGAATATCGAGGGTTTGCGATAGTTCTTGAGTCCGTTCTGAGACTTTTTGTTCTAGAGTTCGGCTATACCCTTCTAGTTCGTCTTTGGCTCGTTCTAGGGCAAGATTTTTAAAGGCTAATTCTTGGGTAAACTGCACCCGATCGGCTTCGGCTTGTTTGCGTTGGGTGATGTCTTGGAAGGCGACGATCGCATAGACAATCTGCCCCTTTTCATCAAAAACGGGAGTAGCTGATACTTCTACAGGAATTGTTCGATCGACTTGGTGAATCTCAATATCATCCGCAGTCGTGCTTTCGCCATTTAAGGCTCTTACAATGGGTTGTCGTGCAGTTGGGTATAATTCGTCTGTCCCAGCTAAATAGGCCTGATAGGTTTCGGTCAATTCATCGGTTGTGGCGATCGTTACGATTCCCTTGCCAAGAATTTGCTGGGCAGCCTGATTTGCATAGTAGGGTTCGCCCTTAGCATTAAGTGCAAACACACCTATGGGCATAGCTTCTAAAAATTGAGTTAATCTTTTCTCGTTCTCTCGTAGGGCAACATAAAGTTGAACGTTTTGCAGAGAAATCGCGGCTTGAGAAGATAGGAGCTTTAGGACTTCTAGGCGATCGGGAGTAAACGCTCCGGTAGTCAGATTGTTTTCCAGATATAAGATACCGTTAAGCTTGCTTTGATTGAGTAATGGGGTACAAAGAATAGATTTGGTTTGAGTAGCGACAATGTATGG
>JANMRU010000138.1:0-16397 GCA_031388585.1 Pseudanabaena sp. SOY_30_concoct_251 | reverse complement strand
CCATCACTCAGTACTTTGATAATTGCTGAATGCATTGCGGCAACTTGGTTAGGCGACAACTGTCTAGATTTATGCTGAGGGTGAATATTGCTTAGAAATAGCGATTCGTCGGCATAAATATTGCCAATACCGGCGACGATCGCCTGATCGAGCAGGGCATTTTTGATCGGGCGTTCGCTCTTACTCAATTTCGCTGATAGGTAAGCAGGAGTAAAACCCTCATCAAACGGCTCGATGCCAAGGCGCTTCAGACCCGTGACGATATTTTCAACTGGAGTTTGCGGTGGTACCCACCACATTTGTCCAAATGTGCGCTGATCGTCAAACCGCAATTCCTTTTTGCCGCTGAACAGGCGAACCCGTGTATGTTTGTGTACTGGTGTGGTGCGATCTAGCCACAGCATCCTCCCCGTCATACGCAGATGCACGCTCAACCAACTGCGATCGCTTAATTGAGCAAGTAAATACTTGCCACGCCGCTGCCATTCGACAAATTCTAGACCGGAAATCATCAACAAAAAATCAGTCGGCATCTCGGGGTAAGCGATTGTGCGGGGCAACAATACTTCTCCACCTTCGATTTGCCGACCAAGTGTTGTTTGATTAAGTCCTAAACGAACTGTTTCAACTTCTGGCAACTCAGGCATAGATTAATGCCTAAGCAACCTAGCTGACCTCTTCAACTTCGTCAATGGCGAAGTTGTTAGTGGCTATGTCAGAGTAGTTAACTTTGTCAAAGCGCACAATTACGGGATAGATGATCCCGCTCTTGTCAACGGAGGCTACGGTACCGACATCGCGATACCAGTAGGATTCTTTCCGTAAAATACGAACCTTAGATCCGCGTTGAACTGCCATAAGATTTCCTTGTTATGACGATGGATAATTTATGAAAAATTACGATAATGCACTCTAGGTTACTGCGTGGCGATCGCTACTGTCTATTTTCTGCTCGTTAAGTTTTGTGTATGACGCTACCAGAAATATACTACCTCAAGCACAGTGAAATGCCTATCCTGCAAGGAATACCATAAGATCAATATACAGATTTAGTTGGGTTTAAGGACGGCTAAAACAGGAGGAGTAATTATGTCAGAGTCTCAAGTGGTTACGGTTGGCGAATATTTAGCGCAAAGATTAGCGGCGGTTGGGGTCAAACATATTTTTGGTATCCCTGGCGATTATGTACTAGGGCTTATGGATGTGTTTTTGGCAAATTCTTTAGAGCTGATCGGTACGTGTAACGAACTGAATGCTGGCTATGCTGCCGATGCCTATGCTCGCCTCAATGGCGTGGGAGCTGTTTGCGTTACCTATGATGTGGGTGGTTTGAGCCTGTTGAATGCTGTTGTTGGAGCTTATGCAGAATTAGTCCCCCTGATCGTGATTAGTGGTGCGCCCCACACATCGCAGCACCGCAATCAATTACTCATGCATCACACCACAGGTGACTATAAACTACAGCACACCATCTTTAGCCATGTGACGGTGGCGGCGGTGATGATTACTAATCCCAGTCAAGCCGCAACTCAAATCGATCATGCGATCGCCGCTTGCCTGCGCTACAAACGCCCAGTTTATATTGAGATTCCGGCGGACCTGGTACATCAACCTTGTCCGCCTTCAGTTTCTGTGGAAATACCAGAGATTCCCATGAGCGATCGCCATTCTCTGGCTGAGGCAGTAGAGGAAGCGGTGGCATTACTAGCATTCTCGGAGCGTCCAGTCATTTTCGCTGGGATTGAGTTCCATCGCTTTGGCATAGAGCACAAGCTATCAAGGTTATTGGAACAAACAGGATATCCCATTGCTACAACGATCTTGGGGAAATCAATTATTTCTGAGATGCATCCCCAATTTATCGGTAATTATGCAGGCTCGCTGAGTCGCGATTACGTCAGGCAAAGGGTTGAGGATGCCGATTGTATTTTGTGTTTAGGCGCATTGATGTCAGACATGAATTTAGGCGGCTTCACTGCCCATTTAGATGAGATTAAGCTGATTAATGCGAACTCCGATAAAGTAAAGATTAAGCACCATTACTACAGCCCAGTTTGCCTGGGTGATTTTGTGGATGGCTTAGCAGCGAAGTTACAACACAAGCCCTATGAGACCCTTGATATCAAGCCTGCTGCTTCTATGTTGTCAGCAAATTTTGTCCCACAGCCAGAGCAAAAGATTTCTAATGTGAGATTTTATGAGCGCATGAATCATTTCCTAGAGGATAATTTCATTGCGATCGCCGATACAGGCGATGCCCTAGTTGCCACTATCGATCTAGTCATGCATGGGGATAATGACTTCATTGCGCAAGCATTCTATACTTCGATTGGCTATGCTGTACCTGCATGTTTGGGGGCAGCGATCGCGAATCGAGATCGCCGTGCGCTCGCTTTTATCGGTGATGGGGCGTTTCAAATGACTTGTCAAGAGATATCAACAATTATCCGACAGGGACTCAATCCGATCATTTTCTTAATTAACAATGATGGTTATACCGTAGAGCGAGTGATTCACGAAGGGCCTTACAACGATATTCAGCCTTGGAAGTATCATCTCTTACCGCAGGTGTTTGGTGATAGTTGGAGTTGTGAAGTACGCACAGAAGGCGAGCTGGAAGCAGCACTAATTCAGGCTAAGGCTAATACAGATAAACTATCTTTTATTGAAGTGCATTTTGATCGCCTAGACTGTTGTCAAGGTTTAGTGCGGCTGGGCAAAGCGCTGAGCGACATGGATGGATTATGATTACTTGTCCATAGAAGTTAATTTATTCGTGCTTCTATCCAAGATTGCAAGTTAGCCAAGTTGGTGAAATCTAAGAGTGCTTCGCTCAAATCTTCCAGAACAGGCAAAGGTAAACTGATAATAGAAGAGCGAATTTCTTCAGAGACCTTACCAAGTCTCTTGCTTAGTTGGCGGATAATAAGGTTGACGGCTTCTTCTTCACGTCCTTCTTCTTTAATTTCTCTATAAACTCTTGTTTCTTTAAGTTTAATATCTAGCATTGACTCTACCTCCATTCGGCTTAGTTGTTCAAACCTATATGCAATTATTGTTGTTACTAACTCAATTATGGCACGACCTGCTTCCTGAGATACTTCCTGACGAGTTCTTGCCAGCAAATATCTGGCTTCATCGGGAGCTTGCTCTTCCTCTACCGTCGTTAATACCATCAGCGCCAACCATAGAGATAAGTAGCGAAGATCCCCTAACTCGTTTAGGTAGATGCGTTGACATCCTCACCGAGCTAAAGCAACGGTGAAACCTAAGACTCACGACTTAGGTTTCTGCTTCATAGCACCAGCCTGAACAGACTTACTCTGTTCAGGTCTTACAGTCGCTCCACAGACATTAACCGCAAGCCCTGCGGCAAGAATATTTTTAGCAGCATTGACATCACGATCATGGTGAGTCCGGCATTTAGGACAATCCCACTCTCTGATATTCAAAGGCAACTTTTCCACGATGTAGCCACAATGACCACAACGCTTAGAACTCGGAAACCATCGGTCAATCTTGATGAAAGTCCGACCATACCAGGCACACTTATATTCAAGTTGCCTAGTCAATTCACCCCAGCTAGCATCACTGATAGCAAGGGAGAGTTTCCGATTCCTGACCATATTCTTCACAGCCAAATCCTCAACTGCAATCGTTTGGTTTTCACGCACCAATCGAGTCGTCAACTTGTGAAGAAAATCATTACGAGCATCGCTAATTTGTGCATGAACTTTAGCGACTTTCAGCCTTGCTTTATAGCGATTGTTAGATCCTTTTTGCTTACGGCTCAAAGCTTTCTGCACTTTACGCAGTTTGGCACGTTTAGCCTTGAAGCCTTTAGGATTAGTAATATGCTCACCTGTACTCAAAGCAGCTAAGCTAGTGATACCCAAGTCAATCCCAATTTGATTTGGAGATTCTGGGAATGGTTTGATCTCGACATCTACCAACAAAGAAACAGTCCATCGTCCAGAAGGAGAGAGCTTCACCGTAATGCTAGAAGGTTCTAACCCTTTGGGAATTTGTCTACTCCAACGAATAGCCAATGGTTCGACATTCTTTGCCAAGAATACTTTGCCGTCTTTCCACTTGAAAGCTGATTTAGTAAATTCGGCACTACCGCCGTTGTGTTTCTTCTTAAAGTTCGGGTATTTGGCCCGTCCTGCAAAGAAGTTGCTAAAGGCTGTTTGGAGATTTCTCAATACTTGTTGCAATGGCACACTGCTAACATCATTGAGAAAATCCAAGTCTTCTTGCTTTTTCCACTGAGTCAGCATCTTAGAGCTATCTTCATACCCGACTCGTTCTTGTCTTTCGTACCATGCTTCTGTCCTGGCGGCGAGGGCGCGGTTGTAGACTAAACGAGTACATCCCATCGTTTGCCTGAGCAAGGTTTCTTGTGCAGGGGTTGGATAGAATCGGTACTTGAATGCTTTTTGTGTCATGCTTACACTATGTCTGATATTCCGTAAGATGTGTGAATTAAATTAATTAAAGCCGGCCTAGAACGGCGGGGGTTTATACCCATTTTTTCGATAAGCTTCAGCGTTTTCTGGGGGATCTATCAACAATTCAAATAGAAGCTGCGGAGATTGTTGAAAGAGTTTGTAAAAGATTGAGTCTCGCCGCATGGGGCATTCTACTTAATATCTATGTGTTCAGGATGATATACATTCAATAACATATAAACCTTCTCCTGAGGACTTATCTAAGCTATTCGGCTCCCGATTGCCCTATTACTTAACTGATGTTACTTGGAATGATTTAAGGAAAGGATTATGTGGGGAGTTTGAGGGCTGCGCCATCAATTGGGGCATAGCCCCAAACCCCTTCAAATCATAGATCTTCTTTTAGTTCTACGTAAGATGAGTTACTTAAGCCACAATAGCGATCCTATTTGAAAAAATCCAAAAGGCATAAACGATCTAGGATTGCTATACAAAATATTGAGGACATTGTGGATAAGAATATTAAACTGACAGTTATAGGTGCGGGGGCGTGGGGCACTGCCCTTTCTAAATTAGCAACAGCTAATGGTCATCAAGTTACGTTGTGGTCGCGGCAAAGTCCACAATCGCTTGCAGAGGCGATCGCCGATCGCGAAATTATCGTGTCTGCGATCTCAATTACGGGTGTTGCGACGATCGCCGCGCAAATCCAAACACTCCCTCTCAAACCTACGGCAATTCTGGTCAGTGCCACCAAGGGACTAGATCCGGCTACTTGTCACACACCTTCCCAAATTTGGCAGTTGGCTTTGCCCCATCATCCTGTGGTCGTGCTTTCTGGCCCCAACCTATCCGCTGAGATTATGGCTGGACTTCCCGCTGCTACGGTTGTGGCAAGTACTATCCCTGCCGCTGCCCAACTCGTACAAACCGTTTTTGCTTCCAGAAACTTTCGTGTCTATACAAATTCCGATCCGCTTGGCGTGGAGCTGGGCGGCACGCTGAAAAATGCGATCGCGATCGCTGTGGGAGTTTGCGATGGTTTAAAGCTTGGTACAAATGCCAAAGCCGCACTAATGACGCGATCGCTTACAGAAATTATCCGCGTCGGTATTTATTTTGGTGCTCAACCCGAAACTTTTTGGGGTTTGTCAGGACTGGGCGACTTGCTCGCCACCTGTAGCAGCAACCTCAGCCGTAACTACCGAGTTGGCTATGGTTTAGCGCAGGGCAAAAACTTGACCCAGGTATTGTCAGAAATCGAGGGTACAGCCGAAGGAGTAAATACAACGAATGTGCTGATTAAGTTAGCCGATCGCGAAGGTATAGCCGTACCCGTATCGCGTTATGTTTATCGCCTTTTGCACGAAGAAATTACGCCTCAGCAGGCAGTTGAGGGATTGATGGATCGCGAACTAAAGCCAGAGCTATAGCTGTTAGCTGTTAGCTATTAGCGGTCAGCGTTTAGAATAAATGTGTATTCCCAGAGAAGAATTGGAAGTAAAAACTATGCCTAAAGTTACAGCTCAAGGAAAGACATTTGAGTGCGAACAAGGTAGCAATCTGCGCCAAGTTCTGCTCAAAAATGATATTGCGCTCTATAACAGCGGCCCAATTAACTGCCATGGCATCGGTACTTGCGGTACTTGTGCCGTCCAGGTAGAAGGAGAGGTATCCGAGCCAAACCAGAAGGAAAAGTTTAGGCGTTCTCTGCCCCCGCATTCTCTGGATCGCGATTTGCGCCTCGCCTGTCAAACTCAGGTATTGGGCGATGTCAGGGTGACAAAATATGACGGTTTCTGGGGGCAAGGCACCAAAACCGTATGGACTCCTGAAAAGTAGGAATAGACTCGATCTCACTCAATGGCTACGGGTTAGCATAAAAATGCAGAGACAAAGGGACAAAGTTTCGTTGTGAGGATTCCTGAAGATGCAATCATTCCAGACGATAAAATAACCCGCTATCTGCTCGTACGTAAACCCAGAAACGATAAGTCTAAATTTTTAGCGCAGGCTGGATTTACTCAAGAAAATCCAGCCGCGTTAAGATCGGCCATCCAGACACTTGCAGAAACGATCGAGACTGTTGAAGATATTAGCAATGAGTATGGAACTTTCTATCAAGTTTCTGGAGATCTTGTCGGCACAAATGGTTTAAACCTATTAGTTATTACAATTTGGTTGCAACGGCAGATTGATGGGAAGTTTCAGTTCGTGACACTCAAACCTTGCAAGGATTATTGACATGACAATTGAGTTATACAGTGAGGTCGCCTTAACTCGTGACTTACCGGAATATGAACTTAGAGCCGGAGATATCGCAATGCTGGTTGATTTTGTCCCTCATCCTGGTGGCGGCGAAGAAGGATGTGTGCTGGAAGTCTATAATGCAGTTGGAGATTCTCTGGTAGTCATCGCTGTTCCAAGTTCAGCTATAGAGGTTCTACGCCCTGATGAAATCTTAACAGTCCGTTCTTTGGCAAAAGCAAGTTAACACTCATTTCAAATGACTAAACATAAGGTTGTCTATCGGGAATTCGGCGCACCCGAACCCGAAGACGATATTGAATCATCACCTCTAGACTTGCCGCCACATCAGCAAAACCTCCGCGTACAAGCATCGCGCAAAGGTCGTAAGGGCAAAACTGTGACGGTGATTTCTGGTTTTCAAGCTAGCCCAGAAACATTAACTTCTCTGGTTAAACAGCTTAAAAATTACTGTGGTGCAGGTGGCACTGTTAAGGACAAGGAAATTGAGATTCAGGGCGATTGCGCCCCAAAAACGCTGCAATTTCTCCTTAAACTTGGCTACAAAGCCAAAATCAGCGGCGGTTAAATCCCCGATCTACTCTCTGCTTCAAAATTTCTATACGCAGCATAGACGCCGCGCACGTTATACCAATTTAAAAATATTCTTGCTACTTCTAAAGCTAGTTGTGATTTGCCCTTGTCAATCAGCCACTGCAAAAATGGTCGTAGCGATCGCTCATTCAGCAAACCACCCAAAGATAGCAATCCCCAAAGCAGTTGATGCAACCAGGTCATTTGGATCATCATCCGTACTTCCCAGGTGGGGTGCTTTTGATAAAACACAACGCCCATTCTCCCACGTTGTTCTTCTTGATCGATCAGATGGGGCAACTGTGTGAGGCTAAACGCTGGATGCCAATGGTAACCTACAGCCTGAGGGCATTTGATTAGTTGTAGCCCTAGTTTTTTGAGCCGCACGCCCAGTTCCAAATCTTCCCAACCATACTGACGAAACCCAGTATCGAACATCCCGGCTTCGAGCAACCAATGCCGTGCGATCGCCACATTACCTGTAGCAAAGTAGGCCGCAGAAAAGTCAGTCACCTTAAACGGTTCGGCCGAAGGGTTGTCAAAGTTACTGGTGTTAATTACCCGACCATAGGTAAATGCTTTATCCCAACCTGATAGAGCATTGGCATGTGATGCCAAAAACTCTTTGGTGACAACTAGGTCGCTGTCGATGAAGATAATAAACTCTCCCACAGACTGCTCAACACCCAAATTTCGTGCGGCAGCAGCTCCACCATGATCCTGCTGAATTAAGCGCACGTGGGGGTAATCAGCGCTTAATTCAGTTAGGTGCGTAACTGTATCATCAGTCGAACCATCGTCGATGACGATCACCTCATAGGGCTGTTCGAACTGCTGTTGCTCAAGTGCTTTCAAACACTTTTGCAAGATGGGAAGACGATTATAGGTAGGGATTACTACTGACCAAATTGGATTCGCCATAGTCAACTTTCCAATTATTCGCGCATTTGCCACGTTTGCCAAAGAGTCAGTCCTCCTACATAACCATACCCCAATGCATAGAGCACCATGAACGGTAGAGTGATGTATAAGCCTTCGTTCAGCGAAATAACTGCTGCTAGGCAGCTATATATGCAGAGGAGGATTTCTATCAGTGCAGTCGTATCAAACGGGATCTTATAGGCTTTGTTATCCCAGCGATCGCCCTTCTGCTTGATATTGTACTTAGGCGTACGGCGGAAGTTAGCGCCAGTATTAAATAGACCTGCAACCACAGCACGACAATTACTAAAAGATATGCCAGTACCTAGCAGAGCTAAAGGCAAGATTCTGCCTAGTCTTTTTGTCCAGGTTCTCGGATATAGCTCCCTCTGGGCTGTTAGATAAAGGAAGGGCGGCCCAAAAGTGGCTGGCAGCATACAGATACCCCAGAAGCCACTAAAAGAGTTGCGCAATGTAGTTAGTTCTGGCGGAATAATCAGCATCAGAGGTACAGCCAGCAAAATAATTAGCAGCATGAGCGGATGCACGGAATAGCCAGTTAAATGCAAGATTGCCTGACACTTAGTAGCTAGATTTAGATGGCTTTTCGCAATTGTAGGGATAAGTTTTTTGGCACACTGAATACTGCCTTTAGCCCAACGAAACTGTTGTAGCTTAAATGCTGCCATTGCCACGGGCAACTCTGCTGGTGCCACAATATCGTTGTCATAAACCACACGCCAGCCCTTTAGCTGTGCTCGATAGCTCAGATCCATATCCTCAGCTAACGTATCGGCGTGCCAGCCTCCACTATCAATAATTGCCTGCTTATTCCAAATACCAGCCGTACCATTAAAGTTGAGGAAATAGCCTCGCTGACAACGCGCTTGCTGCTCGATTGCAAAGTGGCCATCTATGCCCGCAGACTGAAGCCTGGTTAGCAGGGAGTACTCAGAATTCATATGACCCCAGCGCGTCTGCACCACAGCAATACGACTATCTGGATCTTGGCAATAATGGGCGATCGTGCGTTTGAGCCAATCAGGGCGCGGCACAAAGTCAGCATCAAAAATCGCAATATATTCGCCTTGCACCTCAGGCATAGCTGCCTGTAAAGCACCAGCTTTAAAACCAGAGCGATCTTCTCGGTGGATGTAATCTACCCAATAGCCTTGACGCTGCTGAGCAGTGACCGCCGCTTGCAATATCTCCTGAGTATCGTCGGTCGAATCATCTAATACCTGGATGTACATGCGATCGCGCGGATAGTCCAATTGACAGACCGCATCTAAAAGCCTTTGCGCGACATAGCGCTCGTTAAATATTGGCAATTGCACAGTCACAGTGGGTAGTCCACCACCTTCGGTTGCATCGGTTGGCAACGCGGTAGCAACTGCCGAGCCAAAACCGTTACGACTTCCTTTGACGCTTCCTCGTGCTGACATTGCCAGAGCACGTTGTTTTTTGCCGGCCATACGACCACGGGGGCGTTCACTTTGTCCAAACTTAGTACTATGGACAGCAGTTAACCAATAGGCGTTGATTCCATACAGCAGCAACCAACCCGCTGCCACACCGTTTAAGACAGTGAGTATTGTTATCAGTAACAGAATAGCTCTAGACTCCTTACCACACTAGGCACTGATTTGACTTAATTGGCAAATTCAGTAGAAATATTTCGAAAACATTCCAATGCTTATCTTATACCTACATTTCAAGAACGATCCCGAAATAGGAATTGATCCTAACTTAGATTTTTAGCATTTTTTAAGACCGACTAGATAAATGCTAGACCACTTTTCCTCCGAGATACGCTGTCGAAGGGATAATATCGTCTATTTACAAAGTTTTTCTTAGGTATTTATACTAGCCTGTTTGCAGAGCTTTTAAAGCTATTGCTGCTGCTGCTTGCTGTGCTGCCTTGATACTTTTGCCTTGACCTTCTCCCCAGCAGCAGTCTCTAAACCAAACCTCTACTGTAAATAACTCCTCAGTGTCCTTACCTGGGCGATCGCTGGGACGATTGACAACTTGATAATCAGGTAAGAGTTTCCAGCGTGACTGTGTGAGCTCCTGTAGAGCCACTTTATAATTACCCAAGGATGGCTCTGCTAATAACTTGTGGGCGGCTTGCTCTAAATGCACGTCGAGCCAGCTACGGATCGAGCTGAAGTCATTAGTAGTCAGATACAAGGCTGCAAGCAACGCTTCTAATGCTGCTGCCAAACGCGATTGTAGCGCTTTGGTATCGTTGTGAGCAGAGTTAGACATTAACAGAAAACTATCGAGATCGTAGGTTGAGGCAATTTCCGCAATAGTGCGATCGCTAACCAGATGAGATCTAAGCGCCGCAAGCTCTCCCACCTTACTGTCCGCATAGTTTTCGCTAAGCCATAGGGTTGTTGCCATTCTTAGCACGCTGTCGCCGATAAACTCTAGCTGATCGTTATTTCTGGTTGTGGAATAAGAAGGATGTATTAGAGATAGATCTAGCATTTGCCAATCGATCTTTGGTGATGAATCAATACAATTAATCCCAAGACGCTCAAGCAACCTGGTTAAATCTTTTTGGCGACGCGGATCGACCATATCGTTAAGCAACCTCAAGTTTGTTAAAAATTACACATGCTCAAATCACAACCAAGTAGAATGACAGCGATAATTCTACAAAAATATTTTTGTTGTATTGAATAATCTCTAAAATAAATATGATTAAACGCTTTATTTCGTTCCTCATAATGGCTGTACTGAGCATGGCTACAAGTATCTGGGTTGTAGCCTGCCAGCCTGAAACTACCACTCCTACTTCTACCACAACACCTACTAACGGTGGTACTCCAACTTCTGCTACTAATGAATTAAAGCTAGGTTTGCTTCTACCTGCAACGGGAGATCTCTCAGCTATTGGTGCGCCAATGGTAAAGGGCATCGATTTATTAGTTGAAACAGTTAACAATGATTGCGGTGGTGTTTTAGGGCAGCCGATCAAATTGTTCAAAGAAGACGATCGCACCCAAGAAACTGCTGGGGCGGAAGCTATGACCAAACTCGTCCAAGTCGATAAAGTAGGTGCCGTAGTTGGGGCTTTTGCCAGTAGCGTTTCCACTGCTGCCATTGCGATCGCCGCTCCTAACAAGGTCGTCATGATCTCGCCAGGTAGCACCAGTCCCGTATTTACGGAAAGAGCTAAAAAGGGCGAGTTTGACGGATATTGGTATCGTACTGCCCCACCAGACACCTATCAAGCTGCGGCTTTAGCCAAATTGGCTTACTCCAAAGGCTTTCGTAAAGTCGCAACCCTAGTAATCAATAACGATTATGGTGTGGGGTTTGAAAAAATATTTGTCGAGTCCTTTAAAAAACTAGGTGGTCAGATTGTCAATGATGCCAAACCTACCCGCTATGACCCCAAAGCTTCCACATTTGAAGCAGAAGCTAGAGGTGCATTTGGCAGCAAACCCGATGCGGTAGCAGCAGTGCTATACCCTGAGACTGGCGCACCATTGCTCAAAGCCGCCTATGAGTTAGGGCTACTTAACAACGTCCAGGTTCTACTGACCGACGGTGTGCAAACCGAGGACTTTCCTAAAGCTGTAGGTACAACTCCCGATGGCAAATTGATTCTGGCTGGTGCCTTGGGGACTGTGCCAGGTGCTGATGGCAAAACTCTTGATGCATTTGCCAATAAATTCAAAGAAAAAACTGGTCAACCGATCGGGGCCTTTGTACCGCACTCCTATGATGCAGCCGCGCTAGTGGCGATCGCCGCCGAAGCAGCGAAGAGTCCTACTGGGGAAGGCATTAAGAGCAAAATTCGTGAAATTGCTAATCCACCTGGCAAAGAAGTCAGCGATGTCTGCGAAGCATTAAAACTGGTAAAAGCTGGCACTGATATTAACTACCAGGGTGCTAGCGGTAATGTCGATCTAGATGAGTTTGGCGATGTCAAAGGTAGCTATGACGTATGGTCTGTAGAGCCAGATGGCAAAATCAAAGTAGTCGATCGGGTTTCAGTATAGATCCTTAACTTATTCATTTACAGATAAACAAGGGTGGCAAGTGACGCTCGGAAATACCGATCTTGTGCGATCGCTTGCCGCATAATCAAAATAAATCCAAGTAATTATAGGTGCGCTTGAAACTGTAGAATTGAGCGCACGCTATATTAACCAAGTAGTTTAGCTTTTTAGACAAATGCCAATAGAATTAAAGAGATCGGATAATAATGCCATCGTAAGCGCCTACTTTCCCTACTACAGAGAACAATCTAAAAAGGAAACTGTACCATTCGCTATTAATCTCTATGAGTCGGGAAAGCTAGAAGGAGAAAGGCAAATTGAGGGGGGGCTGGTTATACCTTTTGTCGGAACATGGAGAGTCTCAGGTTTGCCAGAAGAAGTAGGATTATTCCGCGTGATTTTTAATGGCGACCCCGAATTAAGTTATGAAGTAACGATGAAGAACTCAGAATTTATTAATTATTTAATCGACGTGATTATTACTTTTCGCAATAAAAGTATTGTAGATTTCCCTAAAGTGTTCTATAGCAGACTATTTAGAATAAAGGTTGCTTCTGAGAACAATTAGTGTATAATCCTGAGCTTAGTATGCTGACCCAAAAGGGTAAGCTAATAGAAGCGCTCAAGACAAACAACAAAAGCCAATATATATTAAGAGGAGCGTAAAGTGTCCTACGCAGCCCAAAAGGATGAACAATCTAGTAGCAGTCGCAGAGAGATGGCAGCCAAGAAAATAGAGCCCTCTATTCTTAAAGGTGCTAAGCAGATTTATCGTGACTATTTAGATACACATTCTTCGCATCTACCGCGCCCACTTGGGGTTGCAATCAATCGCCTTGATATGAGTGGTAAACTAGTGTACAAAGATGCTATCTTTCTTCCACAAGAGAGCTTCGTCCCAATTGAGATTCTTGAATCAACAGAGCATTACTAAAAGTCATTAGCAAGTATCAGAACCAAGTTATCGCCAGCCTGATTACATTGGCTGTTTCTTGGGGGATTGCTGGACTGCGTAGCACTGGTTTTTTAGAAGCCCTTGAACTGAAGGGGCTGGATTATCTGATTTCGCTACGTCCAGCCGAAAAGCCAGACGATCGCATTGTCATTGTTGAAATTAGCGAACAAGATATTCAACGAAAGGGACAATGGCCTTGGTCAGATGCCGTTTTTGCCAATTTAATTGCCAAAGTTTCTGCGGCTAATCCCGCTGCGATCGGCATAGATAAATATCTGGATTTACCAGTTGGTGAAGGGCGATCGCAACTGATTCGAGCGATCAAAAATGCTGGCAATGTTGTAAATATTACATTTTTAACCAATGGTAGTAGAGGGGTGGAACTACCAGTCGATTTGGCTAAGGTGAGTGATGCTGGTTTTGCTAATACGATTACTGACGCGGGTTCTGTAGTACGCCGAGCCTTAATCGCACTTGACGATGACTCGTTTGCGTTGCTGCTTGCCAGAAATTACCTGGAGAAAATAGCTCGTAAAACCATCGATTTTAACCCTCAAACCAAGGATTTTTCCATTGATGGGCGTGTAATTCCCCGAGTGCGGCCTCGATATGGTGGCTATAGTCATATTGATGCTAATGGTTATCAGGTGCTGATCAACTATCGGGGTAAGGAGAGAAAATTTGACCATATTTCAGCAGTAGATTTGTTAAATGGCAAGGTCGATCCTGCTATGTTGCGCGATCGCATAGTTTTGATTGGTGTTACAGCTATTAGCCTCAAGGATAGTTATGCAACTCCTTTTAGTACGGGCGAAGAGGTAATGTATGGGGTGGAAATTCATGCCAATATTGCCAGCCAGCTCGTTAGTGCCGCCCTAGATCGCCGCCCTTTTATCCAGGTCTGGAATCCTGAGTGGGAGTATCTCTGGATCGCAGTATGGACGATCGCAGGTGGAGTATTAGCTTTATTTTTTAAACGAGTAACTCTAAAGCCGATCGCGCTTGTAGGGATTGTGTTTCTGCTAGCAGGCTTAGTCTACTGGGCATTTTTACTGGCATGGTGGCTTCCTTTTTTCCCTGCACTCTTTGGATTGGTAGCCTCTAATATTCTGACGATTGTCTACCAGCTAGGTAAAGAACAATCCGATCGCAACCTCCTGATGGGAATTTTCTCTCGCCATGTTTCCAAGGAGCTGGTCAATATGATTTGGGAGCAGCGGTCAGAGTTCTTAAATTCAGGACGCATATTGGGGCAAGAGGTATACATTACGGTAATTTTTACCGATATGCGTAACTTTAGTTCCTGCGCCGAGGTTTTAAGTCCCAACGAGGTTCTGGGCTTGCTCAATGAATATTTAGGGGCGATCGCCTCAGAAATACTCAAAAATGGTGGCATGGTAGATAAATATATTGGTGACGCTGTAATGGCCGTATTTGGCGTGCCAATACCGCATGGGACCGAAGTCGAACGTAACCAAGATGCGCAAAATTCTGTGGAAGCCGCGATCGCTGTTGCCGAGAAACTAATTGAGATGGGCAAAATATGGAAGGCACGAGGATTGCCAGAAATAGGAACAGGTATTGGCATTAACTCAGGTATGGCGATCGCAGGTAGTCTTGGCAGTAGCGATCGATTGGAATATTCAGTTTTAGGCGATACCGTCAATATTGCTGCCCGCTTGGAAAGCCTTAACAAAGAAGTAGATGGCGGCGACTACAATATTCTAATTAGCCAGGATACCCACGATCGATTGGAGGGCAAATTTATGACTGAGTTTGCAGGCAAATATGCACTCAAAGGCCGCAAGACCGAAACCGCTGTTTATCGAGTTTTGGGTCGAATTTTGAATAATTAGAATTTCAGAAGTGTAATAGACTTGTAAGTCTCTTGTATATTCCCCCTTCTTGAGGTACATTATTGTATAGGGCTATCCTATTCCCCCCCCGTATAGCCCAGATATCCCCGAAATGGCAACTGTCTCCGAAAGGGACGGGCGCAAATTAGCAGTCCTAAATCAACTTTACAAGGGTAAGGATGTGCTGATGCCGAAGGGATACTTTGTATTTATCCTAGTTTAATAATCGTTTAATAATCTTGAAGTACTGAATCGGTCTTAGGTATGTAATTTTCTTCACCCAGTCCTAAACCTAATGGTCGAAAGCAATAATCTTACAGTTTTTATTTACATATTGTAATATTTATATATAGGAGTAAATATACTTACTTCTTTTTAGTGCTTTTGTCACAATACATGAGGCGACTATGAAGATTCCATCCTATGATTTTGCGCTCAGAAGAATTGCCACAATATTATCAGTAGTGGTACTTAGCTTGGCAGCGATCGCAGCTATAACAGGTGTATTAATCTCTTTTTACTACGAGCCCACCGCAGGTGGAGCTTATAATTCCCTTAAAACAATTGCCACAGAGGTTCCAAATGGCTGGCTAATTCGCAAGCTCCATAACATCGCTGGCAATGGTTTAATTACTGTTTCCTTGTTTCAAGTATTAGTGATGTTCCTGGGAGAAAGATTTCGCCGCAGTTGGTTGACCGCCTGGATTAGCGGAATCCTTCTATCTTTGAGTGCGATCGCACTTGGCTGGACAGCGATGATTCTCGACTGGTCGCAAGTTGGCTATTGGCGTTTTCGCATTGAGCTAGGCACGATTGAGTCAATTCCCTTAATTGGAGGTACATTGCGCAATATTCTGACTGGTGGAGTGGTTAACTCTTTGACTGTGAACCATCTCTATACCTTACATAGCTATGTGCTAGCAATTGGCGCTCTCATGCTTGCAATTATCCACCTGTGTAGCTTACTCTCACAGGAAAGGGAAGAAAGCCAGGAGAGTCAAGAGGGTTTAAGAGCAGCAAGTGCGATCGCAGACTAAAGTATCGAAATCATCAAATTTTGCAAAGTGGCTCGATAACTCCACAATGTCCGCGTGGCTGTTCATGGCTCCAGCCCTAATGTTGCTGGGTATATTTGTGCTCTATCCGATGTTGTACTTGGGCTATCTGAGTATGACCGGGGGGCATCTGACCCTGGCTGGAGTTAAGTGGGTAGGCTCAGTACAGGACAAAAGCTTGCAAAAGAGGAAGGGAAGGGGTTTCATAGGAAATAACAACACAACCAAGAAACCCCATGGAAGCAATTATCCTACTTCGAGAAACATTACGTCTACATCTAGGATGGCATGGAGCAAGA
>JANMRU010000136.1:0-1174 GCA_031388585.1 Pseudanabaena sp. SOY_30_concoct_251 | reverse complement strand
TCTTGCTCCATGCCATCCTAGATGTAGACGTAATGTTTCTCGAAGTAGGATAATTGCTTCCATGGGGTTTCTTGGTTGTGTTGTTATTTCCTATGAAACCCCTTCCCTTCCTCTTTTGCAAGCTTTTGTCCTGTACTGAGGAAATTGTCATTTATTACATGCTCTTGACCATAAATTTTATACCCTTGATTTTTCATTATTTCTGATTTGAGCGATGAACCAAAAAGACCTATTCTTATTCCTAAGTTACCTGATATCAGAAGATCTTTTAATCTCTTAACTTGCCAATGTTTAGGAATTTCACCGATCGCCTCAACTCCACTATCCTTCATCGGCACAGACTTATCCAGCCCGCGTGTCACGGTTTCGTTGATGAGAGACTGTTTGAGGTTGCCGTATTGGGTGGCTTTCTGGGTGAGGAGGTCAATTTTGCGATCTATTTGTGCTGTTTTTGTGTCTAGGTAAGTAGCGATCAATTTTTGTTCTGAAATAGGGGGAATAAACCTGATTAATGAATTTAATCTTTCTAAATTCAAATTATCTTGAGTACTAGTAACTTTTACTTTGTCTAATTCATGTCTTGTAGCAGAAAACAAATAAAAGAGGTAATCCGTATTATTATTTTTAGGTTTATAAGCGACTATGCTATCTGGGAAATAGGTGTCAAAATCAATTACTGCAACATCTCCAATATTAGCCGCGATAGCCATTACTAAAGTTCCCTTTTTGAATTTCTTACTTACAGTCGTTCCTTTATCACTTAGAGTTTGTTTGTAGGCAATAATATATTTAATTGCTCTAGCAACATCACCAGTTTGAATAAATGGATGAACTCCATCATACATTTGTGGATCATTTCGAGGTCTATGAGTAAATTTTCCACGTTCTAAAGTAGCAATGTCTTTTACTCGTCTTTCTTCCCAATGCTCAGGCACATCGCCCAACCACTCAATCCCACTATCTTTATAAGCCTGATAACGATTGGTTGACGATCGATCATTTTCCATTCGGCTCTCCTGAAGTACGATCGCTATTATAGAACCCATTTGGTATCTTATAATAAGTAAAAAAGGTTCAAGACATGGTCTATACAACTGATTTGACCGATAAAGAATGGGAGATTATTGAACCTCTGTTGCCGCCAAAGAAGAAGACAAGACCGCCAAAATGGACA
>JANMRU010000122.1:0-3826 GCA_031388585.1 Pseudanabaena sp. SOY_30_concoct_251 | reverse complement strand
GTAGCCAAAAGCCTCCCACTCTTAGGATCTTGCGCGCTACCATCATAAGCGGTAACTTGTCCACCAGCCTCTCGGACGATCGCGATCCCAGCGGCGATATCCCAGAGCGACAAACCGCGTTCCCAATATCCATCAGCCCGTCCGCAAGCCACGTAGGCCAAATCCAAAGCTGCCGATCCACTGCGCCGGACACCCTGGGTTAGGTGTGTGAAGTGACAGAATTCAGCATAATTATTATCGTCGGTACGGGTGCGATCGTAGGCAAATCCAGTGACGAGCAAACTGCGGCTGAGTTCGGTGGTGTCAGATACTCGGATTGGTTGGCGATCGCGCGTAGCTCCCATCCCTGTAGCGGCACGAAATAACTCATCATGAAAAGGATCGTAAATCACCCCAACCGTTGGTATCCCATCGATTAACAATCCGATTGATACAGCCGAAAAGGGATATTGATGCGCAAAATTAGTCGTGCCATCAAGCGGATCGATCGCCCAGAGAAATTCGCTCTCTACGCTGCCAAACACGCCTGACTCTTCGGCCAGAATATTATGATCGGGGAAATGGCGCTGAATAATTGCTAGCACAGCAGCTTCAGATTCCTTGTCCGCAACTGTAACCAGGTCGCCGGGTTGCTTTTCCTGAATATCCTTGAGCTTGCCCCAATAGGATTTAAGCACTGCTCCACCAGCACACGCGGCCTCAGTGGCGATATCCAGATAAGAACGCAAGCACTCACTGCTGCTCAAATTCATAGATCTTTAAGAAATATTAATGATTGTTAACAAATTTATTTTAACTGTTTCTGCTCCACCGACTTTAAAATCACCCCAAAGCAGCAGTTAACTTGCCCAACTACCTGAGAAGATAAAGTGTTGCGAAATTTGGCTTTTCCCCGTGAACAGAACACTAAATATTGCAGTTGCAAAATTCATTGGCGGGCTAACTGGCGTTGCCGCAATCATTTGCGGTCTATCTTTTGAAGTCCTGGGTTCTGCCTCTAGCCAGGATTTACCTGCGAAAGCAGATCTAAAACCAAACGCAAAAGTAGATCCAAAACCGGCCATAAAGCTAGATCCAAAACCAGATCCAAAACCAGATCCAAAACCTAATCAATCTGAAGACGACAAATCCTCGCTTTGCGGTACTCCTACCTTAGATGGTCTAAAAAAACACAAGGTCAACCGAGGGGAAAATCTAGTAAGCATTGCTAAAAAGCACAAGATCTCCACAGCAACAATTATGGGTTTGAATCCCAGTGCGCGTGACGGTGCGGTAGAAGTGGGGCAGACGCTCTCTATTCCACCTATTAATGGTGTTTCGCATCGATTTGGTAATGAAGAGACCTACAAGACGCTTGCCAAAAGATACAACGTGAGGCCGGATGTGTTGTTTGAGCGCAATGGTTGTCAGCCTCGCCCTAAAGTTGTCTTTGTCCCAGGCGCAGTTTGGAAACCAAGTCCCAGAGCCATCCCCAATCTTCCTACCTTTGCGACTTTGGCCTCTGCGCCTTCACAACCTGGTGCGATATTCAATACAGGTGGTTACCCTTTACCCTACGCCGTCCCCGTGACATCGGGCTATGGTTGGCGCATGAATCCGGTTACTGGGGATTGGTCCTTGCATAGCGGAATAGACTTGGGCGCACCAATGGGCACGCCTGTGTTGGCGGCTAAGTCTGGCAGGGTAGAGTTTGCGAGTTGGTCTGGTGGTTATGGCAACCTCGTAGAGCTTAGTCATGACAATATGGGTACTCGTTACGCCCACTTGGCAGCCATATACGTCGCACCTGGGCAGCGTGTGGCTAGGGGGCAACAAATCGGTATTGTTGGTTCAACAGGGCGATCGACGGGGCCGCATTTGCATTTTGAAATTATGGTGCCTTCGGCTGAAGGTTGGGCAACTTTAGACCCTGCCCCATACCTAAATCGCATCGCATCTATCTCTATTCTAGATATAATTGCCTTGATGTAAGCCAAGACGAAAGCATTGTTCGGGAAGTTAAGTTAAGGACTAAGCTGTTGTTGACTCATTTCTATTCTATCCATCACTCTCACTAGAACAACTTGCCTCTTTCAACTCCATCCATCAATTAAAGCGTAAGGGAAAATATGACCAGTTTAGCGGCGATCGCCATGCTGGTTCTCAAGTTGCTACTTCATTAAGCTTCATTTTTTCATCAATTGCTTTTACTCTCGCAGCCACCACTTCATGAAAGTGTTCTGAAGCCCAATCGCACAGAGTTTTTAGGGGCTTCACCAATGTCTCACCCAGAGGAGTCAAGGAGTACTCAACCATTGGCGGCACGGCAGGAAAAACTTTGCGATTTATCAAACCACTACTTTCTAATCCACGCAGAGTTTGCGTCAACATCTTTTGAGATACTCCGCCAATTTCGCGATGGAGCTCGCTGTATCTTCTCGTGCCTCTCGACAATGCCAAGATGACTAATGCAGTCCACTTATCTGCAATTAAATCGAGAATTTGACGAACATCAGAAGTTTGATCCAAAACATAGGGTCGAGATAATTGACCAGTCATGTAACGCACCTTTAGGTATGTATAGCACTTTCAGGTGCATACTTGTATACTAGATTGTAACCTGCCAATAATAGAAATGCATCAGACAAAAAAATTAGTCTGAATGTAATTCAATCTATGAGCCTTTAGGAGTTCTAACATGATTAACATTGCAGGGAAAGTCGCACTTGTCACTGGAGGTACTTCAGGAATTGGCCGTGCAACCGCGATCGCCTATGCACAAGAACAAGCAAAGGTTGTTGTTGCCGGTCGTCGAGTTGAAGAAGGTCAAGAAACCGTGCGACTGATTAAAGACGCAGGTGGAGATGCTGTATTTGTGCAAGCGGATATTACCCAAGAATCAGATGTCAAAGCAATGGTCGATCGAGCCATTAGCGTTTTTGGTCGTTTAGATATTGCTTTTAATAATGCAGGCACTCTCGGTGAAAATCTCTCGCTGATCGAGCAAGCAGATTCTGAATACGATCGCATGATGAATGTCAATGTGAAGGGAGTCTGGTTGTCGATGAAATATGAAATTGCTCAGATGTTGAAGCAAGGAAGTGGGGCGATCGTCAATACTTCATCTATTTTGGGGGTGATTGCCATGCCTAGTGTGCCGCTTTACACAGCGAGTAAATATGCTGTTGTGGGCTTAACTAAAGCTGCAGCTCTCCAATATGCAAAATCAGGCATCCGCATCAATGCGGTAGGTCCAGGTGCGATCGAAACAGACATGTTTGAAAAAGCGACTGGTGGACAGGATGAAGTCAAGGCATATATGGCATCGCTTCACCCGATGGGGCGAGTCGGTCAGCCTTCTGAGGTTGCAAGTGCAGTGGTATGGCTATCCTCTGACAGTGCCTCTTTTGTTACAGGTGAAATTTTGATGGTGGACGGCGGTTACGTAGCTCAGTAATAGAAACGCTAATGTTGGAAGCAATTGAGTACTATCCCACTCAATTGCTTTCGCATCGCGCGCGATTTCAAGTCTGACTGCTAATGATTCAGGAGTACAGATACTAGAATGGGATAGAAAATCATGGAGAAAGTAAACATGAGTTCACAACAGACAACTGCAACTAAAAGACCTAAATTTCATTCTGCTTTCCAGCGCCTAATGTCGGTGCATTGGTGGATGGCAGGATGCTATCTGATTTTGTTTATGGTTGGCACTTTTATGTCGCAGCTACCTAGAAACAACTTTCGGGATATTCTCTATGACTTCCATAAGTCGATCGCAATATTAACAATGGCACTTCTAACTTGGCGCATTGCCACGCTAATTCAAGTACTTTGGAAGAAATAC
>JANMRU010000110.1:0-1307 GCA_031388585.1 Pseudanabaena sp. SOY_30_concoct_251 | reverse complement strand
CGCGCTACAACTCCCAGAGTACTGGTAGCTACGAAACGTTTTGAAGATTATCAAGAACTTCTGACTCCTCTCATGAGTTTCTTTACAGAGAGAGGCAGATTGCCCGTTAGCGACGAATTGCAAAACTTTGAGACACTGCTTGCTGAGTTTGGTACCATGCGCCGCGCTTTCAACGTCATTGTGCAGGCAACCAATCAAGATGAATGGGATGCGATCGCAGACAAGCGCCGCCAAGACATTCTCGTTTACCTCGCCCTCAGTAATTTCGACAATCCTTACAAACGGCTCAAGCTCGGTCAATTTCCTCCCACATATCAAACGGACATCAAAGCCTTATTCGGTTCCTATCAAGCAGCTTGTACTACTGCTGACCTCATGCTATTCAACCTGGGTAAAACTGGCTTCATTGCCACTTGCTGCCAAAACAGCAGGATTGGACGACTAGATGAACATGCCCTCTACGTTCACATCTCGGCATTGGATGCCCTCGATCCGATGTTGCGCCTGTATGAAGGCTGTGCCAGTCGCACGATTGGGCGAATGGATGGTGCCACACTGGTCAAATTCCATTTGCATAAACCAAAAATTACTTATCTTTTCTATCCCGATTTCGACACTGACCCTCATCCTAAGCTACATACCTCTATGCAGATTGACCTGAGAGATCTGCACGTCCGCTATCGCAATCATGCTAGTTCCGATAATCCACCTGTATTGCATCGTAAGGATGCATACACGACAGCCGACTATCCACTGTACGAAAAGTTTGCAAAGCTGACTCGGCAGGAAGAAACCTGGGGATTGTTAGATAATTTGCGAGCGATCGCTAACTTGGAAGGTTGGTTACAGTGTTTGCAAGACAATTGTGCCGAACTTCAAGGGCATCGCATTGTATGGCGCAAGGATGCTACCCCTGACAGAGTAAAGCAGTTGAAAGCTCAGCGCAAAACGAAGAAACCTCCGAGTAATTTCGTGGCAGATGAAACCCTGTGAATATTGCCAGCAATTAAGCTCGATCCACTATTGCATCCAATTAAAGCTAGGGGCTGGTTTGTCCGTCATGCTGGCAATAACTGAGCCAGAATAATCCTCACTATCGATATGGTTGAACAAGGAAAGCAAAAACTTCCCGCCAACCTAACTGATATTTGTTTCAATTCGATATCTTCTTGAAAATTCAAGAAATTCACGCCACATCTAGTACCAAAGTAACTTTTGTCAATTTACTTGACTCTATAGAACCCATTTGACATCTTTTCTTGCAATACAAGGGCTTCAGGAAAGCCGTTTTAATCAGCCTAGTAACA
>JANMRU010000099.1:0-1394 GCA_031388585.1 Pseudanabaena sp. SOY_30_concoct_251 | reverse complement strand
GCTTGAGCAAGTGTAAGTTTTTCCCGTTGAAAGAGCATGACAGCGATTTCTTGACGCATTTCTGCCTCAGTCATGCGAGTTACGGTTAAAATTTCGTCAGGGACAACAACACTCATGGCTAAATTCCTCGCTATCCCCACTATTTTACGTCACTGAGCCAGCAAATGTCTGTGCGCTTGTGCGCTGTCCGAGCCAGCTAACACTGCGTTGGTGCGGACGGAACAGAGGTTATCGGTGGGTATTCGAGCTTATCTCCCGCCGCACAACTTCACCGTTAGACCGCAAATCTAGGACGAGAAAGTTTCATTTCTCATAGACCACTTTTTCCCCAACCTACGGCTTACATGGATTTTTTAGACTCCTAGGTTTAATCAAGGGATGTCTTCCCAGAACGAATGTTGCTGTATTCGAGACACCCCACCAAAAGGATAGACATCATCATGGATATTTTGTCACTGACCCAACGATTTGGACTGTTTGGCTTCTTATTTGCGGCAGGGCTGCTAGCTGCCGTCCCTATCTCTGCCTCACTGGCTGCGCCCCTCGCCAACGAGTTGATGCTGATTAATGTGCAAACCGGCAAGTGCCTCACTATTGCAGGAGGAATAAGTACTCAAAACAACGTCGAGGCTCTCCAATTTGACTGTGACAGCGACCCGTCGCGCCGTTGGACGATAACCGATGTGACCGGTGCCGGTGTCTATCAGATTAGGAATGTGCAAACCAACAAGTGTCTCACTATTGCGGGTGGAAGAAGCACCGAAAATAATGTGACAGCCCTTCAATTCAACTGCGACAGCGATCCGTCGCGCCGCTGGACACTGAGAGTGAAGCTATAGCTCTTGACTCGCTTCACTTTGCATCAATCAATCTTAACTCTGCGTTAAGTAAGAGGCACTACATGACTGAGCCAGAAAAAGAATTTGGGAAACAGCAAGGTTTAAACAAAGAAGCGTGGACTGCGATTAGTGCTGTTGCAGTAGCAATAATTGGTGGCATCGTTACTGTAGCTACTACACTATTGAACAAGCAACCCTCACCAGGTTTATCCTCTTCTGCTCCGACAGATTCTCCGAAACAACCAAAGATGGCAAATATACCCCTAGGAAAATGGTCAGGTATGGCAAAAGATCCCTCAGGAACTTCTTTCCCCATTAATGTCGAAATCAACCAAGATTGTAGTCTAAACAAAAAATGTGGTTATATCAGTGTCCCTAAAATTCCCTGCAATGGCGAAATTTCGCTTGTAAATATATCAATACTTCGGACAAAATTAAGGAATTAAAGAGCCATAGGAACAGAGTTTTTGGTAGTTAGGATGATTTTTAATCAAAGTAGGATTCAAGTCTAAGTTGGAAATAAATAGATCTAGGAGATGGTGATTGAGAGCAAGG
>JANMRU010000097.1:0-5936 GCA_031388585.1 Pseudanabaena sp. SOY_30_concoct_251 | reverse complement strand
CTAGCCAGACTGCATCGTAAAACACTTTGCTATTCCAAGTCCGAGGAAATGCTGAAACACTCAATTCGATTGTTAATTCACTATCTTAGGTTTTGGACTGTACCTGTCCCTGTTTGATTCATCCTCTTAATCAGCAACGCCGTCTAAGCCTTTGAGATCGGCACCTCTCAAATTACAGCAATGAGAAATAAAGTTGAGATGCCGTCTGCCATAAAATCTGGGAATAGCTTTTGTTGTGAGTACAGCATTAAAAAGCCTAAACAAGTGTGAAAATACCTTTGAGCTTGCTAGCATCGGCAATAGTGAAATTTTGGATGAGTGCAATCAAATCACTGCCGTCAAAAATACCTAAACCTTTAGGGAATGAAGTTACGGTAACGGGGGCAACCTGATAGTTTATGACTGACTTTAACTCAATGCGGCGGAATGCATCCAAAGGGAACCGCTTTCAGTAAAGCTAAAATCTGTAATGAGCGCAAAGTCTTGATTTCCAGTTGCCTTGTAATAAAGCACTGTTGAATAAGATAGAAAATAACAAGTTAGCTGCTAACAATTAATTCTCCCCAAAACTCAGTGAGTCTGGTAGAAGGCTACCAGACTCACGTAAAAATATATATCACTAACTACTTACTAGAGGTTTGTATTTGCTCTCACAGTATATCTACTTCCTTGTCTTTATTTCTCATTAACCTGAGCAGTTTATCCGTCCTTATTCCTACACAATTCACTCGTATCCATTAATCTTTGGCAACTTATACATCAATTCACTTGACTTGCCCTATCTGGGTTAAGCTCTTGCTACTACTTCTACCTCTTTACAAGATAAATTAACGGTAGACTGAAATCCGACAGTAACTGAGTAAATAACCTAGAGAAATCTCCAACTATCAAGAGATTAAGATTAACTGAATAGAGAAACTATATTGAACTAAGAGAACGAGATAGTTCATCTACAAAGACGACAAGCTGAGTTTAGCCTGTAAGTGGTTCAGGGAGGAGGCACTGCCCTTAACCTTTTGTTCCTTTCTTGTGCCTGTATTTAGAATAGTCAAACCCAGTTAGAATAGCAAGTGCATTTAATATAAGTTCATACCTATGCCACGTCCAGCACCTAAATTTACTGTCAACTTAGCGGGAGGTTCCGTTGCGATCGCATTTTCACCTGACGCCGCTCGCGAACTCAAAGCTCAAATCAATCAACTTATGGAAAGTTTGCGCCTAGTGGCCTCCCAAAATACACCCGATGCGAATGGTGTGAAACCAAAACCAGTTCGCCAACCCAATATGGAGTATCAGCATACTGGTGATGTGTTTCTGGAAATTTTTTGCAATCCTAATATCTATGCTACGCCTTTTGCCGCTAAGGTCAACATTACGCTTAGAGACGATCGGATTCGCCTAATTACGGAAGCGCAACTCAGCCAGTTAGTAGATGATGTTAAGAAGTACATCGAAGATATGGCTCTGTATATAGAGACAAGTCATTAGGGCATCGCATAGGCTAAGTTAGTCTAGATAGTTGCTTTCGCATTTTTACTTTTCACTCAAGCTTCCTAATTAAAGTTATGTCCTTTTTTCGTCAATACATCGCACCCTTAATCATCTTTGCCGTCTTCATATTTACTCTGATTTTAGTCAGTTCTCGGGCCTTCCTGCCCAATGATATGATGACCCCTGCCCCGATTGGCGCCATGCCTTCTGGATTGGTGTTAAGCAACATACAACAGTAAGATGAGCGAGCAAACCTGGCAACGCAGACACGTTATTTCGCTGGCTGATTTTACGGTCTCTGACTACGAATTGGTACTGCAAACGGCGCTGAGTTTTACCGAGGTATTATCAAGGCGTAACAAGAAAGTACCTACGCTCCAGGGTAAAGTTGTAGCAAATCTATTCTTTGAGTCTTCGACACGGACGCGCAATAGTTTTGAGCTGGCGGCGAAGCGGCTCTCAGCCGACACGCTTAACTTCTCTCCCGGTACTTCTGCTCTCACTAAGGGAGAAACTATTCTTGATACTGCCCGCACCTTCCTAGCGATGGGGACAGATATTATGGTGATTCGTCATCAGGCTGCGGGAGTGCCTGACCAGATTGCCCTCGATATGGATCGCCTTGGTGGCCGTGTCGCTGTGCTCAATGCTGGAGATGGCAAGCGCGAGCATCCTTCTCAAGCTCTACTCGATTTATTTACACTTTGCTCTTACCTCAATCCTGTTGCACCGAGCGCTCAAGACATAAAGGGGAAGAAGGTGGCGATCGTGGGGGATATTTTGCACTCTCGGGTAGCGCGCTCTAATCTCTGGAGTTTGGTGACCAATGGTGCCAACGTACATCTAGCCGCACCACCGACCCTCTTGCCGTCTGCATTTGCTAATTATGGCGTTACAGTTCACCATAGTCTTGCCCCAGCTCTAGAAGATGCAGACTTTGTGATGACTTTGCGGTTGCAAACCGAACGCATGAGCCAGTTTTTGATTCCTAGCCTGCGCGAATATCATGCTCAGTTTGGGATTACGCGCGATCGCCTAGGCAAGTGCGCACCCAACGTCCAGGTAATGCATCCTGGCCCTGTTAATCGCGGTGTTGAGATTAGTTCAGATTTGATGGACGATCCGCGCCTCAGCTTGATCGAAAAGCAAGTTGCTAATGGTGTTGCGGTTCGGATGAGCTTGTTATTTTTGATGGGATCTGCAACTGCCACTGTCTAGTCGCTTTAGGTTCCAGCCTGGTTTTTAGATTTGTTTTTGGGCATAGTTTCTGGACATCCCTGAGTAGACTTGTTGCCTTCGGGCATAGTCGCACCACAGAGATTTGCCTCAGTCAAATCAGCTCCAAAAATAGTCGCACCAGACAGATCGGCACCTCTTAGATCCGCTTTATATAAATTTGCGCCATTCAGTCTAGCGTCCCTCAGGTCGGCAAATCTTAGATTTGCACGATAAAGATCGGCACCGGTCAAATTTGCTTCTCGCAGGTTAACGGGGCCGAGGTTGGCTTCATACAAATCACAACTAGGACATTCTTTAGTGGTCAGTAATCTTCGGACGTGCATCGGGTTGTCTGCTAGAGCGATCGCCACAAAATTTGTACTAACCAACACGATTGCCGCTACACCAATTCCTAATTTCATAAATTCTTGAAAACCCAAGATCTGCGTATTAATGAATTATGCCCTAAGGGATGATACAGATTCTGAGAGTCATAGGTGTGATCGCGATCGCATGTGAAGCATATCTGGATCACAGACCTTGTTGTGAAATCAGCGGATGATGTTTATTAATCGAGCTGCTACAGACCAGATGGGATGGGAAATCACCCCCCCGCATGAGCTAGTGGCAGGATGCGTAGATCGTCTGTGAAGCCACATAATTGATTTCGCAGATGAAGACAGTAAAAATGCTACAGATTAGGAGTTCATCGAGAGGAGTTAAGGATATGAAGTTAAGAAGTTTCGTTACATTATTACTAATTACTTTGGTAAGTTTTGCTACTCCCGCTAAGGCTCAAACTGCTGTGGCCATCTTGAACTTAGATAACCAACCTAAAACGGAAGCGATCTGTCCAGAGGAATTTGGCAATGCCTGTGCCATCCAAGCAGGAATATCAGAAGTCCGCATTGCCGCAAACACTTTAGTCAGTATTGCTCCCACTCCAAGCATTAATCATATCGTTATGCTCAGCGAAAAGGATGGGATTGCTTGTCTAGTGGAAGCAGAGGGATCTGCGAATGGCGAACTAACTTGTGGTTTTGTTGACAACGATTAATGCCGAACCGCAGTTCTTGCAGAATTTAGCATCAGGATCGTGCATTGACAAACCACATTGCGAGCAAGGTGCGTCCACATGATTGGCAGTTTTTACCAGGCGTTTAAATAAATCGCCTAGTTGCACTGGAATTAGGGCGATCCCTGTCAATACCATTACTACTGTGAGCAGACGGCCTGATTCTGATGAAGGTGTGACATCCCCATAACCGACAGTCGTCATTGTGAAAATGGAAAAATAAAACGCATCGAGAAATGTTCTAAAGCTTGTGGGATTGACTGGGTGCTCGACCTGGTAGATTAGTCCTGAGAAGATAAAAACAATCGCGAGTAGCGTAAAGATAATTCGCACAAAAACGATACTATCTTCATTACTGAGCCTTCCTAAGAGCGTTTTGTTGCCTAGCAAGCGAATGAGACGGAGAAATCTAAACCAGCGCAATAGTCTCAGAAAACTAGTGTCGGAAGCAGTCGCAAAAAATGGCACGATCGCAATTAAGTCAACGATCGAATAGACGCTAAAGAAGTAATCGCGTTTGTTGTCAGCACACCAAAAACGCAACATGTATTCAATCGCAAAGATAAGTAGAATTCCGTTATCTAAGAGATTAAGGTTAGTTCGGGTTGTCTCGGAAATAGGGTAAGTTTGAGCAACAAAAATCCCTGAGGAAATCAATACTAAAATGCCTATGGTTAGGTTAATTCCTCTACCCACGGTTGTTTCTATATCTTCTAGATAGAAGGAAATTGTTTTTCGCAGCATTGAACCATTTAGTAATCTCTCCTGTCTAAACTAACGTACAGAGTTTCATGCATAATCACAAGGGGAATATTTAGTGTTTAACAATCTCAAATATGGTTTCGCGATCGCCGCTATTTCTGCGCTCGTTGCTGGCATAGCAGTTCCTGGCTTTATATCTGCACAAAATACTTCGCCTAACTCACCAACTAACTCACCGACCAACTCACCAAGCTTGGTGCGCAAAAATCAGGGAGGGAAAATATGGAAGGAGCTAAGCTTAACTGATTCACAGAAGCAACAGATTAAGAGCATTCGCGAAAAAACACGCCAGGAAGTCCAAAGCATTTTCACGGACGAACAGCGGACTAAACTCGAAGCCGCAGGTCAATCTGGCGATCGCAAAGGTGTGATGAGGTCACTCAATCTAACTGATACGCAGAAGCAACAGATTAAGAGCATTCGCAAGAAATCCCAGGAACAAATTTCAGCGATTCTGACTCCCGAACAACGCAGCAAGTTCGAGCAATTGCGATCGCAGCGTTCTGGCAAGTAGCCAGCCAGAAAGGTAGCAGTTTCTCTATTGGTATAATTTGGGGGTAGTCCAAAAGAGAAACTGTTGCTGAAGCCAGGCACATTGTGGAGAAGTATTGTGGAACGTAGCGATCTCGCGCTTGAGTGCGGCGCATTGCTATCAATACCAACAGAACATGAGTTTGTAGAGCAGGGCGGCGTGCGTTTTCTGGTGCGGATCTTGTCTAACTTGATCCGAAAAGAAAAAGCTTTGAAAAAACTCGATGAACAAACTTCTTCAGGCGATCGCACATTTAATCCCTTTTTACCCTACGAAAAAGACTTGTTCGTGGCAGATATTTCTGATACTCATGTCTGTATCTTAAATAAGTTTAATGTTGTCGAGCGTCACGTCTTGATCGTCACACGGGCATTTGAGGCGCAGGATACCTGGCTTACCTTACAGGATTTTGTGGCGATGTGGACTTGTCTATCTGAATTCGATGGACTGATATTCTACAATGCTGGCAAGATTGCTGGTGCCAGTCAGCGGCATAAGCACCTCCAGATCGTCCCACTGCCTTGCATCTCAGCAGACATCCCAATCCCAATTGCACCATTACTGACATCCGCCATATTCCAAGACTCGATTGGAACAATAGCAAGCTTGCCTTTCGTCCATGCTTTGGCGCGACTAGATTTTGCGGAAGACAATTCGCCCTTACAAGCTGCTGAGGCTAAGCTGACATGTTATTACAGACTGCTTAAGGCGATCGGTTTACCAGATACAAAGAGTATTAGCAGTAACATACAATCTGGTGCCTATAATTTGCTGGCAACGCGGGAATGGATGTTGCTTGTGGCGCGATCGCGAGAAAGTTTTGAGTCAATCTCTGTCAATGCATTGGGATTTGCAGGC
>JANMRU010000401.1:0-4175 GCA_031388585.1 Pseudanabaena sp. SOY_30_concoct_251 | reverse complement strand
GGTGCCAGAACCTTGGACGGCGCATGAGTCGATGAGCGATGAGAAAAAAGCATTTTATCAGTACCATTCCTGCTTGATGGAACCTTGGGATGGCCCCGCCTCGATCGCTTTCACGGATGGCACGTCAATTGGTGCAGTGCTAGATCGCAACGGGCTGCGACCATCGCGTTATTACGTCACGAAAGATGATCTTGTAATTATGGCGTCCGAAGCTGGTGTATTGCCAATCGAACCCGAACGGGTAGCTTTGAAGGGACGCTTAGAGCCGGGGCGGATGTTTCTCGTTAATATGGAAGAAGGTCGCATCGTCACCGATGAGGAAATCAAAAGTGATATCTCTAGCCAACAACCCTATCGTCAGTGGCTCGGCCAACATCTGGTTAAACTAGAGCAACTTCCATCGAAAGACGGAAGAGGGAAGACAGAAGAGGAGAAATCTGTCTCTTTGCTGCAACGACAGATGAGTTTTGGATATACTTTTGAAGAACTTCGGTTGCTACTAACGCCGATGGCGCGTGATGGGGTAGAAGCAGTTGGTTCGATGGGAACAGATACTCCTCTTGCCGTGCTTTCAGATCGCCCTAAACTTCTTTATGATTACTTTCAACAGCTTTTTGCCCAGGTTACTAATCCTCCAATCGATTCGATTCGCGAGGAGATTATCACCTCAGCTACCACCACGATCGGTTCAGAGCGGAATTTGCTCAAGCCACAGCCCGAAAGTTGCCATCTGATCGAGCTAAAATCGCCAATCCTTAGTAACGACGAACTGGCTAAGTTACAGCAGATTAGTGAGGGTAGCTTCCAGTCGGTGACGATTCCAATTCTATTTAATCCGAAAGAAGGTGTGAATGGAATGGAATCGGCAATGGAGGAAATTTACAACCAAGCGGATCGGGCGATCGCTGACGGTGTGAGCATAGTCATCCTGAGCGATCGCGGTGTCAACGCAGAAAACGCCCCAATTCCTGCCCTGCTAGCCGTTGCTGGTTTGCATCACCATTTAATCCGCCAAGGTACGCGCACACAGGTTGGACTCGTGCTGGAGTCAGGTGAACCGCGCGAAGTGCATCATCTCGCCACTCTGATTGGCTACGGCTGTGGGGCAATCAATCCCTATCTGGCATTTGAGACGATGGAAGATATGATTTCACAAGGATTATTACTGGATATCGATCCTAAATCCGCCGTGAAAAACTTCATCAAAGCTGGGACTAAAGGAGTAGTCAAAGTCGCCTCAAAGATTGGCATCTCAACGATCCAGAGCTATCGCGGCGCGCAGATTTTTGAAGCGATCGGGCTAAACCAGTCCATCGTCGATAAATACTTTACCTGGACTGCAACGCGGATTGAGGGTGCAGGTGTAGAAGCGATCGCCCAAGAAGCAATTACGCGGCACGATCGAGCCTTCCCCGATCGCCCTGCTAACGCTCACACACTTGATGTTGGTGGAGACTATCAGTGGCGCAAAGATGGTGAGGCGCACCTATTCAGTCCTGAAACCATTCACCTGCTACAACAAGCCGTCCGCAAAGGCGAATACAACCTTTATCAGCAATATGCTGCCCTGGTCAATCAGCAAGACAAGAAACATTTCACCCTGCGGGGATTATTAGAGTTCAAGTCCTGTCAATCAATCCCAATCGATCAAGTCGAACCAATTGAATCAATTTTAAAGCGCTTTAAGACTGGTGCGATGAGCTATGGCTCGATCTCCAAGGAAGCACACGAAGCTCTGGCGATCGCCATGAATCGCATCGGTGGCAAATCTAACACAGGTGAAGGTGGCGAAGATCCTGAACGCTACACCTGGACGAACGATCGCGGTGACTCCAAGAATAGTGCGATCAAACAGGTGGCCTCTGGACGCTTTGGTGTGACGAGTTTATATCTATCCCAAGCAAGGGAAATCCAGATCAAGATGGCGCAGGGTGCAAAACCAGGTGAAGGTGGTCAACTACCTGGCAAGAAGGTGTACCCGTGGATTGCCAAGGTACGTCATTCCACACCAGGAGTGGGACTAATCTCTCCACCACCTCACCACGATATCTACTCAATTGAAGATTTAGCTGAGTTAATCCATGATCTCAAAAATGCGAATCGTGATGCCCGCATTAACGTAAAACTGGTGTCTGAAGTTGGAGTGGGGACGATCGCGGCTGGAGTCGCCAAAGCTCACGCCGATGTTGTATTGGTATCCGGCTTTGATGGCGGTACGGGCGCATCACCACAGACATCGATTAAGCACGCAGGACTACCGTGGGAACTGGGTCTGGCGGAAACCCATCAAACGCTGGTGCTAAATAATCTGCGTAGTCGCATTGTGGTGGAAACCGATGGTCAGCTCAAAACCGGACGTGATGTGGCGATCGCGGCTCTATTGGGAGCTGAAGAATTTGGTTTTTCCACTGCACCTCTGGTCACACTTGGCTGCATCATGATGCGTGTCTGTCACCTGAATACCTGTCCCGCTGGTATTGCCACCCAAAATCCCCTCCTGCGTGAGAGTTTCATTGGCGACCCAGAACATACGGTGAATTTCATGAAATTCATCGCGCAAGAAGTCCGGGAGATCATGGCACAACTAGGTTTCCGTACTTTGAATGAGATGGTAGGACGCACTGATATGTTGGAAGCTAAGCAGGCGATCGCGCACTGGAAAGCCAAAAACATCGACCTTTCCAAAATTCTCTATCAGCCAAAAATGGAGCCAGAAGTGGGTCGCTACTGCCAAATCCCCCAGGATCATGGGCTAGAGAAATCACTAGATATGACCATGTTGCTTGATTTATGTAAGGATGCGATCGAGCAGGGTGAATCTGTTAAAGCAACGCTGCCGATCAAGAATGTCAATCGCGCTGTCGGCACTATTCTCGGCAACGAAATCACTAAGCGTCATTGGGATGGATTACCGGAAGATACTGTCCACCTGCACTTTCATGGCAGCGCTGGTCAGAGTTTTGGCGCATTTGTCCCCAAAGGCGTAACGCTGGAATTGGAAGGCGATGCCAACGACTACCTTGGCAAAGGGCTGAGTGGTGGCAAGATTATTCTCTATCCACCCGCCGCTTCCACTTTTGTGGCTGAGGATAACATCATTGCTGGGAATGTGGCGCTTTACGGTGCTACTAGCGGCGAAGTCTACATTCGAGGCATTGCGGGCGAGCGGTTCTGCGTGCGTAACTCTGGCGTGACTGCGGTGGTTGAAGCGATCGGCGATCATGGCTGCGAATACATGACGGGTGGCAAGGTTGTGGTTTTGGGAACCACTGGGCGCAACTTTGCGGCAGGCATGAGTGGTGGCGTGGCCTACATTCTCGACGAGCAGGGTGATTTTGCTTCGCGCTGCAACACACAGATGGTCGGACTCGAAACCCTCGAAGATCCTGAAGAGATGCGTGAACTTTACGAGGCGATCGAGAAACACGCCAAATATACTGAGAGCCAAAAGGCTCTTAAGGTAATTGCCCAATGGGAGCAGATGGTGCCGAAGTTTGTGAAGGTCATGCCCAAGGACTATAAGCGAGTCCTACAAGCAATCAAAAATGCGCTGGCTTCTGGATTGAGTGGTGACGATGCGCTCAGTGCTGCATTTGAAGAGAATGCCCGTGATGTCGCCCGCATTGGCGGTAGCTAGTTTCTTCTTCTCATTTCTTTCAACTATGATTGCCAAAACCATGCAAGCACTAGAAAAGAGATATTATTCGCCCCAGGAATATCTGGAACTAGAAGTAGTTTCAGATATTCGCAACGAATATATTAATGGAGAAATAGTACCAATGACGGGAGGGCTGCCCAACCACAACCAAATTAGTTTAAACTTAGCTTAAATCCTAAATTTTGCCGTAATGGATTGCTTCTGCACAGTGCGCTGGCCGTAGAGCCAGAACACTGTCAACCACTGGGTTTAGTATGGCAAAAAATGTGGAATAGAGAACATCGTACCAAGCCACCAGAGTTGTAACTATTTAGAACAAATAGAGTCTGGTACGTTGTAATGTTGTAGCAATCCTAAACGAGATCTAAAGGCTAGCGCTTCAGTAAACACCGATCATCTTTGCGTCTAACCGATTGTCTGTAACTAGTTAGAAAACTTATCAGCAATTAGAGTGCGATCGCGATAGATTATTGATAGGGTTTTGATTATTTTGAGATATAGCTGTCGCCAATTAGGT
>JANMRU010000017.1:0-17585 GCA_031388585.1 Pseudanabaena sp. SOY_30_concoct_251 | reverse complement strand
GGCGCTATGTCCCACTCAAGAAACATTCTAAAGGAACTCGTATTTGACCCTGTTGCATATCAAGGCGCTCGTTAATATTCCTGATTTTCAGTCGATTATTACCGTTTGCATTCATAAGCCGCAACCAAATGGTTTAGCGATCGCTTGAAGCTCCCTGCTGCAGTCTGCTCATAATGCTACTCAAATGCTTAGCTGTAATCACTGGCTCTCTCGGCGCGATCGCCTCCAGGTTCGGGGAAACCCCTAGGTCATCACAGGGACAGACCTGAGCTACTTGCGGTCCCATTCCAACGGGCACTGGCATTGCACAACGCGCACAGGCAATCACCTCCCACTTTGGTGAAAGCAATTCTTGCACGCTTTCATCCGTACCTTCAAGATAAACATCCCCCAATCTAGGATCGGATATCTCAGACCAAAGCTGCTCGAATTCATTGGTGTATGACTCACCTCTAACAACGCAATTCATACCCAAAAGCTTATTCTGGTTTTCAATAAAAACTTTCTTGCCCATCTGTAACCACATAGCAAAATATCTTTTTACTGCGTCATAATTAGAGATATTAGTCATTAGTCACCCGTTAGCCGCTTGAAATAAGTGCTTGCACGTAACTAATATAAATCAGCATTTACTTGACAAATCTTGATAAATTCTGCTGATTAGGTTAGCTCTCCCATAAATCGATTACCCCAGGTTAATTACGTGTTGCCCGATAAAGCTATTAGGTTGAGGAAGTATGGAATCCATTTCGTTAGAACAGCGCCCGACTCAGACAAGTCCCATAACCAAGCCTTCCGTCCAAATTCGCAACCTTGATTTCTTTTATGGGGAGGGAGATCTACGCAAGCAGACGCTCTTTGATATTAATTTGGAGCTTTATCCTGGACAAATTGCAATCATGACTGGGCCATCTGGTTCGGGCAAAACAACATTGCTGACCCTGATTGGAGCATTGCGCAGTGCCAAAGAAGGTAGTCTCAAAGTTTTAGGACAAGAAATTATTGGGTTGCGTAAAAATCAACTGGTTGAAGTGCGCAAAAATATTGGCTTTATCTTCCAGGCACATAATTTATTTGGTTCGTTGACTGCTAGGCAGAACGTCCAAATGTCAGTCGATCTGTTACGCTCCGACCAAAGTCCGAGGGGAAAAGCAGCCCACATTTTAGGACAACTGGGTCTGGCCGATCGCGTTGACTATAAGCCCAAGGCACTCTCGGGTGGGCAAAAACAAAGAGTAGCGATCGCCCGTGCCCTGGTAAATAAGCCGCAGCTTATCCTCGCAGATGAGCCAACCGCCGCATTAGATAAAAAATCGGGCCGAGATGTAGTCACCCTGATGCAGAAATTCGCTAAAGAAGAAGGCTTAACCATCCTAATGGTGACGCACGATAACCGCATTCTTGATGTTGCCGATCGCGTCATAAATATGGTGGATGGTCGCCTAGAATCGGATAGCAATCTTAGGGATTTTGTGGCATCCCGTGATGCCATTACGCCTGATGGTCGTATGTTTATGTTGTAGACCAAGTTGAGCCGAACAATCCTTAGGTATGGATTAGATCGGATCGGGCAGACCTAGTTTCTTGCGGAAATCCTTGCTATATGCCGCATACTCCCAGTTTCTGGCTGTTTTGACCTGCTCGAGTGTGAGATTTACGGCATCGCTCAAGTTGGCATCCATTAGATCGGCATTGCTAAAGTTAGCGCTTCTTACATTCGTCTTATTGAAGCTGGCATCGGTTAGTACAGTATTGCTGAAGTTGGCATTACTAAAGTCAGCCATCCCTAAGTTGGCTCGAAACAGATTAGAGCCACTTAGGTTAGCGCCACTTAAATCTGCGTCCCACATATCGGCATTACTCAAATTAGCACCTGTAATTGAGATGCCTCTAAGGTCGGCATTACTCATGTTTGCGTCGATCAAATATGCACCATTCATATTGGCCTTAGTCATATTCGCAACTCTAAAATTGCAGCCGCGCAAATTGGCAAAACTAAGGTTAACGTTGCTGAGGTTAGTACCTCTAAGGTCAGCACTCCTGAGTCTGATGCCCTGGAAATTTTCGCCTGAAAAATTTCTTTCCCCTGAAATATAGCGAGCTAGCAACTTCTTGGCGGCAATAGCTAATTCGTCTGTTTTGATAGCGATCGAAGTACTGAACATGAGACACGTCCTAAAATTACTAAACTCTGCATCCAAAATTTAAGTTTATGAGTGCTTACTGCATTGCTGAATATATATTCGCGCAATTTTGCAATCAGTACCAACATCTTGGTAAAAGCCGATGCTCAAAGTTAAATGCTGGCAACTGACTGCTTTGGCAAGCATAATCTGTGAGGCTTTTTTAATCACCGACTAGTGGCAGTGGGCATTCCTAAAATGTCCTCAATGCGGGGCATTTCTGACAAAGATACGATCCTACCTTCATCAGCAAAACCCTCCACTTGATCGAAATTGAGATAGCGATATAGGTCGCTAGCAAAAGGATCGATCTTATTTGTCACAATATCCATATATTCCTGGATTGTGGGAATGCGTCCTAACAGCGAACAGACTGCTGATAGCTCCGCAGAACCAAGATATACCCGCGCATCTTTGCCCATTCGGTTGTTGAAGTTACGGGTAGAAGTGGAAAATACCGTCGTGCCATCGCCCACACGTGCCTGATTGCCCATGCAGAGGCTGCAACCAGGCATCTCAGTTCTGGCTCCTGCTTGGCCAAACACACTGTAGACTCCTTCTTCCTTAAGCTGATGCTCGTCCATCCGTGTCGGTGGGCACACCCATAGACGCACTTTGACGGGGGGTTCTTTCTCCAGCACTTTCGCAGCGGCGCGGTAGTGACCGATATTGGTCATGCAGGAACCAATAAATACCTCATCGATGCGATCGCCTGCGACCTCAGACAGCAACTTCACGTTATCGGGATCGTTAGGAGCCGCCACGATTGGTTCTTTAATTTCATTAAGATCGATCTCGATGATTTCAGCATATTCCGCGTCAGCATCAGCTGCCATGAGGATGGGATTGGCTAACCACTCCTCCATCTTGGCGACCCGCCGCATAATCGAACGAGCATCTTGATAGCCTCGCGCCACCATGTTTCTGAGCAGGGCAACATTGGATCGCAAGTACTCAGAAACTGTCTCGGTGCTGAGCTTAATGGTGCAGCCAGAACAGGAGCGCTCGGCAGAGGCATCGGTCAGTTCAAATGCCTGCTCTACTTTCAAGTCTGGCAAACCCTCAATTTCCAAGATCCGCCCAGAGAAGATATTTTTTTTGTTTTGCTTCTCAACTGTAAGCAGTCCCTTTTGGATCGCCACATAGGGGATGGCATTGACAACATCCCGTAAGGTAACTCCTGGTTGCAACTCACCCTTGAAGCGCACCAGAACTGATTCCGGCATATTGAGCGGCATCACGCCCAGAGCCGAGGCAAAAGCTACTAAACCGGAACCAGCGGGGAAGGAAATACCCAAGGGGAAACGTGTATGCGAGTCGCCGCCAGTTCCAACTGTATCTGGCATTAACATGCGATTCAGCCAGGAGTGAATAATGCCGTCACCGACATGCAAGGCGACACCACCCCGCGTTGAGAAAAAGTCAGGCAATTCGTGATGCGTCTTTATGTCAGTTGGTTTGGGATAGGCAGCGGTGTGGCAAAAGCTCTGCATCACCAGGTCGGCACTAAAGCCCAAACAGGCTAGCTCCTGCAATTCATCGCGGGTCATGGGTCCTGTGGTATCTTGCGAGCCAACGGTCGTCATCATCGGTTCACAGGCGGTGCCAGGACGCACACCTGCTAGTCCGCAGGCTTTACCTACCATTTTCTGAGCCAACGTAAAGCCTTTACCCGTATCAGCAGGATCTTGGGGGCGGTTAAATAGTTCGCTAACGCTTAGTCCCAGGGCATGGCGCACTTTATCAGTTAATCCGCGTCCGATAATCAAGGGGATGCGACCGCCTGCTTGCACTTCATCGGCGATCGTGGTTGGCGCGAGGGCGAATGTTGCGAGCGTTTCACCCGTAGCATGATTGGTAATTTTGCCTTCGCGAGTGTGAATGGTAATTACCATTCCAGTTTCCAGTTTGCTAACGTCGCACTGGATCGGCAAAGCACCAGAATCTTCAGCGGTATTGAAAAAGATCGGCGCGATCGCACTACCAAGAATTACTCCGCCCGATCGCTTATTGGGTATGTAAGGAATATCCTGGCCAATGTGCCATAGCACCGAGTTAATTGCGGATTTACGAGATGATCCTGTACCGACCACATCGCCAACATAGGCAAGGGGATAACCGTTTTGCTTGAGTTGTTGAATAGTATCGAGCGAGCCGGGCATCTTTGACTCCAACATGCTCAGCGCATGGAGGGGAATATCAGGGCGTGAGAAAGCTTGCGATGCGGGTGAGAGATCGTCAGTGTTGGTTTCACCAGGCACTTTAAATACAGTTACGGTAATAGTCTCAGCCAAAGGTGAACGGCTGGTAAACCATTCTGCTGAGGCCCAAGCATCAATTACTTGCTTAGCGTAGTGATTGGTCGCAGCTAGTTCCAGAACCTGATGCCAAGCATCAAAGACCAGGAGTGTTTTACTCAACGCCTGCGCCGCAACGCTACCAAGGCTTAGATCGCAGAGCAGATCGACCAGCGTTTGCACGTTGTAGCCCCCCACCATTGTGCCTAGCAGTTCTACCGCTATTACAGGTGAAACTAAGGGGGAATGAACTTTATTCTGAGCGATCGCGGTTAAAAAGCCAGCCTTCACATAGGCCGCACGATCTACTCCGGGTGGAATGCGATCGCGCAGTAGTCCCAGTAAAAACTCTTCTTGGCCCTCTGGGGGCTGCTTTAGCAGCTCGCAGAGGGCAGAGGCTTGCTGGGCATCAAGCGGTAGTGGAGGAATACCAAGGCGAGCTCGCTCAGAAGCGGAATCGCGGTATGCTGACAACATATTTGACATGGTTCTATGTAACTGCAAATTGGCTAGAGACGGCTAGAAATTATGGATATTCGGCTACGGTTCGATCAGTGTTAGTTGCAAAGAATAAGAACTAATACCCAGAAACTGACAAATTACCAATTAGCTCTATTATCGGATAATATTATCTACAAAGTTTTAGCTCATGCGGAACAAAAACTATTTTTTGCAAATAGTAATTTGAATTACCAATTCTCATAAACAAATAAATAAAAGGTTCAAATGGCAATGATGGAGGAGTTAATTTGAAAAAGGTTGAGGCAATTATTCGTCCCTTCAAACTTGATGAAGTCAAAATTGCTCTGGTGAATGCTGGAGTAGTTGGGATGACGGTATCGGAAGTACGAGGCTTTGGTCGTCAGAAGGGTCAAACAGAGCGCTATCGTGGTTCGGAATATACAGTTGAATTTTTACAGAAGCTTAAAGTAGAAATTGTTGTAGAGGACGATCAAGTAGAAATGGTGGTGGAAAAGGTGATATCTGCTGCTCGCACCGGCGAGATCGGTGATGGCAAAATCTTTGTCAGCCCTGTAGAGCGAATCTACCGTATCAGGACAGGTGAGAAAGACTTAGAAGCAGTCTAGTCCCTCTAAGATTAAAGGTTAAAATTCATGTAAGCATTACGCTCTTCTTGCTGATCGGCAGAAGAGTTTTTTATATGACTACCAGTTCGACTCAAGGCTTCCTCATCCAGATATCTCCCATAACTGGCACCACACAGGAAGAAATCACTCTCTCTGACGATCGCGTTATCGTTATTGGCCGCGATCCTCGATGCGATATTGTACTCGATCCGGAGCAATACGGTGCTGTGTCTAGGCGCCATGCTGAGATCAGAGCCAATTTTAACTTTGACATCTGTCGTTGGGAAATTTGCGATCTTGATAGTGCGAACGGTACATTTATTAACGGGCAAAGATTATCTGGATGTCAGGTTCTCCAAAAAGGCGATCGCATCACACTTAGCCAAAAAGGACCAATATTTGAGTTCGATCTAGAAGAACATAATTCGGCTACACGCCTCGAATCGCGTTTAGATAGCCCACTACCTACTGGTCTTACCCTGACGCAATTAGTCCCGATTATTTCTACGGGTGGGGATTTAATCCAAAAAGCCTATCTCGTTCCGGCCATTGTCACGATTGTGTCGGTAGTAGCGCTATTTGCTTCCTTCGGCAACCGCAACCAGTTTAATCTGGTGTTATCGATTTATATCATTGCTGCGGCTTATTACTTTGTCTATCAACTTTGCCAGAAACCCAAACCCTGGTGGGTTCTGCTTGGCAGTATGTTTGCGACAATCTTGATTTTACGCAGTCCAATTTTAAATATGTTCATCTGGTTCTTTCGACAGGTGCTACCTGGAAGAATTGCAGAGGGGCAGACCAATTTTTTTAGCGTATTGATCGGCACGTTCTTTGGTGCGGGTTTAATGGAAGAGTTACTAAAAGCTCTACCGGTGCTGGCAGCATGGCAAATTGGCATGAGACTAAAGCATCCCTGGCGCGATTGCATCGGTGTATTCGAACCACTGGACGGTATTCTGCTCGGTACAGCTTCCGCCGTTGGGTTTACGTTGTTAGAGACCTTGGGACAATACGTCCCGCTGGTAACACAGCAATCTGGTGGGGAGGCTGCCCTACAACTACTGATCCCGCGAGTGTTGGGGTCTGTCGCAGGTCATATGGCCTACAGCGGCTATCTTGGATATTTCATCGGTCTAAGCGTGCTTAAACCATCCAAGCGGTGGCAAATTCTCGCTGTTGGATATTTCAGCGCGTCCCTTTTGCATGCCCTCTGGAATGCCTTTGGCACGATTGGCAATGTCGATCAAAGCTTCTGGCTGTTAGTGTTTGTCGGGATATTATCCTATACGTTCCTTGCCGCTTCCATTCTCAAAGCCCGCACCTTCTCTTCTAAGCATAAGAAATCTCCAGTCGATCGCGATCGCAGCCGCAGGAAAAGGATTAGAGATGATGCTACTGCTAAAACTGACTCCAAAACTGATTCTTAAGTTTAGTTGTTGAGTCAAAATAAAACTGAAAAGCGATCGCAAATTACCAAGAACGCGATCGCTTTTCGGTTATAGCCAGCGCCTAGATCGTATTGACAGATTTTAATTGGGGGTGTGGGGGCAGTGCCCCCACGGAGGGGTTCTAACCCTCCACCCCTTCAACCACCTAATTAGCGATCGCTATATTAGTTACTGATGTTACGTGGAATGATTTCAAGAAAGAATTATGTGGTGAGTTTGAGGACTGTATCCTCAATTGGGGCTATGCCCCAACCCCCTTCAACTATAGATCTTCTTTTAGTTCTACGTAAGGTGAGTTTGTTATTGAAGTAAGCTGCGCAACATCCAGGCTGTTTTTTCGTGGACTTGCATTCTTTGCGTCAATAGATCGGCACTTGGCTCGTCGCTAACTTTATCGACGATTGGGAAAATAGAACGGGCTGTTCGTACCACCGCTTCTTGCCCTTCTACTAAAAGACGAATCATATCCTCCGCATTAGGTACGCCCTCAGTTTCTGCGATCGAAGCCAGCTTAGCGTAGGCCGAGTAGGTGCCAGGTGCAGGGAACCCAAGCGATCTGATCCGTTCGGCAATTAAATCGACGGCAAGAGCTAGTTCGGTATATTGCCCTTCAAACATGAGGTGCAAAGTATTAAACATTGGCCCAGTGACGTTCCAGTGGAAGTTGTGGGTCTTAAGGTACAACGTATAAGTATCTGCTAATAAACGAGATAACCCCTCCGCAATCTCTTTTCTGTCTTTCTCATCGATCCCCAGATTAATCTCCAAGGTCCCTTTAGCTTTATCTTTACCCATTGGGGCTTCTCCTAAAATTCAATTAATTTTACTGAATAAACCTATGCCCGACTTACTTTCTCCAGTCTAAAAGCAAGTGGTTAGTTATGCAGCATTGACAACTACTTAACCCAATACTTAGAGTTGATTTGCTGAATAAATCATATTCATAACGAGTATGAGTTGTCAAGTAGTCTAAGAAGTACTCAAACTCAGCGCTCCAGATCGAATAGGGCTAGATATCTGTGTCACAAACTTAATGATTCTGGGTAGCGTATGGTATTGAAAAGGCATAAACTATCTACCATTCAGGCATAAGTTTGTCATAAACTAATTTGATTTAGCGACGAGATAGGCAATACAAAGCATGGTTTTTAACTGGTTCCGGCGAGAATACGACGAAGAAAACCCGCAAGAAGCTCGAGAAGCTTCTTCTTCGGAAACGCCTGCGGAGACTCCTGCTGAGGCAAAAGTTGAAAGTGCTGAGTCAGAAGCCAGAACAGCCCAATCTCAAGAATTGCTCGACTGGGCTAAAACTGCCTATGCCAACATTCAGAAGCAACAGGCTCCCGTTGCTAAAGCCGATGTGATTGCCGATCCCATCGAACCAATAGCTGAAACTGCGACCACGACTCCACCTGCACCTGAAACAGTCGCTGAAGTATCAGCGGAATCTGAGAAGGAAGTCGCAGTCCCAGAAACTTTGCTGCTTGCCTCAACAGAGCCTGAAGTATTGCCCGTAATCCCAGAATCAGAGCTGTCAGAAGCTTTACCTTTTTGGGCGCAATCAGCCAGCGATCGCCAGGCCCGAATGGATGCACTTGCCGCCAGCGCGATCGCTGAACCAGAAATTGCCCCTCCCCCCAAGCCGATCAAAACTTTCAAGCCCTTAGAGGCGACATCGACAACTGTGGAAATGGATTCAGCGATCGCCTTCGATGAAGGATTTCTCTGGTCTTCTGAAGTGCTAGCAGCCCAAGGACGAAAGCCAGAAGATATTTCGATCGAGGAAATTACCTGGCTAAAGCAGTTACGCCAAGGTCTCGATAAGACGAGATTGAGTCTGGTCAACCAACTAAAATCATTGGTGGGGCAGGGGCCGCTCAATGGTGATGCTGTTGATGAAATTGAGGCTCTGCTCCTACAAGCAGATGTGGGAGTAGCAGCCACAGATCGCATTGTGGAAGCCCTACAGAATAAGTTGAAAACAGAAGTTGTACCTCCCGAAGCTGGAATTGCCTTCCTCAAAGAAATTTTGCGTCAGATGCTTGATGCTCCCCTTCAAGATCGCGGCGACCAAAAATTCAACTTGTCATTTGGACCTGAAAAGAACCAGCTCAATATTTGGTTGATCACAGGCGTGAATGGAGCTGGCAAAACTACCACCATCGGTAAAATTGCTCATATCGCCCAAAAGTCTGGCTACAGAACCCTGATTGCCGCCGCAGATACATTTAGGGCGGCAGCCGTCCAGCAAGTCAAGGTCTGGGGCGATCGCGCCCAGGTAGAAGTGATTGCTAATATTGGCCAAAATACCGATCCTGCATCCGTGGTATTTGATGCTATTATTGCTGCGCAAGCGAGAGGTACCGAACTTCTTTTAGTTGATACCGCTGGCAGGCTACAAAACAAAAAGAATCTAATGGACGAACTCCACAAAATTCGCCGTATTGTTGACAAAAAAGCATCTGGTGCTACTGTAGAGTCCCTGCTAGTCTTAGATGCAACATTGGGACAAAACGGCCTGCGCCAAGCAGAAGTTTTTGCCCAAGCAGCAGGCGTTAGTGGCGTAGTTCTAACTAAGTTAGACGGTACAGCCAAAGGAGGAGTTGCACTAGCAGTTGTCCAACAGCTTGGTCTTCCCATTCGCTTTATTGGGGCAGGAGAAGGGATTGAAGATCTGAGACCATTTTCCAGCTATGAGTTTGTCGAGGCACTTTTAAGCAGTTGAAGTTAATAAAAGCAGTTAGTGATTAGTTAGTTTCTTCTATGTCTATATCACCCGCACGCCGCAGAGCTACAGATACCAAAGGACCAGAAACTGGTTCCACAATTTTGGTGATTGACGATCTCAAAGAATTAGTGGCGCGGCTGAGTCGAGAACAGACTAAGATTCAAGAGCTGCTAAGCTTCCTGGGTTTTGCGCTCAGAAGTTTTACAAATCTCAATCAATTTTTAGAGCTAATTCCATTAATTGCTAGTCGCGTCACAGATACCGATGGCGGAGCGCTAATCTTATTTAAAGCCAGCGGGCAGATGCGACTAGAATCACTACACTGTCCTGACAATAGCTCAAATGGGATGAAGGGTCGTCAGGTTCGTTCGGCGATCGAGCGGGCGATTCAACAGGTGATCTCAGGTTCTAACACTGCTGTAGATGACATGGTACGTAGCTACCTCGGCTCAGATATAAAGCTGTTTGGTACATCTGTGCTGGTCAAAAATGCAGTGCGAGGGCGCCTATACGTATTTAGTCACGATCCTGATTATGTCTGGAATGAGCCGCGTCAAAAGTTGATGCGTTTGGTAGCAGATCAGGCTGCGGTTGGCATTGAGAATAATACCCTAACTGCTGAATTGCTAAAAAAAGAACGGCAGGACAGAGAGCTAGAGATTGGAGCCGAAATTCAGCATCAATTACTACCCCGCAATTGCCCTGTAATTGAAGGGGTAGAAGTAGCAGCCAAGTGTCTCACGGCTAATCGAGTTGGCGGAGATTACTACGACTTCATTCCCATTAATAAGGGTGAACGCTGGGGGATGGTAATTGGCGATGTTATGGGTAAGGGCGTGCCCGCAGGACTAATTATGACGATGACTCGTGGCATGTTGCGGGCTGAAGTGCTAAACCGACATACCCCAGGCAAGATTTTAGAACATCTCAATGAAATTATGTATGATGACCTGGAGCGATCGCACCGTTTCGTCACCATGTTTTATTCGGAGTTCGATCCTAAGACCAAGATTTTATCCTTTAGTAACGCCGCCCATACCCCTGCCCTGTGGTGGCGATCGCAGTCCAACACGATTCACGCGCTTGATACTATGGGTGCAATAATTGGGTTAGAGTCGGGGGCAGAATATGAAGAAGCTGAAGTAAAGCTTCAACCGGGGGATATTGTCCTTTATTATACGGATGGCATTACCGAAGCGGCTAATCCGATGGGAGATCGCTTTGATGAGGAAAACTTGTATCAGGCATTAAAATGGGCATGTAAAAACTGCATACCAAAATCACCTGTTATCAGTCGTTCTCAGTCTATACTCGACTACATTTTCGAGCAAGTGCAAAACTTTGTTGGTAATGGGCGTAGTTATAGTGATGACATCACATTAATCGTTATGGAAATGCAGCCCCAAACTAAAGCAGAGGAAACTCAACTAGACTCTGCAAAAGCAAAAAAAGAACCAATCTCCAATCTAACTAAGTTGAAAACATGATTGAAATAGCTCATAGTATCGCACTTGACCTTGCCAACAGCTTCAGCAGTATGGATATTGCTACCATGCATCCAGGCCACATACACATTGGATATCTCGATCTGGATTGGGATTACTTGTTGGCGCAAGCTCAAAAAGGCGGAGAGTTTAAGCAGGATGTAGTTTCTGATATGACTAAAGGGTGGAACAATTTCGTAAAGACGGGTCAAATATGGGCGCTCTTAATTGGCCTAGTATTGGGCTACCTATTTAGAAGTGTTACCGCTTCCTAAAGAGGAACTGCAATCTTCTTCCTTCTATGTTTTAGCTAAACTAAAAAGCGAGTATGAATTCATACTCGCTTTTTGAAGTTTGTCTATAAATGGCGGGGGATGGATTTGAACCATCGACCTTCGGGTTATGAGCCCGACGAGCTACCAGACTGCTCTACCCCGCGTCGGCTTATCTAGATTAACACAAGTTTTATAGATTGACTACAACAAATTATAGTGAATTCCAAACAGCCTCAAGAATATACATATTGCGCAGCCTATCCCTTTATGATACCTGTCCCTTTATGATACTTGGAATATAGTCAAGACTAGTACAATTGAATTGCCTAGAATACAATACTCTCATAGATAGATATTTTTGCGGCCCGAAGAAGTGAGGATTTTCTGCGCCACAAGTTACATACCCTGACTGAGAAAACATTTCTAGTATGGTTTAGATGATGCGAGTTGTTTTTTTGTGTTTGTTCGCGATCGGTCAATTGGTTGGTGGAACTAGCGCTTTAGCTGAGGTTAAAGCTACGCGATCGCCACAAGGTCTATCTGTATTTGCTCAATTAGGATCGCAATTTGAAGTGGGGATTGGATCGCTATGGGGGGAAGTGCAGGAAGGGAAGGGGGCGATGGTTCGCCTCCCGCCAGGAATCGCTACAGCCGCTCAAAGAGCTATTCCCGAAGCATCTGGGAAAGAAATAGCATTTGAAGTGTGTAGCGCATCTCCCGCATGGGTGCGGCCAGATCGGAAGCGTCAAATGCAGCACATCCAGTCTACGGGGAGATATTCTGATGCTAAGAACAATCAAGATATTCAAAGTCTTATTCAGCAATTTTGGACTGGCAATGTCATTTTGTTTGGGAGTTATGGCATTAGTGCTAGAGTTGAGCCAATTTATTTAAGCGGACTATGGACAATACCCAATACGTTCGACAGTATCAGCAATAAGTGCTATGCCTCAGTGCAGCAGATCGTGGAACTCAATTCCGGAAAAACAGGGGAAGTTTGGCTGTTACTGCATAAAGTTAGAAGTATTAAATGGCTTAATAACCGTTATGTCATGGTAGTGAAACCAGCGAATCAGGGCGTTCAATTTATTCAATTTGCGCGCTTAGAGCAACAGCCTATACCTTCGCTGCAAGTAATTACAGAAGATGGTAGAGAGTTAGAGATAATTAATTGGGCTACGCCTCCTAAAAGCTGAGTTTGACTCCAAACTTTACAGAGAAATGTTATTGTTTTGAGCGATATTGATACAGCACTGTCCGCAACAAAATAGAATAGAAAAAATTAATTTGAGGTAAACAATATGCAACTGTGGGTGTTGCTATTTAGTACCGATCCAGATAACCAGGGCATCTATGCTCGCTGGGAAGGTAGTAAGAATATCGTCCTTGCCTTTACGGATGAGGATGATGCCACGCGCTATGGACTCATGTTAGAAGCCCAAGACTTTCTGTGCCCAACGCCGGAACCAATTGATGAGCAGGAATTAAAAGCATTCTGCGAAGAAGCTGGCTATGAGCTAACTGTCATATCTGACAGCGATCTAGCTCTACCACCCGAACAAAATCTGGCAGAAACAGACTGGAAACCTGATGCTCAGCCAGAAGACTTGGATACGGAGCAAGACAATCCAGCTGATGAAATTGATGAAATCGATGAAATTGAAATTATGCGCCGTCGGTTAGAGGGGCTGCTTTAGGTTATGGTGGAAAACCGCTCCGCATCTTCCTACGATGGCTGGTTTCATTTGCCCATTCGAGTACAGCCCCATCATACTGACTATGCTGGAGTAGTCTGGCATGGTTCCTATTTAACCTGGATGGAGGCAGCACGGGTAGAGTGCTTGCGAGCTGCTGGCATTAGTTTTGCCGATCTAGTTGCTGAGGGTGTCGATCTGCCAGTTGTGAATATGTCGCTGCGCTATCACCTGGCTATAAAAATGGGTGAAATGGCTGATGTGATGGTGAGAATAGCACCACCCGATCGCCTGCGTCTAAACTGGGAGTATGAAATTAGAACAGATCGAAAACTCTGCGTTACCGCAACAGTTAGCTTAGTAGCAGTCGATCGCTCTAAAGGGAAAGTCTTACGTGCGATGCCACTAGTTTTAGAGGAGGCGATCGCTTGCATCATGCGATCGCAATCCCCATAATTGCCAAAGTTCCACCATTTTTATAGGGGCAATTAAAGTTATGTTTGGTAGCTCATCTTCTAAACCGCAATAGAACAAAGAGCAGGTTCACCCACGGCAGGATCTTGTGAAAAACGCTCTTCTTTATAGTCAAAGAGTAATTTCTCCACTAAATTCGAGAAATTACTTGTTGCAGGCGGCTACTTTCCATTTCCAGAACGCGCCTGGCAAAATCGCGATCGCGATCGAATAGGTCATCGAAAGTATCTACAGGAATCGCTAAAACGCGAGTTGGCGTGGCTTTAGCGATCGCAGTGCCAGAATGGACAGTATGTGCCAGTACTTCTAATTCGTCGAGCATCCGACCTGGTAGTAGACTGGAAACAATTGTCTGCCTGTTACCTCCTTAGAGAGAGATTTCCACAATACCCTCAATCAATAAGAGTAATTCGCGGCAAGTATCACCATCTTCAGTAACAACCTCTTCAGCCTGATAAACCTTAATACATGAAAGGTTTGATAGCTCGACTAGGGTTTCGCTATGGATACCACTAAAGAAGTCGCTATTATAGAGACAAACTAATTTTTCGATTTGCTCAAACGATGTCAACGTATTTCCCGACTTAGCATTCAAGTTGAGCAGGATTTCAGCAGTGTGCTGCACTAAGGCTCCAGTTTTGCCCTCAGAAATTGTCTGGCTCTATCTCTACTGCGCTCTCGATCGAGTTGATAGAGTATGTACAGTCCGAGCGCCTGTGTCAAGGGATTTGGAATTGCCAGAAGTGATTCTAAACGATCGGAGATCGTTTCTAGTCCTAGCTCCAGAGAGCAAGCTACCGATCCTCCAGGTTGCTTGAGTAAAGAGATAATAGATGAGTCGAGCCTGGAATACCATTCCGAACTATGGTTCTCTAATATCTCTTGAAGGACGCTTGGAGTTAATTTGCCGATCGCCTGAGCAATGCTCAGTGCTCCAATATCTTCTCCCAGGCTTTCAAGAATCTCTAATAAGGCTCGAATTGTTAGACGTTTTTTTGAAGTACTTTATCCTGTAATGGTTTGACAATACTTCCCAGTGCGATTAACTGAGGTTGATTTAAGGCATGGAGACAATCTGTTAAATTGTATAGTTGCTGCAAAAGATAATCTCCCCGATGAAGGGTGCTTGTTTCGGGATCGAATCCTTCAAGAATTTCTTGTTCTTCTTCGGCTGAGATCGAATACCCTTGACGTAAGGCTTGGATAGCTTTGGGATCTGCTTCGAGTAGATTGGTAATTTCAGTTCTTGCTAATTGCTTCTGTTGCAGTGCGATCACACGCTCTAGCGCTTTGCTATAGCCATTCAAGCGTACTGAATTTCCCAAAGTGCGTTTCTTTGATGGATTAAGTAGTTCGGGATCTTCAACACCCAACTCTTCCAGAACTACTCGATGTTCTTCGTCGCTAATATCTAGCTCCTGGCGCATCTGACGCAGTACTTCTAAACTGCTAGCGGAGTTGATGTAGCCTTCTTCCAAAGCATCTCTGATTACACCTTTACAAGCCGCATGGCGTTTATCTTTCGTAAAGCCTGGAAGCACCTTCACCAGAACATAAAGCTCATGTGGGTTCAAATCTTCTAGCGATCGCCCTTCGATTGTAACATTCGTTCATACTTACCCCATTGACCATATGGGGTGAAAGGGCGATCCCCATTCATGTTACGCAGCCTCTATCCAAAACCTAGGCCATTTTAAAATGTCAAACAAACGCTGAAACTGCTAGGAAATATCAAATGCTGTCAAATCCAATTTTAGTATGGGGTTGTTATCCTTGTGAGTAAAAGTCCAGACATCAGAACTTGCTCTAGCAATCAGATCGTCATCAGGATAGTTGACCTCATCATCTGATGTGCGATCGCCGATCTCCAAACATACTGTTGAGGTGTCAGTGTGATTGATTAAGTGATGTCCATTCGCTTCGCCAGATGGAAAACCTACAGCCATTCCTGGCTTGAGAATCATGTATTCAACATTAGGAATTGATTACCAGCGGAGGAGATTAAATTGCTCCATATCTACAGTGTCGCGACTGCGATAGATAGAAAGGATAATCGCTAATCCCACGGCGGCTTCCGCTGCTGCCACTGTAATCACAAATACAGCAAATACCTGACCGCGAATATTTGTTGAGTCGAGGAAGTTGGAAAATGCCAACATATTGATGTTGACGGCATTAAGCATTAGTTCGATCGACATCAACACTCTCACAGCATTACGGCTGGTAATTAGACCGTATATTCCTATGCAGAATAAGGCGGCTCCGATAATCAAAAAAGCTTCTAAGGACATGATTTTATTAACTGCTAGGTAGTCAAATGCTAGGTAGTAAAAATAGACTTAAGTTTTGTAAGGTTACTTAAGCATTAAAAGTCTATTTCTCGGTGCTGGAAGCAACTAGCTGCTCGCGCGGTCTCTCTAGGAGTTCCAATGATTCGTCAGTTGACACAGTACCAGGTTCAGCCAGATCGGGGATAAACTCACGACGTGCCAAAACAATTGCTCCTATTAAAGCGATTAACAGTAGGACTGATGCCAGCTCGAATGGCAAGAGGAAATCTGTGAAAAAGTGTTTTCCTAGAACCACTAAGGTTGAGGGCAACGCGGCAACCACGGGTTTTAATTGCCAAGGGGTTGACGTAATCATGAACGATAGCAAGCCAAATAGTGCTAAACAGACAATTACCGTTGCACCATTCCGCAGCAAACTGAACTGAACGGCTGCATAGGGCTGGCGCTTATTTACCAGCATAATCGCGAACAAGATCAAGACATTAACTGCGCCAACATAAATCAATATCTGTGCTGCTGCGACAAAGTCGGCGTTTAACAGTATGTACAGACCGGAAATACTGATGAAAACTGCTCCTAACAAGAAAGCAGAATAAACAATGTTGGGTAGTAGCACAACTCCCACCGCTGAGGCTGTCATCATCGCAGTTAATACGATTAGAGTTACAACCTGAACGCCCTCACTTAAATTCATACTTAGCTCTCCATACTTGATAGCTCATCAATAATTTCTTCGGGTCTCTTGCCCGCTCGGCGCTCAGTATGAGCTACGGCATGACCTTCCATTACACCCTTCGGCAAATAGGCAAGTTCGCGGATAGGGGTAACCATGGGGTCGTCTGTTACTTTGGTTGGCAGGCGACCAAGTGCCACACTATCAAAATTCAACTCGTGGCGATCGTAGGTGGATAGATCGTACTCTTCGGTCATGGACAGGCAATTTGTGGGGCAATACTCCACGCAGTTACCACAGAAAATACATACTCCGAAATCAATACTGTAGCTTTTCAGTTCTTTCTTTTTGATCTCAGCGTTAAATTCCCAATCCACAACGGGCAAGTTAATTGGACATACGCGAACGCAGACTTCACAGGAAATGCATTTGTCATATTCAAAGTGGATACGCCCCCGAAATCTTTCCGATGGAATCAGTTTTTCGTAGGGGTACTGCACTGTGATCGGCCGCCGACGCATATGATCGAATGTGACAGACATCCCTTGTCCAATATATCTGGCTGATTGAACGGCTTCCTTGGCGTAGTCGCCTACTTTATTCAGAAATTTCAGCATAGTGTCTCTATCTATAATCTATTTTAGATCGATCAAGAACATTCGATAATTAAGTTCTAGCCACCAAAAGCACTGGGGAAAGTGAGTTTCAGCGCTGCTGTAATTAAGAGGTTAGCCAAACCGACTGGCAGTAGAAATTTCCAACCTAAATCTAGCAACTGATCGATACGCACGCGCGGTACAGTCCAGCGCAAGAGCACGGCTAGAAATACGAAGAAGTAAGCTTTTAGAAGTGTCATCGTAATCCCAAGAGAAGCTGCGATAATCTGCCACCAGGGGGTGCCTTCGCTGACACCTAACAAATTGGCGATCGCATCGATTGGGAAAGGC
>JANMRU010000502.1:0-2608 GCA_031388585.1 Pseudanabaena sp. SOY_30_concoct_251 | reverse complement strand
TGCTACTCATGGGTGTCCTCTACTCCAATAATTGCCACCGCAGAGATCTTCGTCCAGTCAAGACCACCGTCAGACTTCTTCGGAACTGGATCGCAAGCTGGCTCAAAGATAAGCCGATAGGGATGATCGAGATCGAGCGACAATTGACCCGAACGGTCATACAATAACTCATGACATCGTCCTGGAGTTTTTCGCATGTCCTCAAGCATGGATGCTGCTCGAAGATCGTCAAGTCGGCGACGTATGCGTTTGGCTCTATCTAAATCAAACTCTTTCACCAGAAGTTTTTGGTTATTGCACAATTTCGCAAATTTCTTATCTTTGAATACAATGTCCATTATAGCAGGACTGCGGAATATTATTAACCCCTTAGGTTAACATAATTTCTTTAAGTCAGCTAGACTTCATCGAAAAATTTGTCTGTATATAGCGTTTTAACTCAACAAAATAGTTAATCTGCCACTATCTGTGTAGTGTCTGCTCTTCATGAATAATGCAGGTTAATCCTAACTGAGGCTCTTTAAAGCGATCGCGGTTTGTTTTCGATGTACTCTGCCACGGCCTTGAGATCGTCAATGCCTCGATTAAACCGATTGAGCATAGCTTCGCCAACGTCTGAATCAAAATTCAGTTCTGGATGCTGAGATAGGTAATCTGCGATCGCCTCCAGCCACAGTGAGAGCGATACCTCTTGCACTGCTGCCCGTATGCCCATATTAGCTAGCACCGCCAGATAAAAGCCCTTCATGTCTTGCCCACCATAGTTGTAAAACCCTCGCCACAGTTCCAATTTTTCAGGCGTATAGGCTTCGTACTGGTCAGACGTGATGCCAGTCGGATCGAGCTGGGGTTGAGGCAAAGGAATATCAGAATTAGTCATATCGCATCTCCTGACAGTAATGGCAGCTATACCTGTCTCGATATATCGATTATATTCAGTCACACCAACACATACCAGAAACACGAATGCTTGTCTTTTACAAGCGATCCTCAACCTAAACAGCGCGGGCATACAAAAGCGATAGGAAGTATCATTTTGGGAAAACGTTGGTTTTTCGTTGGTTTTCTGCTAGCATTTAGGTCAGGAGGTAACCCCATGCTAGCTACAGATAACCATCGCACCGTATTCAGCCTTCAGTTTGGGCAGAGTTGGCCATCATTTGAAAAGTTCCGCGCCGAAGGTGCAACCGCATTAAGCTCCGTGCAGAACGGTACAGTTGCTACCCTGCATACCAAAACTGGACAATATCGCATTGTCGAAGAGCATGACTTCCAGAAAATGTACGGTCTCGCTCGCGATGTCGATCGCCTGCGCGGAGGACTGCGTGTCGTTACGCTAGCCGTGCGTGCCGCCCAGAAACATCCCGATCCTGAAAATCTCAGCTTACTAGCAGAAGCAGTAGCCATGATGGGCAGCTTACCCGAACTACCTACACGGGATAGTTTCGATCGCTTAGTTTCTGAAGGCTTAGATGTAGAGGAAGACGACGAGGTGCTTCTCGATCCCGACGAAATCGAGCGACCATTTAAAGAAGGAAACGATATTGCTCAGGAGAGCGGTACACTTTGACGGCAGCAACTCAGATAGATAACGCACCCGATAACCTGATAACTCTTGAGACCCAACTGCGATATCTTTCTCATGACGACCAGGCGCTCAGACTTATCCAGGACTTTGCAGATCGCCTGGGGAAAACCAAACATCGACAAAAGGTATTCGGTGCTGAGGGAGCGATCGTACGGAGACCAATCGATTACCAGGATGTGCTGGCAAGGGGTGCGATTAGCGAAGCGCTATGCCTATCGGCCGGCACTGACGAAGACCCGTTTACACTTTTGCAGGGAGATATCGTGAGCACCGATGCTGCATACTTCCTCGGAGAACGCATTACTGACACAAAATTTGCGGCGGTACGCATCCTGCAAGGAATCGCCAGCTCTACCTGCGATCTCATTCCCAATCGCCGCCATTACGCAGCATTATTACGCTTGCAGCCCATTCGAGCAGATAACCCAAATGCCAAGCAACTCCTCAGCGAGTTGCTAAAGTTCAGCTCAACCAAACGAATGTATCTGCCGCCACTCCCCAACGATCCTCACGAAGTAATTGGGAACGCTGTGGAATTTGATGGAATTGTGCAAATACGGCTTGAAGATCTACTAATGTCAACACGACATGCCAGCCTGAGTTTAGTGGGATGGCGCATTTTCGGTTCCCTAGTGCGTTCGAGCCTAGTGAGAGCGGGTGCAGGTGAGGCTGAAATGAGAGTAAGCGCTTGAACTAGCCAAAGAAATTTAAGATTTTCGATAAGTGCAGTGCGATCAGGAGATATTTCTGGAAAATGTTAAGGCGATCGGTTGTTCACCCAATGCCAGGTCGTTCGTGTCAGCAAACGGGTCAAGTTGTTTGGACCTGGAGTTTAGACTAATCAATTTATAAACCAAAGGCTAGACTTACGACTTTACATTGGTTAAGGTCTCTTTTGGGTTAGTTTACCGATTTATTGAGGTGTTAGTTGCAGATGCAGTTATGCCCAAACCCTTCAATAATTCCTGCGATCTCCTGCGATAAAGGATAGTTTCTACTGTACCGTCCCTTCCACAAGCT
>JANMRU010000488.1:0-16262 GCA_031388585.1 Pseudanabaena sp. SOY_30_concoct_251 | reverse complement strand
ATAGCCGCCGAATGCTTTGCCCCTTCATTGACGGAAAATCGCTGCAACTTGACCTACAGCAAGCCCACCATCATTAGGGGGAATGTTTTGATGCCAATAGGGGCAAAACCCTTCCTCTCGCAATCTTTGAATCGCTCTTTCTGTTAAGTACTTGTTTTGGAAACAGCCACCCGTCAGAACGACTTGTGACTCCCCCGATCGCCTTGCTACAGCGATAATTATTTCGACCAGGGTGTTGTGGAATTTTGCAGAAATCTGATGCGGGGGGATTTGCCGTTCTAAATCTTGCAGGATCGCGGTCACCATAGGCGACCAATCGATTACCTTTTCTCGTAGATCGAATTCGTAATATTCCCCTATCTCGTTGTCGTCTAGCAGGAATTCTAATGCCATCGCTGCTTGCCCTTCAAAACTGGCCTGGTGGCAAATCCCCAACAGCGAGGCGATCGCATCAAACAATCTCCCTACGCTGGAAGTTAAAGGAGTATTGATTTGCTTGGATAGCATAATTGCGATCGCGTTTAATTCATGGACTGAAAAAGCTTGCAGGGTCTTGAGATCGGACATTGACTGCATTTCTTCACCAAACATTTCCCATAGCAATCCTAATGCAGCTCGACGGGGTTGTTTGATCGCTTTGTCACCGCCAGGGAGTGGAAAGGTGCGGAAGTGCGCGATCCTCTCCCAGGCTGTTGGTGAAATCTTAAAGAATTCTCCACCCCAGATCGTGCCATCTAAACCGTAACCCGTCCCGTCCCAAGCAACTCCAAGGGCGGGCAGTGCGATTTGATTATCGATCGTGCCAGCCAGAACGTGGGCATAGTGATGCTGGACGGGAATGACGGGAACGCCCAATTGCTGTCCTAGCTTTTGTGCGAACTGGCTGGAAAGATAATCGGGGTGAGCGTCGCAGGCGATCGCATCGGGTTGGAACTCATAAATGCTGCTCAAGCTAGAGATAACGCGTTGGAAATGCTCGAAAGCTTGTACGGTTTCCAAGTCGCCGATGTGCTGGCTTAAGAAAATCTGTCCCTCAAAGCCAAGCGCGATCGCATTTTTGAGGTGTCCGCCCAGAGCTAGAATTTTCGATGGGGATTGGGGATTGGGGATTGGGGTGTGAGGTATAGGTAGGGGAGCGTAGCCTCTAGCGCGGCGCAACACCTGCGGGCGATCGGCCATAATCCGCAAGATGGAATCGTCAACGGGGCGGACGATGGGGCGGTTGTGGACTAGAAATAGATCGGCCATGTTACCTAGTCGTTCCAGGGCTTCTCGTTCGTCAATGCAAATCGGTTCGTCTGCGAGATTACCGCTGGTAGCGACAATGGGGAACTGCAACGATGCCAAAAGTAAGTGATGGAGTGGTGTGTAGGGTAGCATCGCACCGAGATATGGATTGTCTGGTGCTACGGCATCGCAGGAAAATTTGGGGTCTGCTTTTTTTCGCAAAAGCATGATGGGCGCTTCGGGCGATTGCAACAGGCTTGCTTCCAACTCGGATACGATGCAATCTGCTTGAATTTGCTCTAGGGATGGATACATTAAAGCAAAAGGTTTGTGGGGGCGCTGTTTGCGCTGACGCAATCGACTCACAGCTTCACGATCGCGGGCATCGACAATCAGATGAAACCCTCCCAATCCCTTTACTGCCAGAATTTTCCCCTGTTCGATCTGGGTCGCAGTTTCTAACAGAGCGCGATCACCACGAGCGCGAACTTTACCATTTCGATCCCACAATGCTAATTGGGGGCCGCAATCGGCGCAGGCGTTGGGTTGAGCGTGGAAGCGACGACTGCACGGATCGCTATATTCGGCTCGACAGGCGGCACACATCTGGAAGTTCTGCATGGCTGTGCTAACGCGATCGTAGGGTAGCGCCTTAATGATGCTGTAGCGGGGGCCGCAATTAGTGCAATTGGTAAAGGGGTAGCGGTAGCGGCGATCGCGGGGATCGGAAATTTCGCGCTGGCAGTCGGGACATGTAGCAAGATCGGGTAGGACGATCGCGGATTTATGTTTGCATTCTGCTATCTCTGAGTCGCGAATATTAAATTCTGCGTCACCTATGGGATCGAGCCATGCGGATTCTATACTGTGAATTTGCGATCGCGGTGGCTTTTCTATTTCCAGACGTTGCTGAAAGCTATGCAATTGCGCGCGAGTGCCTTCTACCTCAATCGCGACTCCCGACACGGAGTTATTTACCCAGCCTGTAAGCTGCAATTCGCGAGCGAGGCGATAGATAAATGGTCGAAATCCCACACCCTGAACAGCGCCTTGAATGTTAATGCTCAAGCGCTGTTTGAATGTGTCCGATGCGATCGCCACTAGCGGCTTTGATGACGCCGTTGCAACTGGATAATGGGCTGCATCTGGTTACCTCCATGCACTTCCCGAACTGGATTTTTTGCTGATTCTTGTAGTTTCTCGATCGGCGAAGCTTTTTTTTGCATCTTTTTCATCTTAAATCCCTCCTGGTAGCATAGGGAACCGACATTTAATTTATACTAAATGTTCTCTAAAAATATTATACCAGGGTAGATTGAGATAGTTATCTAGACTAAATTTTAGCTATAATATTAGTGGAATCGCATCGGGTTTCTAACATAGACCCAGTGGATACGCCCCCTACTTCCCGTTACGAGCACGAAGGATTTGAGGGCAATACCAAACCAGGCTCTTGGAAGATGCAACTAGGGAGACCCAAGTCAGAGAATGCGAGACCTGTCCACCTTAGATTTCGTTTTGGAGGAAGCCATTGCACAATTTAACAGACTGTTGAGCGAACCTGGTTGGTGTCAATCGGGTTCGCTTCGCTAGCTTGGTACGAACAACGCTCAGATGTCGATCGCAAAGGCAGTATTTGCAGATGAGGTAAATTTATTAATTTTCTTTCCGAGGAATTCATACCATACCTCCATCCCAGATCCAGTGCGGGCAGAAACCTCTAGAATCTGGGCTTGCGGTGCGATTTGTTGGATATTTCTGAGGGCAGTATCGCGATCGAAGCCCACAGCTTCTGCAATATCGATTTTGTTGATAATTACGACATCGGCAATTTTAAACATCGTGGGATACTTGAGTGGCTTATCTTCTCCCTCCGTGACAGAGAAAATTACTACGCGCAAATCTTCACCCAAATCGTAGGCGGCAGGACAGACTAGATTGCCGACATTTTCGATCGCTAATAATTTAATGCGATCAAGATGCAACTGCTGTACGGCACGACCGACCATCTCCGCTTCCAGATGGCAAGTGTCGCCCGTGGTAATTTGAATCGCTTCCGCACCAGTGCGCCGCAGGCGTTGGGCATCGTTATCGGTTGCCAGATCGCCCACAATCACAGCAGTAGGTATGCGATCGCCCAAATCCTCTAACATGCGTTCGATCAAAGCCGTCTTCCCCGATCCAGGAGAAGAGAGCATGTTCAACACCAGCAAACCCTTAGCCATAAAAAAGCCGCGATTGCGTTCTGCTAACCGTTCGTTTTTAGACAAAATGGATTGCGCGATCGCGATATGTCGGCGATCGCTGCTGGGCGCGGTAGAAATAATTTCTTCGTGATGGTGATGGTGTTCTAAACCGTGACTATGAGCGCGATCGCCATCCTGGCTGAGAATCGTAAATTCACCTGCATCGCTACATCCGCAGTTCGTACACATGGCTAAGACACCTCCAAAGAAGTTAGCTGTAATTCCCGACCTTGAAGCAGTTTGCTGCTGATTTGCCCGCAATCAGGACAGATATAGATTTGGTCGGGCGGTGCAAACGCAAGATCGCAATTTTGGCAATAACACACCGCTGGCACTAATTCTATCTTGAGATTAGCTCCGTCTGCGATCGTACCCTGCGTGCAGGACTCAAAGGCAAATTCTAAAGCTTCTGGTACCACGCCCGATATCGCTCCTACGCGCAAATTAAACTGATGGATTTTCTGCGCCCCTTCTCTGCGAGCATTTTCCAGCGCGATTTCTAAGGTTGATTCCATCAGGCTAAGTTCGTGCATAGGTTTTAGCGTAGGCAGAGAAAAGGTTTTATTTGTTCTCCAGGTTTTGTTCTTGCGCGATCTGTTCGATCTTCTGTAGAGCTGTGTTCATACCTGCTGTAGTGAGAGGTGATAACTGCTCGCTAAACTCAAAATTGAGGGCTGGGATCAAAATCCACCAGGCAGCAGGCGCATATCCATAGGCAACTTCAGCTAAACATAGTAGTGAATGCGGGTCGGCGGTATGTCCAGATCCATCACGCACAGAATTATCGTGTCGATAGGTAGAGGGATGAATCGGGATACTTCTAGTCTCGGCTTCTGCTGGTTCTACAATCGCTGATTCGGTAACAGAGTAAACATCCACGAAGATCGCAATTTCCGCTTCCGTAATCTCTGCAGCAAGTTCGGGTGTAAGTTGATGCACGGGGAGCGATCGCACCTGCGGTAAATTCCAACTATCTACAATCTCTGCTACCTTCTGCCCTGCGCCATCATCGCTTCTCAGTGTATTGCCATAACCAATTACGATTAATTGCCTGTGTGGCGATTCCCTATTTCCTGCGGAAACGCTTTGTGATCGAGATGCGTACCGCCGAGGAGGCTTACGATCGAGTTCGTTAATATTCATTGCTGGCTTCTCCTACATAGATGCCAATATCGCGGGCTGTTCGCACCAAAAAACCCTGGGGATCGACTCTTGAGGGGGCTTTCCCCTCTTTGCGGGCTTTCTCGATCTGCTTGATCGCATGACTAAGGGGAACACTACTTACTCTGCCATTCTGCCAAATCACCATCTGGTTATAGTTGCCGTTGGCAATTAAATCTACGGCCTCTCGACCAAATGCTGTTGCCAAGAGGCGATCGGTGGATGTGGGCGTGCCGCCTCGTTGCAAATGCCCCAGAACGGTAACGCGGGTATCAAGAGGAGGGAGCTGAAAAGGTTCTGGTCGATCGTCGGGCCCTTCGGAATTAGACATCTGATTGCTGCAAGCTTGAATTTGGCAAGCGACATAATCGCCAATGTAATGCTCTTTTTTCCCGAGTTGATTTTTGACCCCTTCAGCTACAACAATCAGGGCAAATCGCCGTCCTTGTTGGTGCAATTGCGAGATATGTTGGCAAATTCCCTTAACTACTGTTTCATCGATGATGGGGGTGAGTTCGGGAATCAAGATGGCATCCGCCCCACCTGCGATGCCTGCTTCCATCGCCAAATAACCAGAATCTCGTCCCATTACCTGCACGATCATGACGCGATCGTGACTAGCGGCAGTAAATGTGAGATCGTAGAGTGCTTGGGTGACGCGATTAACCGCCGTATCAAATCCAATTGACACTTCTGTAAAGGGAACGTCGTTGTCGATGGTTTTCGGTACTGCAACCCAATTCCAGGGAGTCCCATATTCGTCGGCTTTGCGAGCTAGTTTATCTAAAATCTCGATACTGCCATCGCCACCCATAACGATCAAAGCGTCCAATCCCAACTTTTCGTAACCTTGGATGATATCGTCAGCGTGTTTCTCAGGATCGCCTTTGCTAATCGAACCCAGCACGCTACCACTCAAAAAGTGCAGGATATCCAACCCCTGTATTAACCCTGGAATATCGTAACCGTGCTCTCTGATTCTCAAATCCTCTGGCTGACGTTTGCCGACTAGTAGTTCGATAAATCCTTCCGTTCCATAGGGAATGCCATAAACCTCCCAACCATACTTGTGCGTTGCTACCTTGACAACCGCGCGGATCGCGGCGTTGAGACCGGGACAGTCGCCCCCACTGGTCAAAATACCAATGCGCTTGGGTTTGTGTTTGTTGTTTTTAGAAGTGGCAGTCATGAACTCCTGGTTTCCCATCTCAATTTTTTGTTTGCGGCTTTAGCGTTACCCGATTAGCCAACAGTAGCAGTTGTCCATTCAGGCTTGTAACTTTGAATTGCCTTCATATACTGAACCCGCTCGAAGGCACTTTCGTCGGGACAGTTGATCTGACTCATGCTTCCCTGCATCTGTTGCACGGATATGTATTCGTGTTCTTCCATCCAGTACACTATCTCTTGCTCGATCGCTCGAATGTGCTCGATGCCGTGACGCAATAATGTGGCGCAAAGATGTGTCACTTTTGCTCCTGCCATCAGCATCTTGATCGCGTCCTGCCCCCTTTGAATTCCACCCGTAGCAGCCAGGTCAGCTTTAATACGGCCATAAAGAATGGCAATCCAGCGCATGGGCAGTCGCGAAGCATTGGGCGAACTCAACACCAGGTGGGGATATACCTCTAGATTTTCAATATCGATATCTGGCTGGTAGAAGCGATTGAATAGTACCAGGGCATCTGCACCGATATCATCCAGGCGTTTTGCCATATTTGCCATGTTGCTAAAGAAAGGACTCAGCTTGATCGCAACAGGAATTGTCACCTCCGCTTTCACGTCGCGCAGAATATTGATATAGTTCTGCTCTATCTCTGAACCAGTCAGATTGGGATCGGTAGGCACATAATAAATGTTTAGCTCGATCGCATCCGCTCCCGCCTGCTGCATCATTCGAGCGTAATCGATCCAGCCCCCAGGCGTATAGCCGTTCAAGCTGGCAATAATCGGAATTGCCACGGCTTCCTTCGCTTTGCGAATATGTTCCAAGTAGAGTTCCGGCCCCACATGGAATGTTTCTGGTTCGGGAAAATAGGTGAGGGATTCGGCAAAACTTTCCGTACCGTAGGTGAGGTGGTGGTGCAGTTCAAATTTTTCCTGCACCAGTTGCTCCTCAAACAGAGAATGGAGTACGACAGCCGCTGCACCTGCCTCTTCCATACGCTTGATGTTATCGACATCTTCGCTCAGCGGCGCAGCAGCAGATGGCACGAGGGGCGATCGCAACTTTAAGCCGAGATAGGTAGTTGTAAGATCCATAGTGCGTCACGTTTTTGGTATGGGTGTTTCTGTGGGGCGATCGCTGGGAATTTCAGGTGCAACTTCTAAATGTTGGCTGGCTAGATACTCATACATTTTCCAGCGCAGATTGACATCTTCCTGTGCTGATTGGAGCAAGCGCTTTGCATCGGTTGGTTTGCTCTTGGTGAGCATTTTGAATCTGTTTTCAGCATACATGGATTCCTCCACTGGCTTTTTGGGCGCTCCCGAATCTAAGTGCAGGGGATTTTTGCCTGCCGCTTTGAGGGCGGGGTTATAGCGATAGAGCAGCCAGCGCCCGCTTTCTACAAGTGTTTTCTGATGGGACATAGCCGTCTGCATGTTAATGCCGTGGGCAATGCAATGACTGTAGGCAATAATCAGTGAGGGGCCGTCGTAGGCTTCGGCTTCCAGGAATGCTTTCAAGGTATGTTCGTCCTTGGCTCCCATGGCGACGCTGGCGACGTAGACATTGCTGTAGGACATGGCAATTAGCCCCAAATCTTTCTTTGGCGAGGGTTTACCGCCGGAAGCAAATTTGGCTACGGCAGCGCGCGGCGTAGCTTTGGAGGATTGGCCACCCGTATTGGAGTAGACTTCGGTATCCAGAACCAGGATGTTGACGTTGCGACCGCTGGCGAGGACGTGATCGAGACCACCAAACCCGATGTCATAGGCCCAGCCATCGCCGCCGATAATCCATACGCTCTTCTTCACCAGATAGTCGGCCAGGGATAGCAGCGTTTGGGTTTTGGTTTGGAGAGACGCATCACCCGACCGGAGGGGCGAAGCATTCGGCTCGATATTTGTGGGTAAAATCAGGGAGTTATCGCCCGAATGCTTCGCCCTTACATCCATCGGATCGATATCCCGCGTCCCTGCCACCATGGGATTGGTGTCCCTCGCCGCTTCGAGGCGTTGTTTGAGTTGAGTAACCCGTTCCCGCTGTTCCCAGATATCCGCCTCTGAATGCTGCTCTGCTTGCAGGATGGCAGTGGCGAGTTCGTCTCCCACTATATTCCTGAGTTCGTGCAATAGTTCAGCGGCATAGGTGGCTTGTTTGTCAAGAGAGAGACGGAAGCCCAGACCAAATTCGGCATTGTCTTCAAACAGACTATTTGACCAGGCAGGGCCGCGTCCTTCCGCATTCTGCGACCAGGGAGTAGTGGGCAGGCTGCCGCCATAGATCGAAGAACAGCCAGTAGCATTGGCAACTAACATGCGATCGCCGAATAATTGCGTCACCAGCTTGATATAGGGAGTTTCGCCGCAGCCCGCACAAGCCCCTGAGAATTCAAATAGGGGTTCCTCCAGTTGTTGCTGCCGCACGAGGTGGAGTTTCAAATCGCGGCGATCGGGGTTGGGGAGATTGAGGAAGAAGTTCCAGTTGGCTCGCTCCTGCTCCCTTAAAGGCAACTGGGGTTCCATGTTAATCGCTTTGCGCGACGGCATGGATTTGTTCTTGGCGGGACAGACATCGACGCAGATGCCGCAACCCGTGCAGTCTTCGGGCGCAACCTGAATCGTGAACTTCTGCCCCTCAAAGTCCCGATCCCTGGCATCAGTGGATTTAAATGTAGAAGGCGCATCGGTCAGAGCTGAAACTTCGTAGGCTTTGCCTCGAATCACGCTATGTGGGCACACCATCACGCATTTGCCGCACTGGATGCAAACGTCCGCATCCCATACGGGGATTTCCTGGGCAATATTGCGCTTTTCCCATTTCGCCGTCCCCGTGGGATAGGTGCCATCCACGGGGACGGCGCTGACGGGTAGTTCGTCGCCCTGGCGGGCAATCATCTTACCCAGTACGTCGCGCACAAAGTCGGGTGCATTCGCGGCAACGGGCGATCGCATGGTTATCGTACTGTTCACTTCCGCAGGCACTCGCACCTGATGTAAATTCTCCAGCGTATTATCCACGGCTTGCTGGTTCATCCGCACGATTTCCGCACCTTTTTTACCGTAGGTCTTTTCGATTCTCTGCTTGATTTTAGCGATCGCTTCTTCACGCGGCAACACACCTGACAGGGCAAAGAAACAGGTCTGCATCACCGTATTGATGCGAGTTCCCATGCCATTGTTGCGGGCGATCTGGGTGGCATCGATCGCATAGACTTTGAGTTGTTTGCGGATAATCTGTTCCTGCACGTTGAGCGGCAGCCGCTCCCATATTTCATCTGCAATGTAGGGACTATTAAGCAGAAAAATTGCACCGGGGGCGGCGGATTGCAACACATCCAGCCATTCCAGGAAATTCCATTGGTGGCAGCCGATAAAGTTAGCTCTGTCGATCAGGTAGGTGGAGCGGATGGGATCGGGGCCGAATCGCAAATGGGAAACGGTGATCGAACCGGACTTCTTGGAATCGTAGACGAAATAACCTTGGGCATAGTTGTCGGTTTCTTCGCCAATAATCTCGATTGAGTTTTTGTTGGCTCCCACCGTACCGTCGGAACCCAAGCCGTAGAACATGGCGCGCACTACATTACTCGGTTCCGTCGAGAAGGTGGGATCGTATTCTAGGGAAGTCTGCGTGATGTCATCGTTAATCCCCACCGTAAAATGATTCTTCGGTTTGGCCTGCAACAGGTTATCGAAGACGCTCTTAAGCATTGCGGGTGTAAATTCCTTAGACGAAAGGCCGTAACGCCCTCCCACAATTCTCGGCAAGATCTCTACCTGTTCGTGGAACGCAGTAACCACATCGAGGTAGAGCGGTTCGCCTGCCGATCCAGGTTCTTTGGTGCGATCGAGTACGGCAATTTGCTTGACGGTCTTGGGAAGGGCGGCAACGAGACGCTGGGCATCCAGGGGACGATACAGCCGTACTTTCAGAATGCCTACCTTTTCGCCGCTAGCATTGAGGGCATCGACGGTTTCGCACGCTGCTTCACAGCCCGATCCCATCAAAATAATGACGCGATCGGCATCTGGTGCGCCGTAATACTCATAAATGCGGTAATAGCGTCCCGTCAAATCGCCAAACTGTTCCATCGCCTTTTGCACGATGTCGGGACAGACGTTGTAATAAGAATTGACGGCTTCGCGAGCCTGGAAGTAAACGTCGGGGTTTTGGGCTGTCCCGCGCAGCACGGGACGATCTGGACTGAGCGATCGCCCGCGATGAGCAAGAATCCATTCATCTTTGAGCATGGCACGCAGGTTATCTTCCGACAACAGTTCTATCTTCTGAATTTCATGGGACGTGCGGAAACCGTCGAAGAAGTGAATGAAAGGGATGCGCGATTCCAGGGTAGCAGCCTGGGCGATCGCGGCAAAATCTTGTGCTTCCTGGACGGAAGCGGAACAGAGTAGGGCAAAACCGGTAGCGCGTACTGCCATCACATCGCTGTGATCGCCAAAAATAGATAGTCCTTGTGCGGCAAGCGATCGCGCGGCAACGTGGATAACCGCGCTGGTGAGTTCGCCAGCGATTTTGTAGAGGTTAGGTATGGTAAGCAATAATCCCTGAGATGACGTAAACGTAGTGGTAAGCGAACCCGCTTGCAATGCACCGTGGATCGCACCAGCGACACCTCCTTCGCTTTGCATTTCCACGACAACTGGCACGGTTCCCCACAGGTTCGGCTTGCCCTCGGCAGACCAGGCATCTGACCACTCACCCATCGGTGTAGCGGGCGTGATCGGATAAATGGCAATCACTTCATTCAGAGCGTAAGCAACACGGGCAACAGCCTCATTTCCGTCGAAAGTTGCAAAGTTTTTACTATGCATAGGTGCAATCCTCTACGAATTACCAGTACAAATCACCAACAAGTAGATGCGATCGATTGATTGAAACTTCCTATCCGTAAAATCCTGTCAATCTAAATTGCTCAATTGTTTTCCCGTCTTCATTGATAGTTTAACAGGAAAATAATTTTATTGCTGCGATATCTCAAGGCAATCTATTAATACAAGCCTACTAAAGAAACCAGCTTGTTGTTTTATCGATTGTTAGATTAAGTTTTTATTGATATTTGAAAAAATGAATCTTTATGTGATTTCATGTAGGTGTCGTTTCTCGGCGGTGATTTTTCTTGACAGTTTAGTGGAGTCTCTAAAAAATTTCTAGCTCTTATAGAGGGAATTAGGTATGCCATCCTCAGGAACTACGACTAAGCCGAAAGCAGAAACCCAGTTGCCATCAGATCGTTCAATAGAGAATCCAAGTTGCATCAGGCGCTTCAAGACGCTCGATCTGGCAATGAAGCGCAATCATTATCGTCAGGATGCCCTGATCGAGATTCTGCACCAAGCTCAATCAGCATTTGGTTATTTAGAAGAGGAAGTGCTAACTTATATCGCGCGCGGGCTAAAGTTACCCCTGAGTCGTGTCTATGGTGTTGCTACTTTCTATCATCTCTTTTCACTGAAGCCACAGGGAGAACATACTTGCGTAGTTTGCCTGGGTACTACTTGCTATGTTAAAGGTGCAAATACCCTGTTGGAAGCGATCGCCAAAGAAATTGGTATCCATCCTGGTGAAACTACTGCCGATCGCAAAATATCTCTGCTAACCGCTCGTTGTATTGGGGCTTGCGGCATCGCACCTGCCACAGTGATTGACGGTCAGGTATGCGGCAAACAAACACCAGAGTTGGTCAGAGCCAGTTTGCAGAATTGGTTAGACAAAAAGGGATAATTCGTTATTTGTCGCCTGTGCCAGATAAAGTACCAGATCGAGGACAAAGAAAATGGATTTAACCGAACTGCTTGAGATAGGGCAAAAGGAACGCGATCGCGCCAAACAAATTCGCATAAATTGCTGCACGGCTGCGGGTTGTTTATCTTCTCAGTCCGATGCCGTAAAAGCAGGATTGGAAAGTGCGGTACAGATCGCTGGTTTAGAGGCAACAGTGGAAGTGTGCGGTGTCGGATGCATGAGGTTTTGCGGTCGCGGCCCTTTAGTAGAAGTAACTCCCAACGGCATTATCTACGAGCAGGTTACCCCTGATCGTGCTGCCTCCATTGTGGCTGCGTTGCACGATCGCATCGAACCAGATCGATTACCACCAATTGGCGATCGCCACCATCCCTTTTTCTCTCTTCAGATGCCAATCGTGCTAGAAAATAGCGGCAAGATCGACCCCGAACAGATTGAAGCATACATTGCCGTCGGTGGCTATCAACAACTCTATAATGTCCTATATGAGAAGAAACCCGCTGAAGTAGTGGAGGAGATTAGCCGCAGTGGTTTGCGCGGGCGCGGCGGCGGCGGTTATCCCACAGGCTTAAAGTGGGCAACAGTCGCCAAGATGCCGAAGGAGCAAAAGTATGTCATCTGCAACGCCGACGAAGGCGATCCCGGTGCATTTATGGATCGTAGCGTGCTGGAGAGCGATCCCCATCGCGTATTGGAGGGCATGGCGATCGCGGGCTATGCCATAGGCGCAAATCAGGGTTACATCTACGTGCGGGCGGAATACCCCTTGGCGATCGCGCACCTAGAAAAAGCGATTAAACAGGCAAAACGCCTGGGATTGTTGGGAACCCAAATTTTCGACTCCGCCTTTGATTTCCGCATTGATATCCGCGTAGGAGCTGGGGCCTTTGTCTGCGGTGAGGAGACAGCGCTGATTGCTTCGGTAGAAGGTGGGAGAGGTACGCCCCGCCCGCGTCCTCCCTATCCAGCCGAATCAGGATTGTGGGGCTGTCCCACTCTGATTAACAATGTAGAAACCTTCGCGAATGTCGTTCCCATTATGCGTCAGGGCGCAGACTGGTTTGCCAGCATTGGTATCGATAGGAGTAAAGGCACGAAAGTTTTTGCGCTGACGGGCAAGATTGCAAATACTGGTTTGATTGAAGTGCCAATGGGAACGACCGTGCGTCAAATTGTCGAAGAAATGGGCGGCGGCGTGCCTGACGGCGGCGCAATCAAAGCTATCCAAACAGGCGGCCCCTCCGGCGGATGCATTCCTGCCGATGCCTTAGATACGCCTGTCTCCTACGAATCTCTCGTGGCATTGGGAACGATGATGGGTTCCGGCGGCATGATTGTAATCGATGATGCCACTAATATGGTAGATGTTGCACACTTTTATATGGAGTTCTGTCGTGATGAATCCTGCGGCAAGTGCGTTCCCTGCCGTGCTGGCACCGTACAGATGCTTCAACTTTTATCTAAAATTCTGAACAGACAGGCAACCTTAAAAGATTTAGAGAACTTAGAGGCATTGTGTTACATGGTAAAAGATACGAGCCTGTGTGGTTTGGGGATGGGCGCTCCCAATCCCGTCCTCAGTACGCTGCGATATTTCCGCGACGAATACCTAGCGCTGATAGCTGATAGCTAATAGCTGCCCGCTAACCGCCATAAGAAGGATAAAAAATATGTCAGTAAAAACCCTAACAATAAACGACGAAATGATTAGCGCTCGCGAGGGTGAGACTATTCTTATTGCTGCCCAAGAGGCAAATATCCACATTCCTACTCTCTGTTATTTAGAAGGAGTTACCGCTATAGCTGCTTGTCGCCTGTGCATAGTCGAGATCGAGGGAAGTAGCAGACCTCAACCCGCCTGCGTTACTCAGGCAGTAGAAGGGATGGTCGTCCGCACCAATACCGATAAGTTGCAAGAATATCGGCGCATGGCAGTAGAAATGCTGTTCGCTGAAGGCAATCATATTTGTGCGGTTTGCGTAGCGAATGAGAATTGCGAGTTGCAAGATATGGCAGTGGAAGTGGGCATGGAACACTCCCGCTTCCCCTATCAATTCCCCGCTAGAGATTTAGATATTTCCCATCCCATGTTTGGACTCGATCGCAACCGTTGCATTCTCTGTACCCGCTGCGTGCGCGTCTGCGACGAAATCGAAGGAGCGCATGTTTGGGATGTCGCCAGTCGAGGCGGCAAATCATTCATTGTATCTGGAATGAATCAACCCTGGGGAGAGGTAGAAGCCTGTACTTCCTGCGGCAAGTGTGTAGAAGCCTGTCCGACGGGAGCGCTTTTCCGTGCGGGCTCCACGGTAGCAGAGATGCAGCATGATCGCGCTAAGTTAGAATTTCTGACCACGGCAAGGGAGAAAAGAGAATGGACAAGATAAGATTTGCCAGTGTTTGGTTAGCAGGCTGTTCCGGCTGTCACATGTCTTTCTTAGACCTGGACGAATGGCTATTTGAACTCGCCAAATACGTTGAATTTGTCTACAGCCCGATCGCTGACGTGAAGGAATATCCCGAAAATGTCGATGTCTGCCTGGTGGAAGGCGCGATCGCCAATCAAGACAATCTGGAATTAATTTACAAAATACGCGATCGCACGAAATTATTAGTCTCATTTGGAGATTGTGCGGTGACTGCCAACGTTCCCGCCATGCGGAATATGCTCGACGGCTCGGGAGCGGTCTTGCGGCGCAGCTATTTGGAACTCGGCGACGTGACACCGCAATTACCCAACGCACCTGGCATCGTTCCCGAACTCCTAGATCGCGTCGTCCCCGTTCATGAAGTCGTCAACGTCGATCTGTACCTGCCTGGTTGCCCGCCTTCCGCCGATCGGATCAAAGCCGCGATCGAGCCGCTACTGCATGGAGCGATGCCCCTAATGGAAGGCAGAGCCATGATTAAATTTGGATAAGATTCGGATAAGCATGAAAGCGAGCTAACTACTATGACGAAAACAATCGTAATCGATCCCGTCACGCGCATTGAAGGACATGCCAAAATCTCCATTTTCCTCGACGATGCTGGCGAAGTATCCGACGCGCATTTTCACGTCGTTGAATATCGGGGGTTTGAGAAATTCTGCGAAGGTCGTCCCATGTGGGAAATGGCAGGGATTACGGCGCGCATTTGCGGGATTTGTCCTGTTAGTCACCTACTCGCTTCCGCCAAGACAGGCGACAAGCTTCTAGCTGTGCAGATTCCCCCTGCCGGTGAGAAATTGCGCCGTTTGATGAACCTCGCACAGATTACGCAGTCCCACGCCCTTTCGTTCTTCCATCTCAGCAGTCCCGACTTTCTGCTCGGTTGGGATAGCAACCCGGCAACGCGCAATGTCTTTGGTTTGATGGCAGCCAATCCAGAACTTGCCAGAGGTGGGATTCGCCTGCGACAGTTCGGGCAGCAAATCATCGAACTGCTCGGTGCCAGAAAAATCCATGCTGCCTGGGCAGTTCCTGGTGGCGTGCGATCGCCCCTGAGCGAGGCAGGTCGTGAGTGGATTCGCGATCGCTTGCCGGAATCCTTTGCCACGATTGAAAACGCACTGGGTTTATTTAAGCGACTGCTCGATAGCGAGTTGCAAACTGAAATTCAGGTGTTCGGCAACTTCCCTTCAATGTTTATGAGTCTGGTGGGAAAAAACGGCGAATGGGAACACTATGGCGGCCACATCCGCTTTACTGACAGCAGCGGTCATATCGTCGCGGATAATCTGAGCGAAGACGATTACCAGCTATACATCGGTGAAGCGGTCGAACCCTGGTCGTACCTGAAATTCCCCTATTACAAACCGCTCGGCTATCCCGATGGCATCTATCGCGTTGGCCCACTGGCACGCCTGAATGTGTGCGATCGCATTGGTACGCCCAAAGCAGATTGGGAATTGCAAGAGTTTCGCCAGCGATCGGGTGGCGTCGCCACGTCTTCGTTCCTCTACCACTACGCTCGCCTGGTGGAAATTTTGGCTGCGATCGAACGGATTGCCGAGCTGATCGAAGATCCCGATGTGCTGTCAGCCCATACTCGTGCCAAGGCAGGCATTAACTGTCTGGAGGGAATTGGTGTCAGCGAAGCCCCACGCGGCACACTTTTCCATCATTACAAAGTTGACGAGCATGGTGTGATCCAAAAGGTAAACCTGATCATTGCAACAGGACACAACAACCTGGCTATGAATAAAACCATTACCCAGATTGCCAAACACTACATTCACAATGGTGACGTGGCGGAAGGGTTCTTAAATCGTGTAGAGGCTGGCATTCGCAACTACGATCCCTGCTTGAGTTGCTCTACCCACGCGGCGGGGCAAATGCCTTTACAGGTACAACTGATCGGAACGGATGGTTCCATTCTCAAGGAGGTTCGGCGAGATTAGGAGACCTATAGCAAAATTTTCAGCTATTTTTGACATAAGGAGCTAACTGTTCCCACAAATCGCCGAATTGCTCAGAAAAATGATTGGGTCGAGCAATTTCCATATCTCGGTAGTCAAAACCAGGGGCAACGGACTCACCCAGAAGACCAAATTCCCCTGGGACTAATAACTGAGCGACTTCTCCTTTACTAAAGTTAAGACCCAGTTTAACTTTAGTAAACTTAACCTAATGGATTAAGAATTAGATAACTAATAGCCGAACCAGCTTGAAAATAGTGCATGATATCCGACTTATTTTTGTGAAAATAATTAATGG
>JANMRU010000460.1:0-25662 GCA_031388585.1 Pseudanabaena sp. SOY_30_concoct_251 | reverse complement strand
TGCGCTCATCAAGAATCCGTGGTTGTAGTTGCTCCACCTGGGTTTGTCCAGCACTTGTTAACGAGACTAGATATCGCCGCCGATCTTCAATATCGACATCCCTTTGCACCCAGCCGCGCTTTTCCAATTGATCCACCATACGTGTGATGTTGGGGTGATCGTTGAGCGTCTTATCAGCAAGTTCGCTCTGCGCAAGCCCAGGGTTGTCATAGAGTCTTACCAAAATCAACCATTGCTCCATGCCCATATCCAGTCCATCCTGCTGAAGCAGTTGGTTGAGATGCACCCGCAGCAATCGGGCTAAGCGCTGAATCTTATAGGCGATTGCCTTATCGAGGTTGATTGTGTTGTCAATGCGATCGCTTGTCATTCTATCCCTGCTGAAAATATACTTGCCTAAGCAATAATTGCTTAGGCAAGTATATTGTTCTTTTGGTCTAATGTCAAACTCCTTTCTTGCCAGAACGCATTCTTTGTCAGGCGGCCTCATCTACATTCGCGATGTAGAGTATGAATTGTGGCGACAACTTACTTAAAAATTTGGCGAACAAGTCACTCTATCTGCGATCGCCTGCCGCTGACAACATCTTTAGAAGAGCATAATATCTCGATTGACATCAAATCCACTGTTGATGGGCACCGTCGCAAACATTACGGGAGCTATAGAATCAAGGGGATTCTGATCGAAGAAAATCCCTCCAGTACTCCTGTTGTAGGTAAACACATTGGTTGAAGTTACTCCAAATCCAGCTATTCTTATAGCAACTTTATCATGTTCCTCAGCAAAGTTAACGTCTAGCAGGGTGTCAACTCCCTCAGAGAGACGGTTGTTGTAAAACCTGAACTGATCGGCTCCATAGCCACCATAGAGGGTATCATTGCCACCGCCACCAAAGAGGATGTCATCTCCCCAATCACCAACGAGGACGTCATTATCGGAATCGCCATTTAATGTATCATCGTAACCACCACCAACGAGGTAATCGCGACCATTGCCACCATTGATGTGATCGTAGCCATCGGCAAAAGTGCCATAAGATGTATCACCAACTAGGTAGTCATCGCCATCGCCACCAAAGAGCAAATCATTGCCATATCCACCATAGAGAGTATCACGACCTGGTTCACCGTCTAGATAGTCATTCCCATCGCCACCCTCGAGATGGTCATTATCAAATGAGCCAAGCAATGTGTCGTTGCCAGTCGCCCCATAAAGGGTATCTTCGCCATAATATCCATCTAACGTATCGTTATCTTCTCCCCCGTAGAGACTATCGTTACCTTCGCCACCAAAGAGGTTGTCATTGCCAATTTCGCCATCAAGAGAGTCATTGCCCTTTTGTCCATCAAGAGCGTCATTACCTCCCCTACCAAAGATGAGGTCATCAGATTGCAAGCCATTCAGAGTATCATTTGAATCTGAGCCAATAATAACTGCCATGTAAATTCTCCTTGTGTGTTTTGATTATTTTTTGCTCCTAGAAATAGGGAGCTTTGAGATTCAATTTTTCCAAGATCGAGTGGACTATATCCAGCGATAGAAATCGCCGCGATACGTTAAAGCCATCCCTGCAAATTGCGAAAGAGATTCGCAATTAATCGCTCTTGTGATCGCGCAGATATAAGATGCTTCGACAGATAAATGCGAGCATGCTCGATACAATAGAATATTGAAATTGAAATAGATATCCTTCTCTTTAGCCTTATGAGATCTCTTGCGATCAATCTGACTGCGTCTTAATAGCTCTATTGTAGGTGTTAGTTAAAAGTAATGCTGCGATCCAAATCACATCTTTGATTCAGTTTAATTGCAGGTTTTACATCCAAATTAGACTCAATCCAGGTAGGAGATAAACCATCTTTGCACACTAATTTCCTTGCCGAATGCGAAAATTGTTTACAATACTCATGGCAAGGTTAGAGATGTCATCCAGATCGACCTCAATCTGTGAAACATAACTCACTAGATCGATCTCCACTTCTGCAGCAAGCAGCCAATTTCCTGGGGTTAGCATTATACTTTCACCCTTTATTTCAGAGGGTAAATCGACTGAAATGATATCTCCTCGCTCATCGTATACAACGAACATTTTCATGAAAGCGATTTCCTAAATGCGAGTTCAACTCATAAAATTGCTCTAATCCAAATAGGATTTCAATATTCGTGAATATCTAATTGATTCACCAATGCCAGTTTTTATTCTACTGTCAACCCTTTCAGTTGAACTTCAAGGTTATTGAGATAACCTCGATCGCCAAGCGTTTGCTCAGATAGCCGATTCGCTTTGATAGCAGCTTGCATAACATCTTGAGCCGTAATAGTTCCTGATGCGATCGCACTGCGCAAATCATTGTCGCTGGGAATTCCCTGGCCTTCCAGGTAACCCTGGTACGCCAGAAATGCCAAATTAAAGGGGCTAAGCTGTTCTGTAATAGAGGGCTTGGGGCTATCTGTCAGCGCTATGGTTTGAGCGCGTGCAACAGTCGGCCAAATGATTCCATAGAGCAGTAGAGTTGTTATCAGAGTCAAAATAGAACGGCGCATAAAATTACCTCTCAGAATAATCAGAACAAGTTGTTTGGATTCAAACTTGTCTCTATTCTTACAACGACCCGCAATCAATTTTGGATTCAAACTATTCGTCTCCTCTTGTCAGAGCACTTTCTATGGTTCATCCAATTCGAGTCTCAATGCTGCTAAGCGAGCGATCGATCGCTAAGTTTTGTGTTTTGCCCAGGCACTATGTCAACGGCGCGATATCCAAGTGCAGTCGGCAATTTTTCCTTTGACAACTTAACTGGCCCTGGCTTCTCCCCGTCTCCAGGCGCAGGTAGTGGATATGCTGTTGACACAACCGTAGAATGCTTAATATTCCCTTCTGTATGGTGAATAGCTTGATGAATATGACCATTCAGGACGGTCACAGCGGAAAAGCGCGACAAAGACTCAAGTGCATTAGGCCAATCTACTGTTCCCCAACCCCATTTTGGATAAATGTTGTATAAGGGAATATGGCTGAGGATCACTAAGGGCGTATCACTTTTGCGATCGCCAAGATCTTTTGCCAATAAATCTAGTTGAGCCTGTCCGATCTTACCCGTGCCTGAATCTCCGAAATCGAGTACGTTCGTTAACGAGATAAAATGCACTCCTGAATGATCCCACGTTTGGAATCCTTCTTTTTTGTCACTTTGGTTGAACGCTTCGGCATAAGCCTTGCCGCGATCGCCAATCGTATCGTGCTCACCTGCTAGAGTGAATAGCGGCGCTTTTAACTGAGAAAGAATCTGTTTAGCGCGATCGAACTCTTCAGGCTTGGAAAGATGCGTGATATCACCAGTATGGATGACAAATGCTGGTTGGATTGGGAGGGAATTGATCGCGGCGATTGTTTGCTGGAGAGTTTCTGTGACATGGTCGTTAGCTGGTTTATTGAAACCAATGTGAGTATCGCTAATTTGGATAAATGATAGTGAGGAAGATGCCAATTGCTTCTCTGATTTAGGTTCGTCGGCTTGACATGAGGTTAGCAAACCATTGGCACCGACTGTCCACACGATCCCAAGTCCAGTCCAGCCAATATGGTTGACAAATTTTCTGCGATTCATGATTTCTCTCCTTTAGCGGCTACGGTAATATTCCCTTTCATATAGGGATGAAGGGCACAAATATATGGATACGATCCGATTTTGGTGAAGGTATACGTGAACGATTGATTTGTATCAAGACCCTTAGAATCAAATGAGCTATTCTCCGCCGTAGCTGTGTGTGGTTCCTCATCCTCATTGATGAACTTAACGGTTTCGTCAGCATTTATCTTTAGAATGGCTGGCTCATATTTGAAGTCGCGAATTTTGACAGTCACATTTGCTTGTTTTTCACTTGCTTTTGGTTGCTCTTTTGGCTGTTCTATGGGCTTATTAGATGACACTTCTGGTTGATTTGTGGGCGGTGCAGTTTGAGGAGCGCAACCATAGAAATTTAGTAAAATGACAAGCACTGCCGAAGCCAGTACCAAGAGGCTTCTCGCTCGATATTTCAAACGATTTTTCATAGTCGTAAATTTGATTAGTGATTCCTTGCATGATGCTTTCAGCCACCTACTTGCTTGCGCCTATCCCTTTTATGAAATAGACCAGGCATACTCAACCCAGTCGCAATTAAACCGATTAAACTCAACCCGTTCAAAATTGGGTAAATCGCCCCTAGCCCAAAGAAGTCGAGCGTATGGATTTTGATCAGAAATGCACCTAAAACTGGTTGGTGGAACCATTCATTGACAATTGTGATACTAATTCCCGTCATCACACTCAAAATTAGAGGCAGACAGGTTGCGATCGCGATTAATCGATGATACTTACGAAACGCTTGTTTCATTGGCAAACTCCTTGCTAGAGGTATTTGAGAGTTATGCATTTGAATTACTTAGCGGCAGTACAAGCAACCATGCTGCTCCCTTTAACCGCCCGTGTTAAGATAGCTCAATCACATCATCTACAACTTTAAAGACGAATCTGCCTTTGTTTTGGATTTAAAATATTTGAGATTTTCTTGTGAGTTAGATGGTGTATATAGTTGAGAAATTCTAAATCCAGTTGACCTCACCAATCGTTATAGATTCAAAAGCAATTTTATTTCTGCTTTGAGCGAAATACTTTGGAACGAGGATTAGAACTATCACAGAAATCGTCGGCTCTCATCTATTCTCGTAATAACATGGAGCCTAGCTCTTCACGCGATCGCACAGCAAAGACTCCACAATCCCCTACTGATGTGGAGATACTTCGCGCACTGAAGGCTGGACAGTCTTCGGCATTAGTGCTTCTCTACGAGCGCTACGGTGGTCTGGTGTATGGGGTCGCGCTCAAAATCTTGAAAAACCCTCAAGAAGCAGAAGACCTGACTCAAGAAATTTTTCTGACGCTATGGCGCAATACCACCTACAATTCTGAACGTGATTATTTTATTCGATACTTAATTACCATGACGCGATCGCGAGCGATCGACAAACTTCGTTCTCGCGCCAGAAATTTAAAACTCATTGTCCGCTGGGGACAGACAGAAATCCCAGAGGCATCTTCTCCCACTCCTTTTGAGCAGGCTTCCTTAACAGAACGCTCCGAAAAAGTACGTGATGCCCTCACAAAAATCCCAGAAAAGCAACGTCAGGTAATCGAAATCGCGTATGACGAAGGACTCAGTCAATCAGAAATAGCGGTGAAATTAGATATTCCGCTGGGGACAGTGAAGACCTTGACACGTCAAGGTCTGCTAAGGCTAAAGCAAATCTTACAGAATTCTATGGAATAGTTGTGCTATGACTGTACCCTTAACCCCCGATAATTTAGATGAGTTTGCCGCTGCCTACGTTCTGGGCGATCTCGAACCTGACGAAGTGGAAGAATTTCAGCGCCTGCTTGAGACAAACCCCAATCTAGTGGCAGAAGTACAGAGTTTGCAAGCTACTCTCAACGACGTAGTATGCGGCCTGAATGAAGTGGAACCGCCCCCATATCTCCTCCCTGCCATTCTCGAAGCTGCCAACTCGCCGCTTCCTCTTGTGCTGCCGGCAAAACGGTTTTCCTCCCCTTGGTTCGCAGTTGCTGGTGGTATTAGTACTGTAGTTATCTTGGCTTTTGGGTTGCTTGGTTGGGATAATTGGCGCTTACGGCAAGAGTTGAGCGTTGCTCAGGACATAACAATGCTACTCCAAACTTCCAAGACCCGCCTTTTCCCAATGCAAGGAATTGAGATCGCAGGTAAGGCCTCTGGTAGTTTTGTGTTGAATAGCGATCGCCAGCAAGGTATACTCGCCATCCAAAATCTTCCCCCTGCCCCTAATGGCAAGATCTATCGTCTGTGGGCAGTGATGGAAAACGAAAAGATCCCCTGCGGCCAGCTTAAAGCAAATTCCCAAGGAATGGTTTTAAACAAGTTTTCCATGCCCGCAGACTTTTACGATACGGAATTGTCGGGTTTATTGGTTACCTTAGAGCTATCCCCCACCGCTCGATACCCTACTGGCCCCATAGTCATGAAGAGTAGTTCATAGCGGCAAATTGGGGCGGCTTTAGTTGCTAGTTGTCTTTTGTAATGTTTTAGGGTTAGGAGCCTTAGCTGGCTTTAGCACATCACCGTCTTTCACTTTTGGTAATTCCCGTTCAGGTTTTGACTGCAAAGATTTAGCATCAAAGCTACCCAGTAGTTTAGTAGTGAATGCAAAACCCAAATAAGCAGGAACTGATAGGACAGCCATTGACACGACAACAGTTATGAAAGTAGCAGCTCCTGGCGATAGTCCGTAGTGGGAGCGATAGGGGTTAATTTTTGCCGTCCGATCTTTAGCACGAGCCGCAACGGGACGGCGGAAGCGTAGGCGGCGATCGTCAAGTTTTTCTAGTAGAACCCAGCCCGTGCGTTTTTCCTCCGCACACACTCTTTGAAGGGTTTCACGGTTGCCAAACGCATTACCATTTGTCCGCAAAATTTTGTATTCCCAGCCTGTATGTAATTCCTTATTATCCTGACTTGCCTCATAGCGAGTCAGGTTTTCCTCTTCATCCACGTGCCCTTTAGTGCGGTTGTTCCGCTTGGCGTTAAAAATTCTATCGATAATCACCATTAGTATCCCCGCATCTAAAAACACTAAACCTGCAATCACAGTTTCCACAATAAGCAATCCTGAGATTTCTTTGGGTACAGATATTTTTGGGGCAATCGTAGCACGAAAAAATTTTAAATTGCTATTAGTCCCCAAAGTAGCTCTAAAAAAGCAAGTATGTGCTGCACGCTACACATACTTGCCAAAGAATTACAGCAGTTTCCGATCAATTCCGCCACAAAAAGCTGGTCGCAGTGGCGCAGCCCCCGCATGGGGTTTAATGATTTATCTGTGGAGGTTTTGGTTGCAATTTGCTGTAATACCTCTGTAACCTCGCGAAATTACTTGCTGTAATAAAAAGCGATTTCCTTTTCTTTGAGCGGGTTAAAACCAGCATCTAGTAACATTTGGTTTAACTCAGCTTGGGGGATGTGTTTAGCGCCAATCCGCACGATGCGCGATCGCATCGTATTCACAACACCACTGCGTTGGCGGTTAGCTTCAATTGCCATCACCTTTTGGTACAGCGATAGTTTATTAGGATCGATGGCAGAACCATCGAAGTCAATGCCTTTGGCGATCGCTACATCAATAGCATCGGCACCAGTAGTTTCTTGAGAAGGCTCGGATGACATAAATATTTAGTGTTAAGCGTTGATTTAGTCCTGAATTTTAACATCAAGCCAGACACCAAGCTAAAACGTAACTTGATACATGCGGTATAGCTCTCCATCTTTAGTGGCTGTCACTTTTCCTCCAGATTCTTGCACTAGATTGGAGACCTCAACTAAGGAATGCAAAAATACTTCTACACCCAGGTAAAGCTCTAAAATCGACCAGTTTTCGGCGATTTCTGCATTTGGATTAACGACATCAAAGACAAATATGCCACCAGGTTTAAGGACACGCTTCACTTCTTGCAAGACGATCTCCCAGTAATCCAAGGGATAGTAGCAACTAAACCCCGTAGCGATCGCGCGATCGAATAGATTATCTTCGTACAGCAAATTGTCTGATGGGCCGAGTTTCACACCCTTGAAGAGTTTAGAATTGAGCTGAGATCCTCGCGAATTTAACGCATCGCGGGCTACAGTGCTAATTTCTTGTCCATAAAAAAATGCTTCCCACTCTCGCCAGGGATAGATCAAAAAACTGACACCGCAGCCAATGTCTAGACAGCGATCTTTCTTGTTGATCTGAGCCAAATCCCAAAAATGCGAGCTAACTTTACTCCCTAAAGCTCCACTTATCCATTCGCGAAATAGGGGCATAGCCTCAGCTTCAGGAGGCAAGTTAAAGGATTCATGTTTGTACTCTCGATCGAATCTCTCTTTTACCGACTCAATTTGGAGCGTATATTTTTCGGAATCAGAAGTCAAATATTTTCCTCTGTCTGACGGATACTTAAGAATATAACTTAAACAATCGCTCTGATTACATCTAAGAGACTCTTAGTACAGGCTCCTTTTTCGCAAAAAGCATCAATTACGGCACCGTTAGCTTGAGCTTGGGCTTTACCTCCATCCGCAGCAGAGTAGGCCACAATCTTAGTTTGTGGGTACTCGCGCTTAATTTCTTGAGAAGTCTTCCAACCATCCATAATTGGCATATGCAGATCTAAAACTACCAAATCTGGTTGATACTGCTGCACCAGAGCGATCGCCTCCCGACCATTACTTGCTACCCCAACAAGTTTTATATGCGACTGAAATTCTAAAGCTAGTTTTAAAGTACAGCGTGTCAACTCGTGGTCATCTACAACCAGGACACGCAAAGCAGATGTTGTTGTTGAAGGTGTCATAGTAGATTAATAAATGCGCTAAAAGAAATTGTTTTATGTTAGGAACTATACTTTTTTACGTCAGATTTATCTTCTACCATAGGTGAGAGAATTGACGATATGTCAATACTTAATTAACTATTGACGTTGTTTGCCTGTTACGCAGTAATTCCTCCATTTTAGATCCGTACACCCTTGTCCACAAGCATGTTTACAAATCTATTCAGAGTGCTATAAGGTGGACAGAAATATCGCGTTCTAACACCTGAGTCATTTCAAGATGAATGCAGCCGAACAGGCAAGAAGTATTGAAGTAGCCACAAAGATTGCTGCAGTTGTTAACTTGTTTAAGCAGCAGTTCGCGGAAGTGCGAGCAGATCTAAGTCCCTGGACAAACGATCCCGACACGCGGGAGTTAGTCGATCCTGACTCAATCGATATCAGCTTTAGCTTCCCAGGTATAAGTAAGTTGGTAAGAAGTCGATGCGTGTTGGTACAGATTAGATTTCACGAACAAAATCTGATTGGAATTGAGGCATCTGGATTCGGACACCAAGGCAAACAGTGGACAATTTCTACCGTGGACAATTGGCAATTTATTGGTTCTTACTTACCCACAGATCAATTTGCGGAAAAGCTCAAGATTTTTTGTCGCCATGTTTTCGAACTTTTTCGTGTCTAGCACATTAGTGATTAAAACGCTAGAATGAAAAGGCTTGCCATCTAAATTTTTTGTATAAAGCTATGCCACTTCCTGTTGTTGCAATTGTCGGTCGTCCTAACGTGGGCAAGTCTACTCTAGTCAATCGCCTGGCAGGCGAGCAGTTTGCGATTGTATATGATGAGCCTGGCATCACGCGCGATCGCACCTACCGCAATTGCTTCTGGGGCAAACATGATTTCACGGCTGTCGATACGGGTGGTTTGGTATTTGCCGACGATACAGAATTTTTACCACTAATTCGGAAGCAAGCATTTATGGCGATCGAGCAATCGTGTGTCGTCATATTTCTCGTCGATGGTATGGATGGAATTACCGCCGCCGATTGGCAGATTGCGCAATGGTTAAGACAGCAATCTGTGCCTGTAGTCCTGGCTGTGAATAAATGTGAGGTCGTTACTTCTGGACTAGCCCAAGCAGCAGATTTTTGGCAGCTAGGTCTGGGCGAACCACTACCAATCTCTGGCATTCACGGTAGTGGCACTGGTGACTTGCTAGATATATTAGTAACGCATTTACCCGATCCGGAAACCGTCGAACCAGAGAGTGATGAGATCAAGGTTGCGATTATCGGGCGGCCGAATGTGGGTAAATCGAGCTTGCTCAATTCTTTCATTGGAGAAGATCGCTGCATAGTTAGTCCGATCGCTGGCACGACTAGGGACGCGATCGACTCAGTATTGACCAAGGATGGAACGCAATACCGACTGATCGATACCGCTGGTATTCGCCGCAAAAAGAATGTCGAGTATGGCGCGGAATTCTTTGGCATTAACCGTGCATTCAAGGCAATTGACCGTTCTGATGTTGTCCTGCTGGTAATAGATGCCGAGGATGGTGTTACTGAGCAGGATCAAAAGCTAGCGGGTCGGATTAATGATGAAGGTCGTGCTTGCGTGATTGTGGTGAACAAGTGGGACTTGGTGGAAAAAGACTCATATACGATTTACGACTTTACTCAGGAAGTCATGAGTCGCATGATGTTTGTGGATTATGCGCCGATTATTTTTGTCAGTGCCCTGACGGGACAAAGAGTAACTAAAATTCTCGACCAAGTAGATATTGTGGCAGAGCAGCATCGCCGCCGCATTTCGACTGCGGTTTTGAATGAAGTGTTGACGGATGCAGCAGCCTGGCATTCTCCACCTGTAACCCGCCAGGGTAAGCAAGGACGGATTTACTACGGCACGCAAATATCATCTAAACCACCAGCAATCGTGCTGTTCGTCAACGATCCAAAGCGTTTTAATGACAACTATCGCCGCTACATCGAGAAACAGTTCCGTACCGCTTTAGGATTTACTGGTACGCCGTTGAGATTGATTTGGCGTGGCAAAAAACCGCGCGAAGTTGAAGGTAAATCCTTCAACCGCGCCACAAAGGTTTGACAGAAGAAAACTAGGCTTTTTTTCTGCCCTTATTCCGGCTGAGTGTGGCATCGACTGGTTCGATTTCAGCCAGGCGGAAAGTAACTAGCTTATCCCAGTTGCCACCCTCAAACAATACTGCCACTTTACTATCGGTAATGCGTTGTACCTGTCCCTCAAAGCCAAAGTAGGTATCGCCCTGATTGACTACACGCACCGCCGAGCCTGGGAAAATCGTATCGCTCATCTGAATTAATCTCTTCCTTTAAGGTCTTATTGATAATGATTATATAGCTTTGGCCGATAGGGCTGCATCTATTGCTGCACAACAATCTTCTACAGAAGCGTTTTGCTGCATTTTCTCTATTAGCGCTGTCAAAGCCTCTTGATGTTCAGAAATCAAAGTACGCGCCCGCAATAAAGCCCAGCGTTGGTGCAGTTGGGGATTGGCTAAGTGAACTGTGGCATCCCCCAGTTGCCGAATATCCTCGGCTCCACCTTTAGCCTCTTGGTAAATATATTCTTCGGCGGCAATACCAGCCATCCAAACCGTACAGTAGCGTTCCAGGTTATCGCTGCGGATTTGACTGGCATCTACCTCAACACCAAGTACACTATGCTGATGTTTTTTAGGATCTGCGGAAACACTCAGGTTATAGCCCAGAACCTTTATACCTAAAAGATAGGCGACGATAAAGTGTCCAGCTTCATGGTGCAGAATGCGATCGCGCTGTTGTGAAGATCGCTCTTGCCGCCAAGCCATCAACAATGAGTTATCCTGGCGACCCCAGCCAGAGGCGTAAATGCCATACAACCCCAACAGTAAAACCGTCAAGATCGTGGGAATCATCGGAGAAATGCCTATAGCTGGGCCAATCAGCACCGACATCGTCAAAGTGAAAATGGCGATCGCCAGTATGTTCAGATCCGCATCGTTATCTCTGTTCATCGTATTAACGCACTTGAGCGCGAATTATTTTGGCTCTGGGGCTGATTTTTGTGAAATATGGCTAAGCTATCGATATCGCCTACAAAGCGCCAATGCCAAGGTTCATAGCTAACACCCTGAGGATTATTAGGTGGGAAAGATAATTCAAATCCAAACTGCGCTCCATTTTGCGCTAGCCAGCGAAAAGCGGCTGTCTTTTCGAAATCGGCAGATAAATTGCTGCTAGGAGCACTACCATCTCCAATATCGATCGCATAACCCGTATGGTGCTCGCTATATCCAGGTGGGGCACTGACCATTGCCCGTTGTGCAGGAGTTTGATTTCGCTCCTTACTAATATCAAAAAATAATTTTTTCTGGTCGTCCACCGTACGAAACCCAGAAATTGCGACTAACTCTACACCGCTACCCCTGGCTGCGGTTACCATATTTAGAAATGCTTGAGCTGCAGGTTCCCTTAGGCTGATTTCGTAACCATCGGTTGCCCTTGAGATTGCTCGCAAGGTTGCTGGTGGAGCCTCAGCATAGGCTAAATGGCCAAATATCTGCTCGCTCGTACCAGAAGTTGATGTAGGAGATTGAATGCTTGTATCGTTAGGAACTATTGCTGTGCCTGGCTTTGATTTTGGGGTTGTTGGTGTGGCGCTCGGATTTTGATTGCTGACATTACCGCTTGTTTCGGGCGAAGAAGCAAAAAACCGCATTCCGAGTGCGGGCAAGAAAAAAGCTAGCATGGCTAAAAAATATGCCCACAAAGGCAAAGCCTTGAGCGATCGCATCAGCGGACTCGATGGACTAACTGTCGATCGCGATTGATTAGCAGAACCACTAATGCGTTGCGCAACAGGAATATCGTTGGGGAGAGGCATAGAGACCCAAGTAGAATCTAAACTAAAACCAAGCGTATTATATATAGTCTTGTTTCCTCAAGTAATGCAACTATCAAATTACAGAGATAAAATTTAATAACAGAATTATTCTTAGAGGGTGATGCGATGTCACATTTTCGCATTGTGCCCTTTGACGGCAAAAATTGGGAGGAGAATATCGATCGATTAGCGCCTGAACTTTAAAATTGTCCTAAAAACTTAACTTCTGGCTCCAGCAATAGCGACCACTTTTGCTGGACTTGCTCCTGGATATGACTAATAAGGCGAGAGATATCGTTTGCTGTCGCCCCGCCACGATTCACAATAAAATTCGCATGTAGTTGCGCTACCTGGGCATTACCAATTTGATAACCTTTTAAGCCAGTTTGCTCGATCAGCCAGGCGGCAGCTTTAGGTTGCGGATTACGAAATACACTGCCACAACTGGGCAAATGATATGGCTGCGTTGCATGTCTTGCTTTCAAATGCTCGTCAGTAGCAGCAGTTATCTTGGCTGGATCGAAACCAGGCGTTAACTGTAAAGTCGCGCCCGTAACAATGCGATCGCTACCCTGTAGAACTGAAGTACGGTACTTAAACCCGAGGTCTTCAGGTTTGAGAATATAGGATGATGCACCATCAGCAGAGATCATTTGCGCTTCAACTAGTCGCTCTGCGGCACAACCGCCCTGCGCTCCAGCATTCATCACAACCAAACCACCAACTGTTCCAGGGATTCCCACTGCCCACTCTAACCCAGACCAACCTCTTGCCGCAGCTTGCCAAGCCAAACGAGCCATAGGTTCGCCTGCGGCGGCAGTAATTTGCCCCGTGAGATCGTCAAAGTGAATGCCACGCAAGTGCCTCATGCAAATCACCAGACCCGATAAGCCGCGATCGCCAATCAAAAGATTGCTCCCCGCACCCAACAATGTGAACGGTAATTGGCGATCGCTACCCCAAGCTAATCCTGCACGCAGCTCCTCGTCTGAGTGAGGATCGATAAACCATTCTGCCTGACCTCCAACTTTAAATGAGGTCATGTTAGCCAAAGAAACAGAGGCACGAACCTTGGTATTAAGCGTGGAGTCTGCGATCATTTTGGTGGATTAGGCTTTGAGATTAGACTTGAAATTTAGAATTAAGATTTTAGAGTTGGACTGGAAGGCAACTTGTCATGGCTGCAATCGTTGGGGCGATTACCTGATTCAGGTTGCCTGCACCTAAAAATAGAGCTAAGTCTCCAGATTTGAGGTGCTTAATCAAATATAACTGGACAGAATCCAAGGAGGATAGATATTGAACATTCGGGTGGTGAAACGCGATCGACTCTGCTACTTGAGCACCAGTAATACCATCCTGATTTGGTTCACCTGCGGCATATATATCAGTTACGATTACCATATCGGCATCATCAAAGGCACGACTAAACTCAGGTAAAAACTTCACAGTTCTACTATAGCGGTGAGGTTGAAAGACTGCCACAACCCGCTTGTGTCCCTGCTGTCTAGCTGAAGCAAGCGTAGCAACAATTTCACTAGGATGATGGGCATAATCATCAACAAAAGTGACACCATTCTGCTCGCCCCTAAACTCAAATCGACGGCTCGCACCGCTAAAGTTTGGTAAAGCACTTTGAATTGCCTGCCATTCTACGCCTGCATATCGGCAGACTGCGATCGCGGCCAAAGCATTGGCGAGGTTATGTTGGCCTAGCAAGCTCAACTCAACTACACCTAATGGTTCACCCTTCTCTAATATAGTCGCCCTAGTGACATCAGCATCATACTCAACCTTAATAACGCTGTAGTCAGCACTGGTATCTACAAGGCTATAGGTAATATGAGGCTGAATATGCTGTTTGGTATTTAAGCAGTCAGTACAAGCAACTACAACTTGGCAACGTTTTGCAAATGCCTGAAAAGTAGATATTACCTGCTCCAAACTGTGATAATGATCGGGATGATCGAGCTCAATATTAGTGATTACTCCGACATGAGGAGAAAATTTAACCAGAGAACCATCTGACTCATCAGCTTCAGCAACTAGATATTCTCCCTGTCCTAGTCTGGCATTTCCTTCCCATGCTTTCACTTCTCCCCCAATTATAATGGTGGGATCTAATCCTGCTTTTAGCAACAAAAAAGAGATGAGACTACTTGTCGTAGTCTTGCCATGCGTACCAGATACGGCAATGCTCTTAAACTGGCTAATTAGCGCAGCCAATACATCAGAACGATGCAGAATTGGCAAGTCCATGGACTTAGCTGCTTGGAATTCTGGATTTTGTTGACTAATAGCGGTTGAACAAACAATCTGGGGGGGGCTTACAGCATCAATATAGTTAGCGTTGTGGCCTTTATAAACCTTCACACCCAGTTTGCGTAGTTGTTCGGTGATGCGGTTCTCGTTGAGATCGGAGCCCGATACCTGATAACCCTGTCTAGCTAAAATATGAGCTAGAGCAGACATTCCTATGCCACCTATACCAATAAAGTGAAATGGCCGCCCGCTGAAGTTAACCAGATTCAGCATTTTTTCTCCTTGCACATCACACCAAATAATGAGCGACATCATACCAAATAATTGTGAAATAGCGCTATTTAATCAAATTATCCGAATGCTGGGAGGTCAAATCTTATTGATAACTATCAATGATGTCTTGCAAAGCCTTAACTTGGGGGATGCAAAGTACATTTCTATCCGTATCCCTTTGAATTAATTTTTTGCTTTCCAGCTTACCTAGCACTCTAGTTACTGTTTCTCTGGCTAATCCACTCAAACTACTCAGTTCTTTATGCGGTAAGTTGGGGATCTCTATACCAGTAGCTGACTCTGTACCCTGCCCTTCAGCCAAAAATAGCAAGACATCGGCAACACGCGATCTACTATCCGAGCCGCGCAGTCGCAAGCGGCGGTTAACTTGACGTAGTCGCTTTGCCATCAGGCGTGCTAGGCGAATACAAGCCTTATGCTCTGTTTCAACTAGGTGGACAAACTCTGGCGCAGGCAAACTGGCAATAGTTGACTGAGTTAGGGTAATCACGTCGGCAGAACGAGTTAATTGGTCGAGGGCAGACATCTCTCCAAACATTTCTCCTTTTCCAAGAATATTAAGGGTTACTTCCTTTCCATAGTTGTAAATACGGATTTTTACCCAGCCATTCAATACAAAATAAACAGAATTTCCCCAGTCCTCTTCTAGCAAGATTCCCTGATGTGGCGGATGCTCGCGGATGACCACTTTGGCAAGGGCTTGTTTTATAGAATCTTCTGGCAATCCTTCAAAAAAAGGAGATGCCAAGATTTGTTTCCGATGGTCGGGTTGCTCTTTCATAATTATGATATTTACTGAGTTAGAAGACTGCCTGTGGCAGTAAGCATTCGGGTAGGAATCGCTTGACAAGTTATTTGAGATCTTGTTTGCTCGCGTTAACAATTCTGATGTTGGCTAAAATTTCTCTCGTGCCCCCTAGACCAGGATTGCTTCTAACCCCTTAACATTGAGAATGCAAAGTATGTCTCTTTCCGTATCCCTGAGAATTAAATTTTTCTTCTCAAGCTTACCCAGCACTCTTGTTACTGTTTCTCTGGCTAGTCCGCTCAAGCTACTCAATTCTCGATGAGGTAGGTTTGGGATTTCTATACCTGTAGATCCCCTTGTGCCCTGTCCTTCCGCCAAAAATAGTAGAACATCTGCGACACGCGATGTACTATCCGACTCTCGTAGTCGCAAGCGACGGTTGACTTGTCTCAGCCGCTTGGCCATGAGCCGTGCGAGGTGAATACCTGCTTTAGGTTCGGTTTCGACCAGATGAACAAAATCGGCGGCAGGTAAACTTGCAATAATTGCTGGTGTAAGCGTAATAACATCAGTAGAACGCGGTACTTGATCGAGTGGAGCCATCTCCCCAAACATTTCACCTTTACCAAGAATATTGAGTGTTACTTCCTTGCCATCAAGGTTGTAGGTCCGAATTTTCACCCACCCACTCAGCACAAAGTAAACAGAACTGCCCCAATCATTTTCAAGCAATATTCCTTGATGTAGGGGGTGCTCACGGGTAACTACTTTGGAAATTGCTTGTTCGATCGCACCTCCAGGTAGCCCATCAAAAAAAGGGAATGCCAAAATTTGTTGCCGATAGTCTGGTCGATCTTGCATGTTAGCCTTTGATGAGTTTATGGAGACTAGCGGCCAGACTATTAATAATTCCTGTGGAGCGATCTTCGAATGGTATGACCTCTGCTTCAATATCCATCACAGCATCATCGGGTAAGTCTAGTAGCCGTAGTAACCTTTGGTAGGCCGCTGCCTCATCAAGATTTACTTTCGGTTCGCCTGGTTTACGACGACTAACTGTAATCACTTGATAGGCTAGTTTAAGAACTTGTTTGCGTTCTTCAAAGGTTCTAAAATTGGGCACTATTTCTTCTAGGGGCAGATTTTGACCTAGATATTCGCGCAAGCTTTGTTTAAGAGATCGCTGCTCGGCATCTGATTTGGCAAATAAATTAGCAAACCAATCAAGAATTAGTCGAACTTCATCTGGTTCTAACTGACCGTCAGACCATGCCATTGCAGTCGCTACTCGTAAGATATCCATCTGACGAGGATTGATCGGAGGAGGAAGTTGTTGTGAGGCCATAACTGCGATCGTCTCCATAAAAACAGCCAATTATGAACAAATGATATGCCAACCAACGTGCGATCGCTCACGAAATCACGATCGGCTTATTTTTTCGTTATATTGTCGAACGAATATTGTCGGGTGAATATTGCCGATCGCTGGCAGTGTTACATTTTCAGATACAAGGACACTTAAAGTTTAATAACAAGGTTAAGGAATAAAGATTATGTTTGGTCTTGGATTACCTGAGGTAATAGTAATTTCAGTTGTGGCCTTGGCCATATTTGGTGCAAAAAAGATTCCAGAGTTAGGAAGCAGCCTGGGCAAAACCATTAAGGAATTTCGCAAAGAGCTGAAGCCCAATTCTGATGAAACCACCAAATCTGGGCAAGAGTGAACTTGAGAGTCCAATAAAGAAGGGAACAACAGATCGCTGTTCCCCGCCAACCCATAATTACAGATCTAGGTGCTTTATGAGCGTACAGATCCAGTTGCTTTATAGTAATTTTCAGCGATCAAGGGCAATATCAACTTTATAAGGGCAGTTCTGCGGTTCTGTCCTAAAACCCTTGCGATCTAAAAACCCCTATGAACAAGCGTGGCAATATAGTAGCCTTCTTTCATGGGGGGAGAAGTGTGAAAATGTGTGAAAATGTGTTGAGTTTTTCGATCGAGGCAATCTTAAAATCAGCAGTTGTTTCAAACTACCCAAGCAATACTTTCATATCTTGAACTGCCCGTTCAAGCCCCACTAATACGGCGCGGCTAATAATACTATGCCCAATATTTAGTTCTTCCATACCTGGGATCTGGGCGATCGCTCTTGTATTCCAGTAGGTAAGTCCATGTCCAGCATTAAGTCTCAATCCCAGGGCGATCGCGACTTCACCACCCTTGGTCAAAATTTCTAGCTCTCGGTGCTGTTCGTCTTCATGCGTAGCATTGGCATAGCTACCTGTGTGTAATTCGACGAACTTAGCACCAGTTTGTGCCGATGCCTTAAGTTGATCGGCAGCAGGATCGACAAATAGACTAACGGGAATGCCTGCACTCTGAAGTTGTTGCACGATCTCCACCAAGCGATCGCCCATACCAAAAGCATCTAAGCCCCCTTCGGTCGTAATTTCCTCTCGCTTTTCTGGCACAAGCGTAACGTAGTCAGGCTTGATATCCAGGGCAATCTCCACCATTTTAGGCGTGGCGGCCATTTCCAGATTGAGGTGGGTGCGCACGGTTTGGCGCAGGATGCGGACATCGCGCTCCTGGATGTGCCGCCGATCTTCGCGCAGATGAACGGTGATGCCATCGGCACCCGCGAGCTCAGCGATCGCCGCCGCAGTTACAGGATCTGGTTCAACACCACGCCGTGCTTGACGAATCGTGGCAATATGGTCAATGTTTACGCCTAGAGTAGTCAAGGTATTACTTTCAAGTAGTTGTGGTCAGGGGAATTCACGATTTGGGAATTGGCAAGAAATCATAGCCAGTTCCAGAGCGCTTACCCAGTAAAATTTTAAGCAAAATTCCAGCACTATTACGATCGCCCGAAGGTTGAAATTGAATTTTTTCACCCGACCCAATAGCTGAGAAACTGGGGCTGGACAGAGCTTTTTGGAGCCCATCGCGAGTAGTACTTTGCCTCAGTCCTGTGATAATTGCTTGGGTAGCATCATAGGCTGTAGCACTTCGCCAATTCACGTCGCCACCCCAACGCTTGCTAGCATTACTAGCATAGCTAACCCCTGGAAAGGCGGCGGGATGCCAGGCTGAGGGCATGACTAAGCCATTCACATCCCGCTGTCCGGTCTGGAGTGTTTTAAATGTATAGAGGGTGGGACTGCCAAAAAGAGCTAATCGGCCCTGATTGGCTCGTGCTAATTCTAAGGCTCGGTCGAGTCGATCGATATGTGGAGCTAGTAGCACACTATCCGCACCATCAGCGATCGCCTCAGAGATGGCAGTGCTAGGGTTGAATGTAGGGGAGGAGAAGTCACAACTAATCGTGGAGAATCTGCCGCCGCGAGCCAAAAATGCGGCCAGTATTTCATCTTTAAAAGATACATTATCTGGAGCCTGAGAATCAAAGCAAATAGCAATTTTGGCTTTGCGCTCCTTGTCAATTATGTGTTGAGACAGCAAAATGGCCATCACTTTGATGTTAGGAACAGTTCGAAATATGTAGCTACCAATCCCTGATAGATTATTGGCAAAGCTAGTCGGTGAGACCATCACTAGGCCACTACTCTGATAAATTGGCGCTGCAATTAACGAGGCATTACTGGCATTATGGCCCACTACTGCAAGGATGCTGACATCCTTGACAAATTCAGTGGCTACTTGCTTCACAATTTCCCCATCATTGTCATCGCTCGCTATAGTTACCTTCAGGGGTGAACCATTAATTCCACCACTTTGGTTAACCTCATCCTGTGCTTGAGCCACACCCCGCAGGATCTCTTTCGCTACATTCAAGTTGCTGCCAATGGGAATACTCACTGCGATCTTGAGGGCATTTTTACCGCCAACTTTGGCATTGTTGAGATAGATCAGAGCCTCTGGATCGTTAGGGTTATCTTGAAGGCTAGTTGCTAATTTCGCTGTTGCTGTGGAAAAGTCATTGTTGGCGATCGCTTCCACACCTGCCTGTTTGTTGGGGTTGGTATCGGCAACAATCAGAATTTTTTCACCACTACTCAGGCGAGTTGCAATATTTCCCTGTGGTGGTTGACTCGGCGGTGAAGAGTATGGGCTATTTGAACTCTTAGAAAAGAGAAACCAACCACCTCCAGCTACTCCCGCAGTAATCAACAGCGTCGCCATCAGAGCTACCGTTTCTTTACTATTTTTTGCCATGCCAAATTTTAGTTAAAAATTAAAGCTAGAGACTGATTATGTCTGATTTTCTCTGTTCTTGGTGGTTAATTATTAAGGTACGTGGCGATCGCCTCACGCAATTCACTCTTTTGCTTCACACCACGGATCTCGCCTAGCATATCTTTGTTTTTAAAGAATTGGATGGTCGGTGAACCAACTACACCAGCCGACTCGGCAATTTCTGGATCGGTCGCAATATTTATATCAACTACAAAGAGCTGCCCCACAAACTCATCGGTAACTTTTTTGAGGATGGGCTTCAGAATATGACATGGCCCACATTCTGGCGATGTGTACTTCACCAAAATTAGCTTATCGGTTTCGTGGTAAAGCTTGCGTAGGGCTATACCCCCCTCTTGATAGGTTTCCTCCATAAAGGTTACCTCCTCGGCCAAACCAAATTCCATCACATTACTGTGCTCGGTTTCCTCACTTACCTGGTTGGCAGAGCGATCGCTATTATCTACAGGCTCTACAGGCTCCAGATGGAACTCCTGGCTTAATCCCTTGGCAGATAGCCAGCGTTCTGCTTCTAGTGCCGCCATACAACCTGTGCCCGCTGCCGTAATTGCCTGGCGATACTCGTGGTCTTGCACATCGCCACAGGCATACACGCCTTCAACGCTAGTAGCTGTAGACTTGCCGCGCGTGATCGCGTAACCCGTGTCATCGAGATCGATTTGTCCTTTAAATAAATTGGTGTTGGGTTTATGCCCGATCGCATAAAACAAGCCGCCCACAGCTAAGTCCCGTTCACTACCATCAACCGTATTTTGGAGTTTCAAACCTTGAACAAACTCATTACCATAAACATCAACTGGTGCCGTATTCCAGTGCACCTCAATACTGGGATGATTTAATACTCGATCCTGCATCACTTTACTGGCACGCAGGCGATCGCGGCGCACCAGCATATGCACCTTGGAACCATACTTAGTCAGGAAGATCGCTTCTTCGGCAGCAGTATCCCCACCACCGACCACAGCTAACTCAACACCGCGAAATAGGGGGACTGCGCCATCACAAATTGCACAGGCAGATATTCCCTTATTCCAGAATTGTGGTTCGCTGGGTAAGTTTAGACGCTGAGCTGTCGCACCCGTGGCAATGATGACGCTATGGGTTTCCACGGTGCGATAGGCCGATCCAACTTTAAAGGGTCTACTGCTTAAGTCTACAAACGTGACATCTTCTGTGTGCAATTCAGCGCCGCAACGCTCTGACTGCCGCTTAATTAAATCCATCAGTGCAGGCCCCATAATGCCTTGAGGGAATCCAGGAAAGTTTTCGACATCAGTGGTAGTCATTAACTGGCCACCAGGAATACCTCCCATTTGCAAGCCCTCAAATACCAGCGGCTTGAGGTTAGCGCGCCCAGCATATATCGCTGCTGTATACCCCGCAGGCCCTGAGCCGATAATTACAACATTTTCTACCATGATTTACCCCTTAGTCGTACCCGTTATGACTTTGCCTAAACTTTAGCTTAAACCATCATTGCTTTTTTGTCGCTATTCTAATTTTCCGTCTTAAAGCAGAGTCTTACAAGCCAAAAAATACTGAGGATGTTTTCCTGGTAGCAAACCTTGATTACCTCAGGTTAGCTATAATAAATGACAAAATCATGAGAAAAACTAGGTTTGTTAGTCCTTTATAAGCTTTAATCAGTCAAAACTTATGGATATCAAGCTCATCAATATTGGTTTCGGGAATATCGTAGCTGCGAGCCGTGTTGTTGCGATCGTTAGTCCCGAATCAGCTCCAATTAAACGTATTATTAGTGATGCTCGCGAGCGCGCTCAGTTAGTCGATGCCACCTATGGTCGCCGCACTCGCGCAGTAATTATTATGGATTCCAGTCATGTTATTTTATCGGCAATCCAGCCAGAAACCGTAGCCAACCGCTTTGTAGTTACTAAAGATGGAGTCTCCGACTAAAAAAAGTATAAGCACGAGCCAAGCTGGCCAACACCCTGCTGGTCAACACCGTAGCGGAAAGTTAGTTGTAGTAACTGGCCCTAGTGGTGTTGGCAAAGGAACTTTGCTCAAAATCTTAGCCGAGCGTCATTCGCAGCAATTCGTATTCTCCATCTCTGCTACTACCCGCTCTCCTCGTCCTGGCGAGGTTGACGGTAAGGAGTATTTTTTCTTGACTCGGCCAGAGTTTGAGTTGAGACGAAGTGAAGGTGACTTTTTGGAGTGGGCAGAATATGCAGGTAATCTCTATGGCACTCCCCGTCGAGCTGTAGAAGAATCGATTGTTTTGGGCGAAATTGTAATTTTAGAAATTGAATTGGTGGGTGCGCGGGAAGTGGCACAGGCTTTTCCAGATGCGCAAAAGATTTTTATTACTCCTCCTTCGCTTGCTGTTTTAGAACAACGGATTCGCGATCGCGGTACGGATAACGATACGGCGATCGCAAAGCGCCTAGAACGAGCCAAAGCAGAAATTGCTGCTGCTCAGGAATTTGATTTAGCGATCGTGAATGACGATCTAGAAACCGCTTTAAAGCAGCTAGAGCGAGCTATTTTCGTCTGAAGATACACTTAGTGGTGCAGGAAAGTCGTGAAACCCTTGCTTTGCTATATTCTTGCCACAAGACAGATTCTTGCAGATCCTGCGTCTTACCTACGTGGATAGTGCGTTTAAGGAAAATACATAAGAAAGACTATATTTTGCTTGCTTCACAGACATTCAACTAAAGATTTTAGTTATAGTAATTAGTAATATCATGTGGGATGATGCCAGCATTAATATCATTAGGCTTAGCTTGTAATGTAAAGTATCAAATCGATCAACATAATCAAAAAACTCGATTGTCGCAACCAACATATTTTTTTGATTGGTTAATGACTAGTTTTGAAACAGTCTTACAAATATTCGAAGTAGAAGCTATTGAAAATATTTTATCTCTGGAAAATATAGAATCAATTGAAATAGCAAAAACAGATAGCACCTACTCCAAAATTGCAATAAAATCATTGGATTTTTTCGAGAGTGTGCATGATGTTAGAACCAATTTTGAGAAACAAGATATAGTTGGTTTTCTGGAAAAATACAAAAGAAGATACGATCGGATTATTGAATTAATTAATAGTGAAAATGAATTATATTTTGTTCGCCACAGTCACAAAAACGCAAATATAACAGAGAATCAAAAACGCAGATTCAAGAGCTGTATATTAAAAATTAATCCTAATTGTCAATTTAATTTGGTGAATTTGGTTGATCTAAATAGTCATCATATTATGGAAGGTAATTACATTGAATTAGATCTCGGTAATTACCTGATTAAACCAATTGATGATTCTGACTGGACTACTTCGTATTATGACTGGGGAAATATTTGGAAAAATATTGGATTGTAATATTGACACTTACTAGCCAAGCAAGATAAGCGCAGGACTTAATTAGTAGGATTGTAGTGAGAATTTATGGGCATGATTGTAACTTTGAGAAACTAGCACAATCATGCGCGCCTCCAAGTGAGAATATCATGGCATAGATAATTCACCCAATACTTCGAGCCGATTGTATTTACCCAAAATCGTAAAAGATTCTGCCAGGCTTTCTGCAACCGAAGGCGAAATCCAACCTAGTTGCCTGAGTAAATGAATTGCAACAGCATGTTTAGCCCGCTTTGCTCCATCCGTCACTTTAATACTCAGTCCCAATCCTTCTCCAATTCTGCCAACGCACTGGATACCTTCGGCTCCTGATTTACTTACAAGTTCACCCTGGCTCAAACGCATCAACTCGGTATCAAATTCTCCCTCTCCCGCAATCATCTCAGGGTGATGAACCATCGCACGGGCGATCCGCTCTAGGTGCAGATGATTGTGGGATGCTAACTGAGCGTATAGATGCGCCATCTGTCCTATTTCCAGCAAGTAGGTTGGTACGCCGCAGTCATCATGGACGCTAATGAATTCTGCTGGCGGCATTTGCAGTAATTCAGCCATTTTCTCTAGAATCATTTGCTGAATCGGGTGATGGCGACTCATATAGTTGGAAATTTGCCAGCCCTGCTGCTGACATACGGCAATCATGCCTGCATGCTTGCCAGAGCAGTTATATTGCAGGGCACTCTTACCACCTGGGGGGATGGGACACTGTAAGGCGCTGGATTCGACATCACAACGCCAGAGAATATTAAATACTTGTCTAGTCTGCTTAATTGTTCCTTGATGCGAGCCACATACGATCGCCAGATCCACATCTGATAGGTTAAATCTTTCCTGGGTTCCGGTTACTGACATCGCGATCGCCTGAAATGGTTTTAAGGTCGATCTCGCAAAGGTTGCAGTTTGCGCATCTCCCGCTACTGATAGAATCCGTCCCTTGTTATCTGCTACAACCGCTTGGGCTGTATGCACGGACTCAACTATCCCTTCGCGCAACAAATGTACAGTTATGCTCTGTGTATGGGGTCTGGTCCTTTTCGTTGGGTTCATAGGTACCGAATAAGGTGATTAAGTTACCTGAAGAAGTTCAGATGCCACAATTCTGAACGCAATCATATCAAGTGAAAGTAGTTAGAATATATGTAAAGATATGTAACAAAGCCTTCAAACCAATTTTTAATATGATTTCTAGTGCTAAAACTTCTATCCCTGGACAATATTGGCAATGGCGCGACCAAAATATCTACTACGTCCATGCTGGAGGTAACCAAACTCGCCCACCACTACTCCTAATCCACGGTTTTGGTGCCTCGACCGATCACTGGCGCAAGAACATTGCCGAACTGAGTCAAGAATTTGATGTGTGGGCGATCGATTTGCTGGGATTTGGGCGATCGGCCAAACCAGATTGGCAATATAGCGGGGATCTGTGGTGCAATCAGCTCCAAGAATTTATTAAAACTGTCATTGGTCGTCCTACCATTCTAGCTGGAAACTCTTTAGGAGGCTATGCCTGTCTGTGCGTTGCGGCTGAATATCCCGACTTAACAGCAGGTGTAATTTTACTCAATAGTGCGGGGCCGTTTACAAATACGAGTCCCCTTGGAGCTAAGCAAATTAGTCCTATCCAAAAAGCAATCTCTACGGTGGGTCAGTCAGTACTAAAGCAATCTTGGGCTAGCTTTTTGTTATTTCAATTTGTCAGGCAGCGATCGCAAATTCGCAAAACCCTCAGTAAGGTATATGTCGACCAAACTGCAATCACTGATCGCCTTGTTGAGGAAATCTATCAACCATCCTGCGATCGCGGTGCAGCTAAAGTATTTGCCTCGGTTTTCTCATCCCCGCAGGGCAAAAAAATAGACGAGTTGTTGCAAGTTATGCGTTGCCCACTCCTGACGATCTGGGGCGAAGGAGATCCCTGGATGAACTCTAAATCTAGATCGGCTAAATTCCGCGAGCATTATCCTACCCTCACGGAAAAGTACTTGCCTGCTGGACATTGTCCCCACGACGAAGATCCTGAACAGGTAAATGCTCTGATCCGCGATTGGGGCATTAGTCTCTAATATCAAGAGCAGGCTGACCATACTAAAACAAGGGACGGCCTGCTAAAAATTATTGGGGATGCAATTACCAAAAAGTGCCAATAAAGGCACAGATCATAAAGTAGCGCGATCGCCACTAAATATAATTACTCCTCTTTTGCACCTTGCAGCTTCAAGAGAAAGTAACCGAAACCAATACCTACCAATGTCAAGACCATCGGCAAGATCATCGCATTATAAAGTTCGCCCATTTTGCTTGAATTTTGAATTTAAAGTACTTTGCTGATTAACACTCAGGCTCTTAGTTTAAGCGATCGCGAGCATTTAAGCTACCATAGAGAAAAATCTATATTAGATATCAACAAAATAAACTGCGGTCTACAATACCGATTATGTGCGAAATTGCACTGTGACGA
>JANMRU010000416.1:0-2124 GCA_031388585.1 Pseudanabaena sp. SOY_30_concoct_251 | reverse complement strand
GCTTGCCATTGGGCATTAGTGACAACATATTTTCCCATTAAAAATGCTGGTACGCCTACTTGATGTTGGGGAGTAGACCGCTCCAGCCAATCCTCAGCATCCTCTCGTTCGATGTTACATCGAATTGCACTATCCAAAGCTATTTTGCGCTCTTCATCTGGCATTCCCATCATAAAACTTCCCGCAGGAATTTGCACCAGTTCCAGCGTTACGCCATTACCACAGTTGAATGTTAGGAGATTGCTTTCTTCTTGCTGAAGTGGCAACACCTCTCGCTGAGCATAAACCTGTCCTTCTTTCTCAATTGGCGAACTTAGGTACTTTGCAGGATACATTTTTATGCTCAGATCCATGATCGCATCAATCGCATCTGAATCTGTACCATCAACTGCTAACACTCGCCGCCACAACAACATTGCTTCGCGCAAATGTACCGCCCGTTCTGCCCTATGCGCATCGTTTTTTAAGATGGCAAGGTCGTCTTTATTCGCATACTTAGGCATCAAGATTAAATGTCCCTTTTCTCGTGGATCGATCGCGACGCGAGGAGTTTGCTTAGCCCTTGCCAATGCGGGTACGCGATGCTTGAGGTAATCATCCAACTTCTCAACTGTGGCACACCTTCCCTGAATGCCCAAACCTTCAATTAGAGCATAGGTAAACGCCCCGTGCTGCAAGTCATCGAGTTCGTAAGAAAATTCGTTAGGACTACAGGCTGAAATACAAATCGTATCGGCAACTTTATTGGCTTCCTCTACCGTTTGGTTGCCAATTCCCAGCCCCGATCGCCCTCGCCCATCGCGCCGCACTTGATTGCGACAGGCATCTAGCGCCAAAATAATATTCCCTGCTCCACAGTTTCTCAGTCTTTGCAACACAAAAGCAGTGGGGATAGCTGTCTCGGAGGGATCGTCAGGATCGCCATCGGAAGGCATCAGGTAATCAACGCCATCGTGAAGGATGCCATGTCCGGCAAAAAAGAACCAGACTGTATCAGTTTCGCTGAGCGGAGAACCTTCGGAAAGCTGATTCAGGACGCGCCGCAGATTGTTGCGAATAGGGCGTGTTGTCATGCCCCCAACTTTAGGCGAATCGTCAGAAAAGTACCAAACCTGCTCGAATCCAGCCTCGCGCTCCAAAAAATCGCGCACGTACAGCGCGTCATCCTTGGCGTATTTCAACGGATGCAAGAAATCGTAGTGGTTAATCCCGATCAAGATCGCCTTGTTGCCCATTGTGCCTATACTGCTTGACGCTTAAACTTAAGCTTGATCGCACCCTTACCGCTTGCCTTAACACCGCTACCAATCAGGCGAATTTCACCCTCTGCACCAATTTCTACGGATAACTCGATTTCGTCGAGACTCATGCCTGCCGTCTTTTTAGCCTCTTGCTCTGCACTGCTAAAAATTCTCGACACCATTTGTAAAAACCCCGACATTTTGGTTTCGAGATCTGTGACGCTTAACCTTGCTGTAGACTGTTTGACAGCATCTGCACCTCGTGCCTCCCCTCCCCATCCCCTCACATTTTCCGGTGTTGCGCGTGCTGACTCGATTTCGTCCGTATCAATGACGATTGCGATCATATCGTCTGCCATTTCCACCTCACAAAAATTTTGCTACCGATCTAGCTAATTCTATAGGGTCAAGCAGGTACCCCTGTTAAGGTGACCAACCAACTTGCGTGATCCTAGCGATATAGCTCCGTAAAATTTCATATCAAAAGTCCAAGAAAATGGATTTTTAAAGGCTGAAACAACCAATCTACGTTCGCTATTTTTGCACCTTAACAGGGGTAGGTCAAGCAGGACATTGCTACCACTACTTCGCAAATTGCAGAAACCTGTAATATCTCAAGCAAAAAACTCATCTAAACCTAAGGAGTTCAAAAAGCCCAGCGCGAATGAATTCGCATTTGCACAGACGAAGCCTGCTTCACAGACTAAGAGATGGTTCGAGGTCAACCCGCGCAGGCGGGTTTTGCTTGTATAGACGCGGTTTTAACCGCCAGTTGAGATTGATACTTGGCAAGCAAACTAGAATATGTTGCAGGGCGAAAAGTCATAAATGCTCTAGGATTGCTATATTTATGGTACTACGAGAGGCGATCGGGAGAAAATCT
>JANMRU010000336.1:0-4389 GCA_031388585.1 Pseudanabaena sp. SOY_30_concoct_251 | reverse complement strand
TAGGGGTGAAGGGGTGGAACCCCTTCGTGGGGGCGCAGCCCCCACCCTCCAACTTGCAATTCATATCGGATTGCTATATTAGCTGTTAGCTTTTTGAAAGCCTGATGATATCAGATGTTTCGGTCTGACTTAAGCAGCTTTAAGAATACCACGCAGTTCTCCACCGCGATTCCCCGTGGTGTGCAGATCTACGTATAACAGCCCGTTGTTAAGGGATTGGAGTTGTTCTTCAGTCAAGTTGAATTCACCTCTTACCTTGCCGCTGAGATTATCTGGGTCGAGCGTCACGGTTAACGCATATTGGAATGGCCCATTCTGATTCGGCATCCCTTTGTGAATGTGCACGGCTGAGGTAACATTTGGATTGGGAGGAGTGGCAGGATCGGTAGCATAATCGCGCAGGCTGCTACTCAAATTGGTGAATTGCCCCCTTACAATTAGACGATCGCCTGAAAGTATCGCTCCAATTGAACCCCATGCCGAAGTCTCGGCAGGAGAGGGAGCAACTTTTCGACCCGTAAGTACGGCAGTAAACTGACGAAATGGTTCAGTATTTTGAGCTAGTAAAGTACTTTCAGTTTGCGTCTGGAGATTTAGTGAGTCTACGCTCGAACCCACCTGTTGGCTGGCAGACCCGAGATTAATTTGCAAGTCCTTGGCGGAAAAATTTGTACTCATAGACGGCATCGGAACGCTTGCAAACAGGAAACAAGCAGCAATGCCAAGCATTAAGTTAAAAGCTAATCGTCTAATACTCATCGGGAATTTACCTCAAGAATTAGTAGGGGGGTAGTCTATACGATGTAATACGACGCTTTTGTTGGGCTGGATCTCTATAGCTTGAAATTCATAAAATGTCATGCTGATGATTAAGGGGTTTCATCTACAGCAGTTTTTGATAAAGTCCACCACAAAAAGCTGGTCGCAGGGGCGCAGCCCTCGCATGGGTTTTAATGATTTATCTGTGGTGGTTTTGGTTGCAGTTTGCTATAGGATTTCTATACCAGCAAAATAATAAAGTGCGAAAGATCTTGTTTTGCTTGCGATCGCGGTCACAAACGGTAAAAAGAGTAACTTCCATAATAAAGGAATGTTGATTCTATACCAAAGGATTCGTTATGAACAAGCTCGTACAAAAGATCGCTTTCGCTGGTTTGGTTTCTAGTTCCGTCTTACTGCCCTTCGCTTCTAGCCCCGCTCAAGCTCGTCCTGCCGAATATCCTGTTTATGAGAGAACTTCGGTTCCCTACGGAAGAGTAGAAGTGCGAGAAATAGTTCGCCCTGCCAGCTATCTTCCCAGCTACATCCGCACCGCTGAGTACTGCGAAAGCCGAAGAGCCAACTTTGCAGGTTATTGGACGCGACGCGGCAACAGCTCTACCTATGATGTTGTGTGGACTGACAAGTACGGTGAGAAAGTTTACGGTGTAGGTGATGTGGTCGAGAACTATGATGGGAAGCTCCTATTGCGCTATCAGGCGGGACATGACAAAGGCTACTATCAAGTCAGCTATGACAATCATGAGACCTACATCGGCACATGGAAATCTGATAACGGTCGTTATTACGGTAGCATAACTGGCTACATTCAGTTGTAGTAAATATTATGGGAGCGCAAGCTCTCCTCGTTAGTATTATCAAATTTGCCGGCATACCCAAAAACCTGATTGTGACAAAGATCTTGTCTTACCTGCGATCGCGATCGCTAACAGTTAGAACAACAACAAGCATAATTATTTTAGTGTTGAATTTATACTAAAGGATTTGTTATGAACAAGCTCGTACAAAAAATTGCTTTCGCTAGCCTGGTCTCTGGTTCCGTCTTTCTTCCCTTTACCGCTAGCTCTGTCCAAGCTCGTCCCACCGAATATCCTAGCCACGAAAGAGTTGAAGTACGCGAAGAAGTGCGACCTGCTAGTTATCTACCCAGCTACGTCCGCACTTCCGAGTACTGTGAAAGCCGGAGAGCTAAATTCTCAGGTACCTGGACCCGCCGTGGCAGCAGCCCTGTCTATGATGCAGTGTGGATTAGCGATCGCGGCGAGAAAATTTATGGCGTTGTTGATGTTGTCGAAAACTATGATGGCAAAGTCACATTTCACTATCGTGCCGGACATGAGAGCGGCTACTATCAGGTTCGCTATGATAACAGAGACTCATATATCGGCACCTGGAAATCTGATAACGGTCGTTACTACGGCAATGTAACTGGTTTTATCCAGTTGTAGTTAAGAGCTTAGGAGCGCATTGTTCGCTCCTAAGATTTGTGGCATGATTTGAACCGATAAAAGCGATTAAATTGATTTCACCAGCTTCGTTCCTGCGAACTCAAATTACGAATGCGCTAAGTCGTATGTTTGAGAACAATACATTTGAAATAAGCGAGCGGAATGCTGCGCTGGATTCGCTTGACATTGCAGTAAAACCATGTTTTGCCGAGCATCGGAACCTTTGCAGTCATTATACTTGTGCGATCGCATTCTCTTTAGCACATCAACTTGGGCGATCGCCTTTAAGCGTAGCGCAGATGCTAGCTGAACCAATTAGTGAATTAGTTGGCGATCGCTTTCGGGTGGTGGTGGCAGGAGATGGCTGGTTGAATTTTGATTTGTGGGATTGGTTTATGGCAGAGAGTCTATCTGCCTTATCTCAGGAACTTGAAGCCAGAAGAGATTGCACCACTCGTACTGCTATATTAATACCTGGAGCGATAAATAAATTTTCTGGCTATTCCCATATCCAATATGCCTATGCTCGTTGCAGCGCCTTATTGCGCCTTGCCCAACAACAGGAACTCATAGTCGATCTTCAAGGTTTTTGTTGGCAATTGTTGGATTCAGAAGGGGATTTCTATTTGCGTTCCACAACCGAGCAACGGCTAGCATGTTGTTTACTTGCAATTGGTGATGAAATTGGGCAAAATTCCGTGAGTTCTCACATGCTTCATCGCCATGTGACGAATAAATTGAGTAAAAATCTGGCAGCTAATTTCCTGGATTTCTATGACTCCTGCCAGATTTTGAGCATGGATCGTGGAATCGCGATCGCGCGAATTGGCTTAGTCGTTACTGTCAAAATGGCGATCGCTTACTTAGTGGCATCCTATATTTTTTTGCCAGAGTCACTCTAACAAATCAGCTAATCAACCAACATGCGGCGCACGATCGCTATGAACCAACTTTCAGGTAATAACTTACGCAGTATTAGAAACGCCCCAATATTACCAACTGGATAACGGAGTTTCCAAGAGCGATCGGTACTGGCCTGATAAATAGTCTGTGCAACGGCTTCGGGGGGTAAACCATCTACGCCTGCCTGGTTAGTTTTAGGCAGGACTTTGGCTACAAAGCGATCGTAGTCGAGAATATCAGGATTGGTTGTAACGTCGGCAGAGCGATCATAAAAATCGGTTTTGATTGGACCCGGTTCGACGATTTTGACGCGAATATTAAACGGGCGTAGCTCAAACTGCAAAGATTCCGAGAAACCTTCCACTGCCCACTTCGTAGCGTGATAGAGGCTATAAAGTGGAAAAGTAGAGCGACCTCCAACTGAGGAGATATTCACAATTGTGCCTTGTTTTTGGGTGCGTAAATGGGGAAGGATGGCACGAGTAACCGCCATTAAGCCAAACACATTAGTATCAAATTGTCGTTGGATTTGCTCAGGTGTTGATGTCTCAAACGCACCAACTAGGCCGTAGCCAGCATTATTCACAACTACATCAATTGCTCCAAACTTCTCGATCGCCAAAGCGATCGCATTGTGAATTGAGGCTGAATCGGTAACGTCCAGAGGCAAACAAATTACGCGATCTAGAGCCGCCAATTCTGTCGCTTTCTGAGGCGATCGCATCGTTGCTACCACATTCCATCCGCGTTGCTGAAACAAGATGGCTGTGGCTTTGCCAATACCTGTAGAAGCACCAGTAATTAGTACTGTTTTCATTAGTTAGTTACCCTAGCATCCCCAAAATTGTAAACTATTCCGCTATTCGTAAAGCCATTGCAATTGCAACAGGCTCTCTAATGTAGATAGCAAATTATTTAACTTTAAGGGCTTATCGAGAAAATCATCGCAACCAGCTTGAAAAATTTTCTGGCGATCGCTTTCTAAAACACTAGCTGACCATGCCACAACTGGGATGCGTGGCAACTTCTGCTGCTGACGTAGCTGAGTTACCATCTCAAACCCATCAAGCAAAGGCATTCGTAAATCGACTAGGATGAGGTGAAGTTGATTTTCCAATACTTTTTCCAAGCCTTCTTGTCCATTCGCTGCTTCAATAATTGTGAATCCAATGTGCTCCAAGATTTGCGTAATCATCGAGCGGTTTTGTGGATCGTCATCAACTACTAAAATAGTTCGCCGATCTCCCAAATAGCCTGA
>JANMRU010000299.1:0-1591 GCA_031388585.1 Pseudanabaena sp. SOY_30_concoct_251 | reverse complement strand
TAACGATCCAGAAGAGATTAACTTAATTTCCCAGACAGTTAGCTCCTATCCTAAAAGCTATGGCAAAGCGATCGGGGTCGAGCAGCTTATGAACTGGGGTGAAACTGCGATCGCCGCAATCCAGGCTGCTTATTCAGAGGTGCTATGCGAATCACAATGGGATTGCACCCAAGAAACGATGCGCCTGGTAAATTCCCTCGGTTTGGACTGTGGCTACACCGATAGCACACTGGACGGATACGTCAGCGCCGAATGGATTAGAGGCGATGATTTCTTAAATGTCTGGTATGGGGAATCGGAACGCGATCGCTTGCAAACCTCGTCGATTGTCGCCCAGATTTTACAGCGCCTGCAATGGGCTAAGGACAATGCTCCGGCTCCGAATGGCAAAGTACCCGTTCTATTCACACCTAAAGCTGCTGACACTCTATGGGGTGTAGTTGCCGCTGCGATCAATGGTCGTCAGGTACAGCAAAAGTCTAGTCCTTGGATCGACAAGCTCGATCGACAGGTAATTTCAGAGCAGTTTACCCTATCCCAACAACCAGATTTTGGTGCATACAGCCTACCTTTTGACGATGAGGGTACGCCGACGGAGACAGTAACCTGGATCGATCGCGGCGTGCTAAAAGGATTTTATGGCGATCGCCGTACGGCGAAGGAATTGAATATCAAAGCTCGGGGTAATGGTTTTCGGGGGGGATTGGGCAGTTATCCCAGCCCTAGCTTGTTTAATCTTGTTGTCAATTCTGGTAAAGGCAGCTTAGCAGAGGCGATCGCAATGATGTCCGATGGTATTGTTGTCGATCAGATTTTGGGTGGTGGGCCAGGAATTTCTGGGGATTTCTCAGTCAATGTCGATCTGGGCTATCGCGTTAAAAACGGCGAGATCGTTGGACGGGTGAAGGACACCATGGTCGCTGGCAATGCTTACACCGCCTTGCAAAACCTCATGCATTTAGGCGGTGATAATGAGTGGCAGGGATCAATTTATCTACCTTCAATGCTCGTAGATAGCCTTACTGTTACCAGCCGCAGTGAATAGCAGATTTAGGTTTCACTGGGAGTTTTCTGCTGCATGTACTCTGCAACTGCTTCAGCGACATTATCATTAGGCTGATATATGCGTGAGTGTGGATTTTCAGCGTGGAGCCTGTCGAGATAAGCATGTAGGGCTTCTTCTTCTTCTCGATGGTCTAAAACATAGGCTCGAAGTTCAAACTTACTCATGGTCGCGAAGTCTGGATTTCGCACTCATACAAACCTCCATAAACATGACATAACCTGATACAGCCTGATTTCCTGAGATCTACTAACACTTAGCAGCTAAACTACAATAATAAGTATTTACAAAACTTAAGAATCAATTATGACAGTTGCCTATCCCCGTAAATTTCGCAATCAACTCGGCGCGCAGGATATTCTCAATCAAGTGGTGAAGCAACGCGAGGTTCATATGGTAACGCTGAATCGCTACCGCTTTAACGAACAACGCAGTTGCAAAGATCTCACCGATCTGATCGAGCGGCTCAATGGCCAGCCCAGACAGTTAGTTAGGGAACTTTCTCATCACGTATCCGATGAAGCTCGT
>JANMRU010000295.1:0-8632 GCA_031388585.1 Pseudanabaena sp. SOY_30_concoct_251 | reverse complement strand
TGACTCAAGGAGAAGATGCTTCCAGAATTCGGGTACAGCCCTTACCCAACCTCTTCGCCTTAGGTCGTAATTTAGCGCTCAATTTATATCGTCACTATGGCTTTGATAATATGGCCCAAGCTCAACGTAGGGCTGGGCAAGGCTTGAACTTACTTAAATCCCTCTTTAGAATGAAATAACCCTGGGTTGCGATCGAGGGTTTAGAAATTAAGATATCAAAGCCGAGATCGGTCGATCTGCTGAAACACACAACTTACAAAATCTGCAATTATCATATACCCAAGCGGGAAAATAACCAACAAAAGCGATGTTTATTCAACTTAATCCTTTACGATCTCCAATAACTTTTCTGCTTCAGGTAGCTTGATATAAGTGGCGATCGCTACCTGCCCTATAGCCTTTCATGCCAAGCAAACAAATTGTTTGCTTGCAATCACAGAAAGAACATTATAATGAGTTAAGTTTTCTCAGTCAGAAATGCACCTATGACTCAATTACTAGAAAAAGCTTTCAAAGAAGCTAAAAAGCTTTCAAACGATCTCCAAGACGAAATTGCCCATCAATTGCTAGAAGATATTCAGAGCGAACTAGGGTGGCTTGAAACCTTGGCAAATCCAGATATCGATCTAAATGTCCTCCAGAAAATGGCTCAAGCAGCATTGATTGAAGATCGAGAAGGTAGGACAGAAGAGAAAGGTTTTGGCGAGGAGTAATGAAGTCATCGAGAACCAAAGACTTTCGGAAGTTATTTATGAAATTACCTCAACGCACAAAAGAAACTGCCAAGAAAAACTACGAACTTTGGAAAGAGAATCCATTTCATTCAAGTTTAGAATTTAAGGAAGTCAAGCCCAAAGAAAAAATTTGGTCAGTCAGAGTAGGGATTGGATGGAGAGCATTAGGAGTTCTGAAAGCAGAAGAAGAGAAGGTTGTGTGGTTTTGGATCGGTTCACATGCCGAATACGATAAGATTATCGGAAAGAAGTAATTTTCCCGTTTCAAATGGTTTTGTTAAGTGGCGATCGCTACCCTGCAGCTTATCCGTTAGTCTCGAAATCAGAGTAAGTCAATTTCGTTAACAAGCCGTAAAACGCTGTTGTATAGAGGTTCTGCAATCCAAAATCCAGCCTCGCTAACTAAAGCATCTAATAATGGCTTTACCTCAGCAATCAAGCCTTGACTTTTCGCTTCGACCAAGATTCCTAAAATACCTGTGTAGTGGAGAATCTACCCATCTCCCGCAGGTTTTGAATGTCCTGTTCAAAATCTTCCACCCCATAATGCACTGGGATGCGGCGACTAGCAAGTAGGTGCTGAAATGCGACACGGTGCATCCCTGCGAATCGGCTAGCTTGAGCAAGTGTAAGTTTTTCCCGTTGAAAGAGCATAACAGCAATTTCTTGATGCATTTCTGACTCAGTCATGCGAGTTACGGTTAAAATTTCGTCAGGGACAACAACACTCATGGCTATATTCCTCGCTACTCTCACTATTTTACGCCACTGAACCAGCAAACGATCTCCAGTAATTTTTCTGTTTCAAATAGTTTGGTTAAGTTGCGATCGCTACCAGCCCTATGATCTCTCATGCTAAGCAACCAACAGGAAAAATCTGGTAAAATCAAGCCATGGAATTCGAGTGGGATCAGCAAAAGAACCAGGCAAACATTGCCAAGCATGGACTTGACTTTGCTGACGCACCTAGAGTTTTCAGGCTACCACTCCGTATATCTCTAGATGAAAGGCAAAGCTACGGTGAGGCTCGATGGATTGGAATCGGGATGCTTGATGGGCGGGTTGTGGTTGTAGTTTTTGCTGAACCAGACGAGCAAACAATCCGTATTATTTCACTTCGCAAGGCTCTACCTTATGAACGAAAGCGCTATGAACAGTACCTCAGGGACGAATTGGGAGAAGGTTGACTCACTCACAGAGGAAGAAATCGATACGTCTGATATTCCTCCATTAACTGAGGAGTTTTTCAGTAAGTCGCGGTGGTGGAAACCCGTAGAACCATTGAATGTCCTTGTCCAAGTAGATCCCAGCACACTAGCCTGGTTTCAGGCCCAGGGTGAGGATAATGAAAAAAAAATGGCTGCGGCACTACGGATTTATGCAGAAGCTCACAAAACATAGCTCAACTCATTTTCCCCAAGTTGTTCCACCCCAAATTGTTGATATTAATGATAGACAGAATTTCCTAAAGCTGTTAGTTGAGCGAATGCAGCACAACCCTATTCCCCCTGCTGCTCCTCAGGTTACCCGCGAGATGTTGCATGAACGCCGTGTTTCTTAAACGTATTCCTTTACAATCTCCAATAGTTTTTCCGCATCGAATGGTTTGGTTAGATAGCGATCGCTACCAGCCCCAGGACTTTCATGCCAAGCAAACAATTTGCCATATTGCTTACAAGCAAGCTATATCATTGGTCTTAGATATAAAATGGCGAGATGGCACTCAATTAGCAATGTACATATTACTTTCTTGCAACATGGAGTTTTCTGATGACTTTTAGTGATGTAGTCGAGGAAATTAAAAATCTTTCTGTAGATGAAAAGCATGAAATCCAACTATTACTGAAGCAATACCTGCGCGAAGAACGCCGTGACGAGATATATGAAAACTTCAGTACAGCACAGGTCGAGCAGCAAAAAGGCAAACTGAAATTCTCCTCTAACATTGAAGAGCTTAGGCAAATGCTGGGAGATTGATTGTGGAAGTCAGTTTCAGTTCTCCATTTAAGCGCGCATTCAAAAAGCGTATCAAAGGTAACACAGATTTAGAGGTAAGATTTTGGCAAAAGGTGGAGCAGTTTACTTTAGATCCATTCGATCCAAGCTTGAAAACACATAAACTATCGGGCAAGCTCTAAAGAATTTTGGAGTTTTAGTGTAGATTACGATGCAAGGGTATTGTTTTACTTTACAGAAGTTGAAAAGGCTGTGTTTGTAGATATTGGCAGCCATGATGAGGTGTATTGAGAGGATGGCACTACTTTCAATACAAATGCGCATATTCGATCTCAAAGATTTCTTGGCGAGTTTGGCGTAAGCGATCGATTAAATCATCGTTATGTTGCAACCCGCCATCACGCAAAATTTACTGACGAAGAGCAGCTAAATCTTCTAGCCACCCTCTCCTTTCATAAGCCTCAGAGATCATTTGAGCGATCGCATATCGCTAGGATCGATTTGCCCTTCATAGGCTAGGGTCTTAAGTTTTTCATGCAGATCGGAAGGTAGTTCAATGGTTATTTGGATGTTCATAGGATTTACGATCCGTTGCGTTGTTACTGTCATTGTGACATAACTCTTTGTATTGACAAAAGTAGCCTATTAAACTTACTCCTGAAGGGTTTCCAGTAATCTTTCCGCTTCAAAGGGTTTGCTTAAGTAGCGATCGCTACCAGCCCTACGATCTTTCATGCCAAGCAAACAATTTGCCATATTGCTTACAAGCTAGCTATATCAGTTGTTTTGGATATAAAATGATGAGAAGGCATTCGATTAGAAATGTACAAATTACTTTCTTTCAACATAGAGTTTTCGGGAATTTTGGGAAACAACCGACCTATCAATTTAGTGAATGTTGCAGAAAGAGTGTCTCAGAGGCTTGTATCTTGGGCAAACGAGCAGATTGGGGTTTTTAATACTGCTCAAGTCAATGTACGTTCCATGTACAAAACAACTTCAGACTGGCATGTACACCCTAAGACAGACGAAATGTTTCTTGTTTTATCAGGTTCTGTAATAATTGAGATTGAACAGGATAGCTTTGCTTTGAGCGAAAATGATCGCTTGATTGTCAAAGCAGGTATGCGTCACCGAACAAGAACGGATGAATTTGTGACTTTGATGACCTTAATTTGTAAACATGCCGATTTATAGATAAAAATACAAAGGAAAATGATTGCTATGACTGAGTTACTGGAGCAGGTGATTACTAAATTAAAGACATTACCTGAAAGTGAGCAGGATGTTATTGCGACTATGGTTCTGGAAGAATTGGAAGACGACATGAAATGGGAAAAAGCTTTTGCTCGTTCCGAAGATATGCTTGCCAAGCTTGCAGCCGAAGCAATGACAGAATATCGAGAGGGTAAAACCCAAGAGCTAGACCCTGAAACATTGTGAAATCACGCACCACTATCCAGTTTCGTCAAGCTTTTGCTAAATTACCTGAGCAAGTTCAGCAACAAACACGCGCCTCATATCGCCAATTCAAAGAAAACCCAGGACATCCAAGTCTACGCTTTAAGAAAGTTCATCAAAATCTGCCAATCTACTCTGCTAGAATCAGCAAAAATTACAGAGCAGTTGGTCAACTTGATGGAGATCTCATTATTTGGTTTTGGGTTGGTTCACATATCGAGTACGAGAGATTATTATCCGGTTTGTAGCAAATGAGACATAACACGTGCATACAATCTACCGCCAACCCTGAAAACATTTTGGCACAGGGATTACTAGCGGCGACTGATGCGGAACGTTATACAGACAAAAGCTGGTCAATACGACATAGCGATCGCATCCTAAAAAAATCATATGACAGAAGAGCCAATCTTCGAACAAAATACCAAGTCCCCGATTGCAGAGAAAATCAAGCAGCAAGATCCTGAAAAATATGCCCGCCTGAAAGCTGAAGCAAAGGCACCCTACCGAGGATTGCGTAAATTTGTATATGTCACCTTAGGCGCATGGGGCGGTATCGGTGCATTTGTGTTTCTAACTGCGCTATTAGCGGGCAAAGGTGAGCTAGGCAAGAATATAGGGAACCTGGCTCTCCAGATTGGTTTGGTTGCTCTGATGGTGCTGTTGTTTCGACGCGATCGCTGATCTGCCACCATTTGCGCCACCCATCGCGTGGCATTAAGTTTATGAAAAGTTTCTCATCAAAACTTAATGCCATCTTCACACTCAAAGATAAAGATGTTAAGTGTCGGAACTCAGAGCACACTTAAGGACTTAAAGTAATGAGACTGATAGTTTACTCACACGATGCCTTCGGTCTTGGTAACATCCGCAGAATGCTCGCCATCTGTCAGTATCTTCTGAAGAGCATCCCAAAGATTTCTATTTTGTTAATATCTGGCTCGCCTGTCCTGCATAGCTTCAGAATGCCAGAAGGTTTGGACTACATCAAATTGCCTTGCCTGGGACGTGATGAAGCTGGCAATCTATGCGCTAAATATCTCAGAAAAGATCCTACAGAAGTCTTAAAGCTGCGCTCCGAGATTCTTAAAGCTGCGATAGTTAATTTTGCACCCGATCTAATTCTCGTTGACAAAAAACCTTATGGGATGCAAGGCGAATTAAAAGCAGCTTTTGATTATGTAAAAACTCATTTGCCCAATATCAAGGTAGTCTTGCTGCTCAGAGATATCCTCGATGCTCCTGAGGTGACAACTAGGGAATGGCATCAAAACGATTACTACAATGCTATCCAAGCGTATTACGACCAAGTTTTAGTGGTTGGGATGCGGGAAATATTTGATGTGGTGAAGGAATACGAATTTCCGCCTGCGATCGCTAAGATCACGCAATTCTGCGGCTATATTCTCCGAGAATATGGCTGCAAAAGTCCTGAAGCTATCCGTAAGGAGTTACAAGTCAAATCAGATCAAAAATTGGTTCTGGTTACGCCCGGTGGTGGTGGTGACGGTTACAACTTAGTCAAAACCTATCTGCAAGGGCTAGCGCAGATGAGATCTCAACTATCGATCAAAAGCTTGATTTTTTCTGGTCCAGAAATGCCACAAGAGCAAAGGCAAGAATTTGCTCTGATGATTCAGCAGCTAGACTTACCAGTTCAGATATCTGAGTTCTCAGACGATATTGCTAGCTACATTGATGCTGCCGATGTCGTAGTTTGCATGGGCGGATACAACACAATCTGTGAAGTAATCTCATTGAGTAAAAAAGCGGTGGTTGTGCCGCGAATCACCCCCGTCAAAGAGCAGTGGATTCGAGCCAAAGCGATGTCAGATTTTGGTCTGTTTAAAGCTATTCATCCTAACGATCTCACGCCCGCTAGTCTTATGGACACTGTTTTGGAGCAGGTAGAAAGCAAAAGCAGTCATCTTCCTCCAGTTGCCTGTCTGGATTTGAATGCCCTCAGCCGGATTAGCGATCGCTTGATGGAGTTGGTATATTCTACCTCCAGCATAAGACAGAAAGCAGCAGGAATGATTGAATCGAATATTGCAGGGGGTGCCAGAGCTACCCCTCTGTCGGCCTAGAACTTGGCGGAATTCCTGCCACATTAGTTGATTTAATCAACGATCTATTCAACTTAGGAGCAGTAGAAATATGCGTGTATGTGTTATTGGAACTGGATATGTGGGATTGGTTACGGGAGCTTGTTTAGCTCATATTGGCCATAATGTAATCTGTGTTGATAACAACCCCGAAAAAGTCAAGGTATTGCAACTGGGGCAGTCTCCAATTTACGAACCAGGACTATCAGAAATTATGCAGTCAGCTATGGTAGAAGAAAGACTATCATTTACCACAGATTTAAGTATTGGGATTGCGCATGGTGAGGTTTTATTTATTGCGGTGGGAACGCCACCCTTACCTAATGGAGAAAGCGATACCCGTTATGTAGAAGCGGTCGCTCGAGGGATTGGCAGTTATCTCAATCAAGATTACAAAGTGATTGTGAATAAATCTACTGTGCCAATTGGGTCGGGTGATTGGGTGCATCAGTTGATTGTCGGTGAGTTGGAGAATCGGCAACAAGCTGCTCAAATTGAAGTCAACTTTGATGTGGTCAGCAATCCCGAATTCTTGAGAGAAGGTTCTGCCGTTTATGATACATTTAACCCCGATCGCATTGTGTTGGGAAGCAGTAGGGAAAGACCGATCGCGATTATGCAGGAACTTTATGAGCCGATTGTAGCAGGTCAATTTACTGAGAGAAAATTACTTGCTCCTGTTCCAGTTGTCGTCACAGATTTAGGCTCAGCCGAAATGATTAAATATGCTGCAAATGCTTTTCTAGCGACCAAAATCAGCTTTATTAATGAAGTAGCTAATATTTGCGATCGCGTTGGTGCCGATGTCACCCAAGTCGCCAAGGGCATTGGACTAGATTCGCGTATTGGCAGCAGGTTTTTGCAAGCGGGAATTGGTTGGGGTGGTTCTTGTTTCCCGAAGGATGTCTCAGCTTTGGTTCACATTGCTAATGATTACGGTTATACTGCAGAACTTTTACAGGCCGCAGTTTCGGTAAATCGGCGCCAGCGCTTATTGGCTGTGGAAAAGCTCCAACAAGTTCTAAAAATTCTCAAAGGCAAAACGATTGGTTTGCTGGGGCTAACATTTAAGCCAGATACAGACGATCTTAGGGATGCACCCTCATTAGACTTAGCAACAGAATTGAGTCGCTTGGGAGCGAAAGTGAAGGCTTACGATCCAATTGTGAAACCAACTCAACTCTCTACTGCTACTACTGTTGAAGTGGTTGAAAATATCTCCCAACTTGCTCAAGGCTGTGATGCTTTGGTGCTAGTGACTGAATGGCAAGAGTTCCGCCAGATTGACTACGCGCAAATTGCCAGAGTCATGAAAACTCCAACACTTGTCGATGGGCGCAATTATTTAGATCCAGATCTGCTAAGGCAAGCAGGATTCTTTTATATCGGGATTGGTCGCCCTTCAGAAAAAAATCAACTAGTTGAAAAGCGTTTAGATCGCCCTGAGATCGCCAGCAAAAAAGCGGCTTAAACCAATCTTCGTCAGGATTGCCCAACAAGTAATAGAGGTGAATAAATCATGAAAAAAATTATGTTCTATTGTCAGTATCTAACTGGCATGGGTCATCTAGTCAGAAGCACGGAAATCGTGCGCCAATTGGTAAAAGAATTTCAAGTTTGTTTCATTAATGGCGGTCCAACAGTACCAGGGTTTGAAGTTCCACCTGAAGCGGAAATTGCCAAATTACCACCGCTTTGGATTGAAGATGGACAACTACAAGTGGCTGATGGCTTTGCCAATATTGACGAGTTGAAGTCAGCCAGAAAAAATGCCCTGATTGATTTATTCGATCGCTTTCAACCTGACTGCTTGATTACGGAATTTTTCCCGTTCGGTAGACACAAGCTCTTCTTTGAGTTAATTCCTCTGTTAGACCATATTCAGGCTACGTCACCTCACACTAAGATTGTCTCAAGTGTCAGGGATATTGTTGGTCGAACCGATCTCGAGCAAGAAGAAGGTATTATCTGCCAACTGGTCAGCAAGTACTTCGATTTAATTCTCTTCCATTCCGATCCCAGATTCCAGAAAATTGGGGAAAGCTTCTCTAAGGTTCACAATCTCAATTGTCAGATCGAATATACAGGTTTTGTGGCGCAGCCAATCCCAGAAAATATTGGATTGAGTGAGTGCGACAAAGTTAACTTAAAGCGATCGCAGCCAACAATTTTAGTTAGCATAGGCGGTGGCAGAATCGGTTACGAGCTTTTGGAAACCGTCATAACGGCTAGTACGAATCTTGCCGATCTAATTCCGCATCATATTCAAATTTTTGCGGGACCATTTATGTCAGAAGCTCAGTATTTACAGCTTGAACAAGCCTCTGTGGGCAAAAGTAACGTTACGCTTCAAAGATTTACGTCAAATCTCATGAC
>JANMRU010000292.1:0-4514 GCA_031388585.1 Pseudanabaena sp. SOY_30_concoct_251 | reverse complement strand
GATGTTTTTCCTTCGGAACTAGAAGCTAAAGCTGCTGTATTGGAAATGGAACACAAAGGTTTGCGTACCGATCAGATTGCGATCATCGCTAAGAACTATAAGCAAGAACCAGAAAACTCAATGAACTGGGAGCATATCAATGCATCTGGTGGCTTGGCAGCAGTATTAACTAAATTGGGAATTAGCGATCGTGCCACAGGACAATTTGTCGATGCAATTGAAGATGGCAAGTTTTTGGTGATCGAGATCGGTAACGATCGCGAAGCTAGTCAGGCTCAGCATGTTCTGGAAAAAGCTGGTCATACCCTTGACCAGGATTGACCGACACAAGTTTTGAAACCGAATAAAATCGTTGTTAATGCTGGCGATTAAAATCGCGCCTACACAAAGGAAGTCCACCTTCGCGGACTAGATATATCAACAATTCTTGAACCTGCCTACGCAGGTTTGGTTTGTATAGCTGCGGTTTTAACCGCCAAGCTAAAAAGATTTGTCAGTCAATCAGCCCTTGACTTGTCAAATTAACCATAATTCTGACAAAGTGGTTGAAGAAATATTTTAAGAGAGTTTATGACTATCCAAACTGAACAATGAACTATTGCTCTTGATGATGTCAATACAGCCTAAACGGAGAATGACTACACATTAGAGGATGAAGGATTGCCATATAATTATACGGCGGTACGCATCCTGAAAGGAATCGACCCAAGAATAAAGTTAGTGATGGCAAAAAATTGGTAAGGCTAACATCTAATTTGATTGAGAGCTTATTGAAATTATTTATGCTTGAGAATCACGAGATATTTGATGCCTATAATTTTTTTCGGCTAGATCATGTAATTGTCAATGCCATTTCGCTAGTATTTAGAATTGCCATCCCTAAGGGAGTTCGGATTGTTTTTGAACCAAATAATGAAGCATTTGTGTATGCTGATGAAGATACGACCTACTCTATGTCTCAGAATCTAATTTCTAATGCGATAAATTTTAGTTGTAAAGGTGAGACAGTCAAGATTTCTTCTAAGACTGATCGAGACATTGTGGTGGTATCTATCTCTAATTCAAGAGCCAATATCAGTGAAGAAAAGTTGCTTCAACTCTTTCAACATAAACTTTTTCAAATAGATACTGGCTCAACAACCCCAAATTCATGCGAGTGTGAGATAGATACAAGATCAGAATTTTTGTTGTGGCATCGATTTGCTGAAAAAAATAACGGCAAGCTATCAGTTACATCTGGAAATGGACAAGGGATAAAATTTACTTTTACCTTGCCAACAGTAGGATAAGATTCTCTCAAACTAAGATTATATTCTAATTTTTAGTTGATTCATTAATAGATAAAATCTACCTAGAATCGAAGCGGGAGAGCTTTTTTTGAATTATTTTAAAAAAGAAAATTTTTAATCAATTTGTTTACAGCTATGTTAAATCCTTGTTTACATACCTCAAAAAAGATTGCCTATCGCTACACCAATCAAACTAAGCAAATCCAAATTGTGCGAGTAGATCTTGGATTTAATGAGTGTCTTGAAAGAGCTATCTTTCCCGATAAATATCTTTGTTTTTATGCTCCACCAGATGCTCATTTAGAAGTTTATACTTACGCGATTGCTACAGCAGTTTTGAGCGATCGCATTCCTTGCCAACAGCTTAGCAGCGCTATTTAGTATTACCACAAATCTAAAAACCTATTTCTTATTTAATCTAACTTTTATCTAACTAAAAGAATTTTTTATGTCTATTGTGAATGCTACTCACCAAATGGTTTCATCGTATGTGAAAATTGCTAAAGGATGTGACTCATGCACGGTAATCCGCAATCCTGCAATCAAGACACTAGATAGCCTGGTTAAAGATGAAGATTTGGGTTGGTGGATTGAGATTTTTACGGCTCAACCTGCCTGTATATATTATTTTGGTGTCTTTGAGGATGCTGAAACAGCAGCAGTAGAATTACCTGGATTTACTGAAGATTTGCTTAAAGAAGGCACAACAGGTCTGTTAGCTAGAATTCTTTTCCATCGCCCACTCGGGTTAACTGTCGATCTTGATCGAGAAGAAGCACTGCCAAACCGAATGACTCATTTTCCTCCTGGGGTTGATATCCTCTAGCAAAATTATCCCTGACTCCTTAAGGTTTCAATCCCACTAAACAGGTTGAATATCCCATCCAGTTAATTCCTCAACTGAAAGGATTTGACCCACGGCAATTTCTTGCATTCCTCTCTCCCTAATATGCTCAATCTGCATATTTCCGCGATCGCTGACCTTGGTAATTCTAAAAACTACATTCTCAGTATTTTTTATCACTACTCCTTCAAACGAGATGTCTGTGTCTAGCGTTCCAGTTGGATCGGCATGACCAGGGGACTGGGGAAACTCGGTTCCTTTGCGCATCTTTCCAGCTATTGTTGCATTTAATTTAAAGGTTTCTTGTATATTGCTTTCCATGTTTTTCCTTAATTGGTTTGTGAATTAATTAGTTTAAGAAGCAACTTCCTGTTTAGGAAGCAGCTTCTGCTGTTGAGGTTGGTGGAAGATTGCATTCATCCTTAATGCTCCTGCGAGAGTGCCTAAACTATAAAGTGCTAAACTCACCGAAATACTAATAAATGAAACTTCGATGGCGATCGCATAGGTGAGCGGGACAAACAAAAACGTTTTTTGTACGGCTCGAACTAACCTTCGATCCAAATCTTGATCAATTAGTCGATTTTTCTGAGTTATATATTCCCAGTGCAGATATTGAATTACTCCTGTGACTAAAAGGTTGATGCCATAGAAGATAGTGGCGGAACGATGTTGAAGATTTTCTCCTAGCAATGATGCTGAAAAAGGAATCAGTGCAATAGACATCAGGAATAAGAGATTAAGCCAAATATGTGTGCGATCGGATCGTAAAACATAATGCGATACCATCTGGTGCTCAAACCACAGCAGTCCCAAAATAATGAAGCTCAGAAAATAAGCGAAAAAATTGGGAATAAGTGAAATCAATTGCTTAGTCAGTTCGCCATCTGAATCGACATGAGATGTTTTAATATCTATTACTAACAGAGTTAATGCGATTGCAAAAACTGCATCGACTAAAGCTTCAATACGGGGATTGCTGACATCAGTATATACAGATTCCGAAGGAATAACATTCCTTGTACCTCTGAACAAATTAGCAAAGCGTAGTCTAAAGAACCGCATATCTGCTGCTACAAAGATTTATTTGTGACTGAACCATTTAGTGGCGATCGCACCTAAAGCTGCTCCCACAAGAGGATTACTCAGGAACTTCACCAAGGCAGGTTGATCTGCTAAAACTTCATGGAAAATGTCGGGATGATAGCGATAAGCAAAACTAGCCAGTTTAGAGACATCATCGGGTTTCATGCGGTTAGGATCGCGGCTAGATAAGCCTAATTGCTTTTCCAGATCTCGATCGCTCAGATCTCGCCTTTTCAGATGCTTAAAGAATTCTCTTGCGACATCATCCCGCTCGTTTGGTTGAATACGCGCGATCGCTTTTTCCAACTCAGGGGTCATTTCTGCTGAGGTAACGCGATCGGGCTTAAAAAAGTTGCTAAATATATTATGCCGTTCTTCGCGCGTGGATCTTTGAGCAAAATCATCAAAGTTTTGATAATTTTCTGTCTCGTCAGGTAGGGTGCGTCCCTCTGCCAAATCCTGCATGGCGTGACGTTTATATTCATCATTTGTGTTTGTCATGGCTGTTATATTTCTCAAGAAATTCTAGGATGTTAATGATTAAGTAGTTCCTGCTTGATCCCAAGCATCACGCGCCGCGCTTTTAGCTTTGTCCCAAGCTAACCCTTCTCCATCTTGTTGGGATAACATCGATTCATAATCCCGTTTTAGTTCGGGCTCCGCTTCGTCAAAGCTCTTGCCGAGATAGCGATCGTATCCTTCGTGTCCTGTCTGATAGGCTGTTTGATATTCTTTTAAGCAAACTCCTTTTTCAATATCTGGACATGCAACAGAATTCTGCGGACGGGTATCATCATTAGACTGGGTAGGGGTTTCAGTTTGATTATTCATTGTTAGTTCAATCAAATACGTGTAAAGAAAACCACTATTAACCGAGTTGCTTAACTTGGTATCTGGTAATCAATTTGTCTGGACCGATTATCATAGTGAGCCGTTAAAATCAGCTTTTTGTCAGGGGAATATAGCAAAACTGTTAAGTCTTGATTAGGAAAGTTATGCCGAAAGCCTTGGGCTAAAGATTGGGTTAAAGCTTTTACGTCAGTGGGTAGAACTTGAGGTGAAATCACAACTCCCAACTTGTTGCCGTCACGTACATAAGCGTCCTTAATCAAGCCTTTGCTCGTTTGAAGCACCCAATTGCCAAAATCCTGACCTGCGGCGGAATTACCTCGCGCGAGCTGACTATATTCTGCACTCTGGTTGATTTTTACTGGATTAGGAGTTTGAGTACTGGAAGATCCACAAGCAGTTGTGAAAGTCAAAACCAGCATTAGAGCTAATACCACTATAGCTTT
>JANMRU010000234.1:0-1548 GCA_031388585.1 Pseudanabaena sp. SOY_30_concoct_251 | reverse complement strand
GTGCGGTCGTGCCGTTCATCGTTTCGGTGCGCGAAGTTTGAAAGAAAAGCTATGATGCAAGGATACGTCAATAAGAATTGTGAAGCCACGATTCTTGTGGTCGTCCGCAATAACGACAAACTAAAATCTATGAATGCTGTCATTGACACAGGATTTACAGGGTTCTTAAGCCTCCCGAACGACATTATTACTGAACTGGATCTGACATGGAGTTATCGTGGTCGTGGAACTTTAGGAGATGGTAGCGAGGTTCTGTTTGATATTTACGATGCTGTAGCTATTTGGGATGGTAAATCTCAAGAGATTGAAGTAAATTCAGCAGAAACAGATTCTTTAGTTGGAATGAGTCTACTTCGGGGATATAGACTGCAAGTAGATGCGATCGAGGGCGGGTTAGTGATGATCACAGACTTGTCAGATGCTATTACTAACCAGTAAAGACAGTCTAACCATGCGTTGGAGCCGACTATTCAAAAGTGATCTTAAAAAGTCAATGATTATCTACGGCGGCTCAACTAAACCGTTATCTCGCTTCTTTTCAAGTGTTAGGGCGTTCTTTCAAAGCTATCTGTCACTCTTCCAAAGTACTATGGCAAGACCGTAGCTCGACACTGCGTATGGTGCTATAGTGGTGTCATGTCTGGTTTGCCTTTACTTCGGATTGTGGTTGATACCAATGTTGTGTTTGAAGGTCTGACCAAGCAAGGCGGGGCTTCAGGTCTGATTATTGATGCTTGGTTGGCTGGGCTGATGGTGGTTTGTGTCTCTAATGCGCTTGCCTATGAATATGACGATGTGCTGTCTCGAAAGCTCTCAGAAGAACGCTGGAGTAAGTTGCAACCTGTGTTGGGGCAACTCCTGAATGTTGCTCAATACACAAATATTTATTTCTCGTGGCGACCGACTTCCCCAGATGCGGGTGACGATCTCGTGATTGATTGTGCGATGAATGCAGGTGCGATCGTGGTTACATCTAATATTCGAGATTTTCGGAGTGCGAAAGAGTCGTTGGGGTTGCGAGTTCTAACCCCTGTGCAGTTTGTGAGCATATTAGCATCAGGAGAAAAGTCATGAGCCGATTAACCTTACGATTACCTGAAACCTTACATCAACAGCTTGCTCAACTTGCTGAAGGTGAAGGTGTATCGCTGAATCAGTACATCGTTTATGCATTGACTCGTCAGGCAGCTCTAGCGTATGGAATTCAAGCTGTGCCCGAGGCGGAAGTTGTGCAGCAACAGCAAGCGTTTCAATCATTGATCGAGCAACTAGGACAAGCTTCGCCGTCTGAAATTAAGTCCGTTTTAGCGACACGTGAGAAAACTGATCCAGAAGCAGAATTGAGTGCAGATATAGTTGAGCGTCTTCAAGAACGAATCCGAAAGCGAGCCTAGTCATAGAAGGTTGGAGTAGTGCCAGCGAGATAACATAGTCCCTGAGGTAGACGGGAGTCAATAGGGAATGCGGAAATCCCTGTTTGACTATATTTGAGGCATTAACCAGGCAAGTGAATTCCACCTACAGTTGAGATCAGAAGGATTAATTCTG
>JANMRU010000225.1:0-7603 GCA_031388585.1 Pseudanabaena sp. SOY_30_concoct_251 | reverse complement strand
AGAATTCTTGAAAGCTGTGGAATATTCTGCACCAATGTCGTAATTGTACCTGGGGGAAGCTTAGCAAAGGCATCATCATTGGGGGCAAAGACGGTGAAAGGGCCTGGGCTTTTCAATGCATCGACTAGATTAGCAGCTTGCACGGCGGTTACTAGCGTTGTAAAAGCACCCGCGCCTACAGCGATATCAACAATGTCAGCCATATATCTTGAATCTCCGTTGTATTTTTTCTGTTTGAGTAGGGGCGAACGGCTGTTCGCCCCTGTGAGATAATTATCTATAGCTCTGCTTTTGGATATTGGGTAAACGAGCTGCCTCGTTCATGCCGTATTTGCGGTTGCAGAAGCGATTGAGTTGTCCCTCAAAGTAGGCCCGATTTGCCATCAAGTGTTTGGGATTTGGGTCATCAAGTGGATAGTAAAAAGCAGCGCGGCCAGCTTGAATCACCGCCGAGGTGACGCAATACATCGATCGCTGAAAACTCACTGCTAGTTGAATTAGTGTGTCATCTTCGCCGCGACAGTGCTGTTTATAATATTCCACTAAATAGGGTGGCAAGAAATGGAACATGTCTTGGTGCAGCAGCGTGGGAGGAATGCCTGCACTGCCTACGGGAAATTTGTCGGCATAGAGAATACCAAAATGGAATTCATTTTGATCGTTCGGGACTTGTCCTGCTTGAGCATTGTAGGATTTAGTACCACGGAACGGAGAAGTCCGATAGAACACCGCTTCTACATAGGGAAAGGCAGCTTCGTACAGCCAGGTAAATCCCTTCGATTTGGGGATAATCTCATAGCATTCGCCCCTGATATAGACATGGTGGTAAATGGGACGGCCAGAAATCGCAAAAATCCCATTCACCAGAAAGTCCATCGCTTCAGGTACAGTAGTGATTTTGCCCTCATCATACAGATCGCTCATCTCAAAGAAAACAGGAGCCATGACTTCCCAGAATAAGCCTAGATTAGCGTAGTAGGACATCTGGCGGCATTGCTCCAAAAACAAATCGGGAAACAGCTTGTATAGACCAAGCATCACTGGATTGTATTTGAAGTAAGCCTTAATAGCGCGATCGGCATTGGCTTTATATTCATCGCTGTCGAGATAGGGATCGAACTGTCCGCCCATGTTGCGATGCCAGAGCATAGATCGCATACATTCCTCCGCAAATTCCATATTGATGCGATCGTGCCACAAATGATGGAAGATACGAGGGAGCTTAACCTTTAACTCCCCTTTCTCCATAAATTCCAATAATTCTTTGTGCGCAGTGCCATAACCTCGCCAGATCCGCAGATCGGCATCGTCGCCAGCATAGTGGTTGTGCAGATCTAGATAATCCTTGGGCAGGAAATATTTAAAGAAGGGAAATGGATTGAGGAAAACTCGTTCGGCAATATACAGCAGGTCGCGCCAGTAGAAATCCATTGGTACAGCATAGGCTTTATACAAACCGATAATCTGCATCAGATTCTCGGGTGTATCAGGCAGCATTGTCCCACCTGCCTCGAGGCGATGGATGATGTCAGCATATTCATGCTGAGAAGGTGGTAGTTTTGTAGTTGTTTGAGGGGGGGACTGTACCATATCTGGTTCTTGTTAGTTTTTAGTGAGTAATTAATTGCTGTCGGTTAAGACAGAGGCTTGAGGGCTAGTGAGTGAGATGTGATTCCTTTCAGGATGCGTATCGCCGCTATTAGTCAGCATAGATGCGGCTAAAAGATTTGTGCTAGCTTCAGTCCAGCGCACTAACCAGGTAGGTTGTACACCCAGAAAAATAATTAGCGCTGTCAAAATTAGGGCGGGAACTTGCTCGGCGAGCGTCACGCGAGGATAGTAGGCGGTAGCATTATCCAACTTGCCAAAACAGGTGCGGTTGAGCAAAATCACAAAATAGACAGCAGTTAGCCCTGTGCCTACGATGCAAAGCAGTGTTGGGATTGGGAATTTGGCAAAACTTCCTTGGAATACTAAGAATTCAGAAATAAAGCCTACCATCCCAGGGATACCGGCGCTTGCCATGCCACCTAAGACAAGCAACGCTCCGACTGCGGGCAGACCACGAATAGGATTGAGTAGACCATTCAAAACATCCAAATCGCGCGTACCTACCTTAGCCTCAACCAGACCGACTAGATAGAATAAAATTGCCAGAATTAGTCCGTGGCTTACCATTTGGGTAACACCACCCACGATCGCCAACGGTGTCGCAGCGGCACAGGCAAGCAGAATATAGCTCATGTGACCGATGGAACTATAGGCTACCATGCGTTTGATGTCTTTTTGGGCGATCGCGATCGTCGTACCATACAGCACACCAGCCGCCGCCCAGACTGCCAACCAGGGGGCAAAATATGCCCAAGCATCGGGAAATAGCCCCATACAAAAGCGAATCAGTCCATAAGCTCCCAGCTTTGCCAGGATGCCGCCCAAGAGAATCGCGGTCGGCGTAGAGGCTTCTACGTATGTATCTGGTAGCCAGCTATGTAGAGGCACGAGTGGAGTTTTAATCCCAAATCCAATCAGTAATGCCAGTAAAATCGGAATCTGAACGCTCAGGGGGAGAACAGCGGATTTGAGTGCCTCATACTCAAATGAGGGATTGGGATTAGCTGCAATCCAACCCATTGCCACAAAACCACCCAGAATTAGAATGCCAGAAACCGCCGTATAGATCAAAAATTTCATCGCAGCAGATTCGCGTTTGACACCGCCCCAAATCGCGATCATCAAATATAGTGGAATTAGCTCTAGTTCATAAAACAGTACGAATAGCATGGCATCTTGAGCTAGAAATGCTCCAGCCAAACCCGCATTAATTAGGAAAAGCAAGGCATAGAAAAGTTTGGGTCGCTCGTAGTTAGTAGGCGTACTGAGGATAACCAGCCATGTCAGCAGGGCATTTAATCCTAGTAGCGGGAGAGAGATGCCATCTACACCCAGACTATAGCTAATGCCCAAAGATGGCAGCCAGGGAAAAGATTCCTGGAACTGCATCCCAGATTTACTAATGTCAAACTGGAAGATTAGATAACCTGTGAGTAAGAGAATACCAAGGGCGATCGCGCTTGCCAGGTACTTGATTGTGGAATTAGCAGTGCTGGGTTTGAGCACCGTCAGAGGGAGAGTTTTACCACTACTATCGCGGTTAGCAACATCAGTTGTTATCGGCAAAAAGCCAATTAGCAAGGCACCTATAACGGGTAACCAGATTAAACTACTGAGCATAATTAATGTCTTTGTTTAGTTAAAGGTTTAGGACTTACGCAGTCAAATCTACAAAAACCAACAAGAGGGAGTTTGAGGGCGTTGCCCTCAATTGGGGCATTGCCCCAAACCCCTTGAAATCTGGATTTATCTTTCATGGTGCGTAAATCCTGAGGTTGTTTGTTAAATCTAGGAGTTAGGCAAAAACAGAATCTATTAAGGCATTCCAGAGGCAAGTAGGAGGATTACTAGAACAGCTATACCTATTAAGATCGTTAATAGATATCCCTGAGATCGTCCAGCTGTACTATATCGAAGATTCTCACCACTTAGGATTGTGCCAACACCAATTAGCTTGCCAACTCCATCGATAATGTAACGATCGAAGGCATCGGAAATTTTAGAGAGCGAATCAACCCCAAACACAATACTCAGTTTGTATAGTTTTTCTGTGTAAAGGTCGTAGGATAGAAAATCTTGCAGCGGTTTACTTGGCAGCACCACAGGCTTAGTGACATTATCATTGAGATAAATCCCAATTCCAGTGACAAAACCGATCAGGCTAGATAATATCAACACAATTGATGATGGCTCCAGCAGAACCGCCCAAGCAGGTAAAATTTGCCATGCCGCTAAGAGATGGGGAACGTGTAGCACTACACCTGACAGAATTATCATTGGTAACGCCATCGGCCAGTGAATTTCTGGCGATCGCTCGGTCATTTGCTTGGTCTTACCGCCAAACACAAGACCGAATACGCGAGTTAAACTGAACGCAGTGAGAGCATTGACAAGAACTAATACGACGACAAGTGATGGTTGAATTTGCCATGCCGCTTCTGTCAGTTTTTGCACAGCCCAAAAGGAGCCAAAAGGAGGTACAGCCACCAAACCCAGCGCTCCCACAATAAACGATAGACCACTAACTGGGCGACGCGACCACAGACCACCGTATAGTCTCAAATCTTGAGTAGTGCTATTCCAAATTACGCCACCGATGCTCATTACTAGCAGCGCGATCGCCACAGCAAAAGTAAACATCAACATGAGAGCAGTATCGATCTGATGCAACCCGATCGCGATAAAAGCCAGCCCCATATAAGCGCTGACTAGATACGATAGAGAACGCTTGATATCAATTTGGGCGATCGCAATTAAAGTCCCACCGATCGCCGTTGCCGCTCCGATCGCGATCATGACTGACATGACGATCGGCGAGAGCGAAAGCACAGGCTCTAACTTCACCAATATCCAAGCCCCTGTCGCCACCACCACAGAGTTACGCAGGATCGAGCTGGGCAAAGGGCCTTCCATCGCCTCATCCAACCATAGGTGCAAAGGGAATTGCGCGCATTTACCCATTGGCCCCGCTAACAGAGCAAGACCGACCAGTGTGATTACATTAGGGTCAACGTTCGCAGTTTTTGCCCAGATCGCTAATTCTGTGAAGTCCCAGGTACCAGCTATTGGCAATAGGGCAACTACACCCATTAGCAAAAACAAGTCGCCAATGCGCTTAGTCAAAAAGGCATCCCTTGCACCCGTTACCACTAAGGACTGGTTGAACCAGAGACCGACTAGAAGGTAGGTGCCAAGCGTGAGAATTTCCAGAATTACATAACTGAAGAAGAGGGAATTACAAAAGACAAGGGCGGTCATGCCAGCCTCAAAAAGGGCTAGCAAAGAGAAAAAACGCGCCCATCCCCAATCCATTTCCATGTAGCCTATCGAATAAATCTGAGCCAGGAAATTCAGTCCGCAGATCAAGGCAGAAGCACCCACGGCTACCGTCGATATTTCCAACGAGATTGTCAGGTCAAGATTTGCGACTTGCAGCCAGGGGATAAATAATTGCTGAGGTGGCTGCCCCCAAATCTCTCTTAGTGCTAGAAGGCTTTGTGTAAATGCAAAAAAAGTGGCGATCGCATTTATGTAACCTGCTGGCCGAGGCCCCGTCCGACGAGTAATCGAAGGAAACCAAAGCACAGAAAGAAATGCGCCAACCAGCGCGTAACAGGGAATCAACCATATGGTCTGGAGGACTATGGAATTCATAGATATTTCTCTATGGAACGGCAAATATACTTAAGTATTTATCAATGATGTCCTGTAAAGCGGTCAAAAGTCAAAACTTTTTTGGCATTTAGAGATCAAAATATTTAATCAGGTCATAAAAGTTTGCTTATATGTGCGTCAATGACTTCCTGTCTCAAGCGCAACTTTCTACGCGTTTAAAGCCAACATCAAAAAGGTCGATTCTGGATGTTAATTATTCCTATTACCAAGGGCAATATATGAACGTAGGGGAAAAAAGTAACGAAAATCATGCAAAAATTTATCTCTTTTAGTGCAATTGCCGCGATCAGTGCCTTGGTTTTATTGGGGGGAAGTTCTGCCGCCACAGCCGCTGAAGTAGAATGTGCTACAAATGGCTCGGAGAGCGCTTGTGTTGCTGTTGATGAAAACGGCAATACTGCGGCTTCAGTTGTAGATGCAGAAGGCAATCAAGTCACTGTGACAGAAGATAGCGAAGGGAATCGTACAACAGAAGTAATCGAAGCAGCTCAATAAGTCAAATCGTCGATTGGGCAATAGTTTTAATTGTCAAATCATGCTTAAGTAGAATTCCAAATCAAGAAAGAACCATAAATCTTACGGTGGCAAGTGGGGGGCATCGCCGTAAATTAATGGTTCTTTTTCTTAAACTAGTGCAAGATCTTAGTTAAAGGAACCCAAATTGAAAAAAAGCGCGTACTAAATAGTAGGTAACAGGTTAAAGGTTCATTGAATTCCCAATAACTCAATCAAGGTGCTCTAGAGTCGCGAAACCTATGAATGCAATAAATCTCGATCGCAAAATTCTCTGGAAGCAGGTGGGGGGATTAGCTTCTATGCTGTCAGCCATCATATTTTGCTGGATGGCGTATGAGTTCTATCAACCCCAAATTTTGCGAAATCTCGGCTTCTTAGAATTAGCAGTTTGGTTAGGGATAATTCAAGGCATATTGGCGGCAGGTGTTGAACCCGTGGTGGGAGGGTTGAGCGATCGCATCATGCGCGTAGTCGGCAGCCGTTTGCCCATAATTGCCGTAGGTGTAACCCTCGCAGGTGCAATTTTTGTGATCGTCTCAGGGTTACTAGAGCGCAATTTACCTGAACAGATCCGCTGGCTAGTACCCATACTAATGACCCTGTGGGTAATTGCCATGATTATATTTCGTGGGCCTGCGATCACCATTTTGCAGCAACTAGCTCCCACAGAAGCCCTCCCCCAGGCGAATGCTCTACTCGTATTTATATTTGCCCTGGTAGGAGCTTGTCATCCCATGATTAATCTCCTGCTCAAAAATCTCGGTGCAGGCACAACTTTTATTGGAGGTGCATTGGTTCTACTGGTTGGTGCCACTTTGTTATGGGCATCATCACCCAAACGCCTTGCTATGCCAACTCAGGCATTCCCTCAATTACCAGCTTCAGTGTTGTCAATGGTTCTGACATTTGCGATCGGCTTAGGGGCAAGCATAGAAGTAAATTTGATGATGGCTGTAGTACCTAGGACATTATCCCAAGCCTCATCAATAAATCTCAGTAATGAATATATCTCATCTCTAATTTTGCTGATTGCCGCGATCGCCACTTTTCCGCTCGGTCAACTTGTGAGCAAATTAGGCGCACGTAGCGGTATGGTATTTGGTTTGTCTGCGATCGCAATTGGCATCGCACTGACACTTTTAAGACAAACGCTCGTCGGACAAAACATTGCATTTGAACTATTGCACATGCTCATAGCTGGAATTGGGTTTGGACTAGTGTTTGTCAGCATGATTCCGTTTGCTCTTTCCATGCTTTCTAAAGGTCACGAAGGACTCGCTACAGGTTTATATTTTGGTGGTGGTGGCCTAGCAACAGCCTTGCTGAATGGGAGTGCTCAGTATTATTCTGGTAGCCAACTAGATCGAGTGGAGACAGGAACAGCCGTTCTAGTTACTCTAATTACTTTACCGATCGCGATTGGCTGTATTGCCGTAAAGGATTATATTAGCGTTTCCACTAGATAATAGAAGATAGGAAATGAAGTTTAATTAAGCGATATTTGAGATTAAAGATTATCTATATTTTCCAAGTTATTCTTAGTTAAAGTACGATTCTAATAGAGGTAGAAAGTATGCAGAAATATGTTTGTTCGACCTGCGGATATGTCTACGATCCAGAGGAAGGCGACCCAGATTCGGGCATAGCACCAGGCACTCCGTTTGAAGATTTGCCAGAAGATTGGGTATGCCCCGTGTGTGGTGCCAGCAAAGAAGATTTCGAGCCAGAATAAAAGCGCATTGCAGGGGCGAAGCATTCAATAGACGATCATGTCATGCAATGCAAAGATTGCTAGTCGAAT
>JANMRU010000144.1:0-24025 GCA_031388585.1 Pseudanabaena sp. SOY_30_concoct_251 | reverse complement strand
CTAGCGGCTCCGACTTCGATTATGGTAGGAACTGGGAAAGGCGCAGAAAACGGTATTCTAATTAAGGATGCTGGCAGTTTAGAACTCGCCCATAAAATTCAGACAATCGTGCTGGATAAAACTGGAACCCTAACGGAAGGCAAGCCAGTTGTTACAGACATCTTCTCTATTACTAAGAATGATCCTGAATTATTAAAGTTGGTAGCGGCGATCGAGCATAATTCTGAGCATCCTTTAGCAGAAGCAATTGTCACTCAAGCCAAGCAAAAAGATATTACTATTCCTGAAGTAACTGATTTTATGGCGATCGCAGGCAGTGGTGTGCAAGGAAAAGTGAATAATTCTCTTATCCAAGTAGGAACAAGGCGATGGATGGATGAATTGAAGATTGATACCAGTTCACTTCATCAATATCAAGATTCATGGGAAACAAGTGGTAAAACCGTTGTTTTAATTGCGGTTGATGGTTTAGCTCAGGGTTTGATTGGTATTGCAGATAAGCTCAAACCTTCATCGCAAATAGCGGTTGCTGCTTTGCAAAGAATGAAAATAGAAGTAGTAATGCTAACCGGAGATAATCAGTCAACTGCGGAGGCGATCGCTCGTGAAGTTGGTATTAAGCGTGTATTTGCAGGAGTCCGTCCCGATCAGAAAGTTGCCAAAATTAGAGAGTTGCAAACTGAAGGCAAAGTTGTAGCGATGGTCGGTGATGGTATTAATGATGCTCCAGCTTTAGCGCAGGCAGATGTAGGTTTGGCCATTGGCACAGGCACAGATGTGGCGATCGCCGCTAGTGACATAACCCTTATTTCAGGTGATTTACAGGGAATTGTCACGGCAATTCAACTCAGTCGCGCTACGATCAATAATATTCAACAAAATCTCTTCTTCGCATTTGTCTACAACGTCGCAGGGATTCCGATCGCCGCAGGCATTCTCTATCCATTTTTTGGCTGGCTGCTTAATCCGATTATTGCGGGTGGAGCGATGGCGCTTAGCTCTCTTTCTGTGGTCACAAATGCTCTAAGATTGCGGAATTTTCACCCTTCTTCAACGAACTAAGAGAAATAACCATGAAAAAAAATCGAGTGGTCAGTATTTTAGTAAGCATTGGCTTATCTATTGGCATCACCTCCAGTACACTTGGAGCCGAAATGCCCAAACAACACAATTCATCATCTGGTAGATTTCAACCAATTGAACAGCCTATAGCTCTTAAAATTGCGATCGCCATAGGCGGTTTAGGGTTGATTGGTATACAACTCTGGTGGTTTCTTTTGAGCAAGCCAAAATCGCAGCAAGCTGAAACAAGTGATGGTGTACAAGAAGTGAGTATCATCGTTGATGGCGGTTATAGTCCTTCGCTGGTCACTGTAAAGCGAGGGCTACCCGTGCGCTTGAAGTTCGACCGCCGCGATCCAAGTAGTTGTTTAGAGAAAGTTCTATTTCCTGACTTCCATGTTGCTCAAGATTTGCTCCTCAATCAAACAACGTCTGTAGAATTTATACCTCAAACCGTAGGTATGTTTCAGTTTAGCTGTGGTATGGGGATGTTTCACGGAGCGATCGAGGTGAAAGCATAAAGCAAAGAGAAATAATCGAAGGGCTTTTTGACTTACCTTAAGACGGTAGTCCCTACCTGGAATAGTTTCAATGTGGCCGACTTGTAATTGCTGGGGTTGCATCTGTGGCGATCGCCGCTGTAAGGCTCTCAATCTTGCCAGCAGTTCCACAATTTTAAATGGTTTCACCAAATAATCATCGGCTCCGGCATCGAGTCCTGCGACCTTATCTGCCATGCCATCTTTCGCAGTGAGCATCAGGATTGGCAAGGGATTGCCTTGGGCGCGAAGGCGTTGACATATTGCGATGCCCGATAGCCCAGGTAATAGCCAGTCAAGGATGGCGATTGTATACTGCGTACTCTGATTTTCGAGATATTGCCACGCGCGATCGCCATCTTGCAGCCAGTCAACTATATATTTTTCCTGGTTGAGACTATGTTGGATGATGCGCCCGAGGTCTAGCTCATCTTCAACTAATAGGATTTTCATACTATAGCAATCCTAAATCATTTGTAACTTTGAGGGCTTTGTGAAACGAATTCCCGTAGGGAATTCGTTTCACAATCCAAATAGGATCGCTATATATTCAGCAATCCGACCTCTTCAACCGGGTTTATACTCTAAACGGCAAGTGAAACTTTAAAATAGCTACAAGACATTTGTACGTAAGCATTTAGCTGAAAGCTGACCGCTGAAAGCTAACCGCTTTAAGTATATGTATTGCTCAACTTTACTTTTTGTACCAGGCTTGTCGCCACTGCTTCATTTGCTGAATTTCAGCCTGCTGCGAAGTAAGAATAGCTTGCGCCAGTTGCTTGATTTCAGTGCGCTGAGATTTTTTCAATGCATCGGTCGCCATGATTAAAGCTCCCTCATGATGCGGAATCATAGCATTGATAAAGCGCAGGTCAAATTCCTGATCCGCCTCACCTAAATCGCCAGACATCATCATGCTTTGCATTTGCTCCGGGGTCATTGCCATTGTGTGTCCCATCTCAGCACTGTAGGCCATGGGAGTGCTACCGAATTTGGGATACCAGACTTGCCGCCATTTCTGCATTTGGGCAATTTCTGTTTCTTGAGCTTTGATAATAGTGCTTGCCAACTTCAGAATCTCTGGACGTTTGGACTTCTGAGCTGCTTCTTTTGCCATTACTACAGCTCCCTGATGATGGGGTGTCATACCATCAAGGAATCGTAAATCGTAGCTAGCATCCGCTGGCCCCAAATCCATTGACATATTAGACATGTTGCCATGCTCCATCTTGCCCATAGAATTAGGTTTAGGGGTTTTAGTGCTAGGCTTCTGACTTATAGACGTAGAGTCAGAGGATGGGTTTGAGGATGCACTAAAACAACCGGATAGCGTTCCACTAGAAATAGCGATCGCCACAAACGTTAGTCCTAAAAAGTTAGATTTCACAAAGTTGGGTTGCATAGAATTAATATTTTCCCGTTACTTGCCTTGACCTATCAGTACGATTAGCTGGCAAGTGTTAGTACAAGCTACAGTCATAGTTACATACACGAATGAAATCAGGATGAAATTTCATTCCTCACCATGATGATGCGAATGCAGTTCTTATTTAATCCTGTCCGAATGGTACAGAATTAGTGCTGGTGGGCGGTGACCACCCTACGCTAAATCAAGGGTTTTGGCGATCCGAAGGTGCATATTTCAGTGCTATTTAATCCTGTCCCCATTAATTTGGAAACCGCGATCGTGAATACGGGGCAGATGAATTGTAAATACACTTCCTATCCCAAGTTCGCTTTTGAGTGTGAGATGCCCTTGGTGACGATGCACGATCGCTTGCACAATTGCTAAACCTAAACCAGTCCCTCCCTTTTTGCTGGAGCGATCGCTATCAACACGATAGAATCGATCAAAAATTCGGGTTTGTTCTTCTGGGGCAATCCCAATGCCATTATCTTTCACGGTAATTAGGGCCATGCGATCGCATTCGGTTAAACGAATTTCCACATGACCATCACTGGTTGTGTAATGAATTGCATTGGCAATTAAGTTTGAAACCATGCGGTAAAGCTGAGATTCATTTCCTAAAACATAAATTTCACGATCGGGAGTTTGATTGATGAGTTGAATATTTGATATCGTTGCCAGTTCTAAAAACTCCTCAGTTAGATCGCTGATTAAATCATTTAAGCAACAGGGTTGAAAATTCTTTAGCAGTGAATTTTGCTCAAGGCTGGCTAAAAAGAGTAAATCGCCAATCAAATGACTCAGTCGCCGCCCCTGCCGTTCAACCTTATCGAGCATAGTTTGCGTATCTTGGGGATTTGCTTGTGGCACTCTTTGGATAGCTTCTACGGTTGCGAGAAGACTAGCTAGCGGCGATCGCATTTCGTGGGCGGCATCAGCGGTAAATTGTTTTTGCTGTTGATAGGATTGATAAATCGGCTGCATTGCCAATTTGGAGAGCCACCAACTAGAGACGGCAATCAAGACTAAAGCGATCGGAAATCCAATCGCCAAAATTAGTTTGATTCGCTTTACTTCCGCATCAAAGGGTTCTAAAGTTCGTCCGATTTGTAAGTATCCCCAGGATGGTTTAACGCTATGTTGTACACTCTGATGCTTCTTGGCATCGTGACTGTGTAAGATAATTGTGAACTGATGATAACGAATTCCATTGGCACTTTGAAAAGTTTGCCAAGGATCATTGGATGAACTTGAAGGTAATTCTTCGATAATTTGACTAGGAGAAAAGGCGATCAGTTTACCTTGGTGATTGAAGAGACGAATATAGTATGTGCTGCGATCGCTAATTCCCGTTGTATGTCTTTGAATCAGCGTGGAGCTAATATTACAAGGCTGTTCAACCAGACAAAGTTCTGGCAAAATCCGCCGCAAAATTTTGGTTGGATCTTCTGAAGCTGGTAACATCGGCTCTAAACTGTCATGTAGTGTCCCTGCGATCGATTCTATTTCCCGTTCCATTGCATCCCAATTAGATTGAATTAGAAAGCGATACATACTAAATCCCGATAGACTTAAGATCACCGCCATCACACCTGCATACCAAAGTGCGAGACGAGTTCGACTGCGGCGAAATAATTGGGAAGTATTCATGACTGCGTATTGAACTGCGTATTAAAGCGATAGCCTTGACTGGGAATCGTCTCAATCGGACATTCACAACCATGACTAGCTAATTTACGACGCAATAGACGCATTTGCGCCGCGACCACATTGCTAACTGGCTCTTCATCAAGATTCCAAAGTTGATTGCGAATTTTGCTGCCTGAAATAATGCGATCGGCATTTTGCATGAGATAGGTGAGAATTTGAAATTCTTTAGTTGTTAAGGGAATTACTTTTAATGTTTGAGAACCTGTCTCCACTGATAGCGCATTATTCGCATAATCCAATCCAAATTTACCAACTGTAAGAGTTTGAGGTTGAAATTGGGGCGATCGCCTTTGTAATGAGCGTAACCGCGCCAAAAGTTCTTCCATCACAAACGGCTTCACCAAATAATCATCGGCTCCTGCGTCCAGCCCTGCGATTCGGTTTTCAGGCTGTCCTAGAGCTGTGAGCATGAGTACAGGTAAAGGATTTTGACGCGATCGCAGTTTTTGGCATAGTTCCAGACCAGATAGTTTGGGCAGTAGCAAATCAAAGATCGCCACAGAATATTCTGTCCATTGATTTTCGAGATAGTACCAAGCCTGAGCGCCATCAGTTACCCAATCCACTACATATTTTTCGCAAACTAAGACCTGCTTAATCGCTGTTCCTAAGTCTATTTCATCTTCTACAAGCAAAATTCGCATAACTGCTACCCATCCTCAGAAGTACAAGTCAAAATATCAAGGATTTCTGAGGGACTAATGTCATTGCGATCGCTTTTTGAATAGATGGTTAATAGAAGTACATTAGTTGGAGACTCCACCTGATAAATCAACCGATAACCTGCACTTTTCCCCTTTTGGATATTGCTATTTTTGATTCTGACTTTGATAACAATATAATTTTCACCCAGATCAGCAATGCGATCACCAATGAAACTTCCAGATTGAATTTGCTCAAGCACATCTTGAGTGTCGGAGCGAATATTGCGATAGCGTTTCGATAAAGAGCGTAAGTTTTGCTTGTACTCAGGGGATAAATCAATTTTGACCAAATTATTATTCAGCATTAATACCTTCCCACATTTGATCGAGAGGAATACGTAGCCCCGCTTTGGCTTGCTGAAAAGCCCTTTTCAAACTCGCCTTAACCTCCTCGATCGGAGTATCATCGGGATCGTCTTCTAGCTCTTGAATCGATTCTGAAAACAAGACAATCACTCGCACACGGCTGGAAATATCCACATCAATAGGCTGATCTAGTAATAAATGTCCTTGGCGATCAACCGTACCAGTAACTTCCACTGCTCTCATTTAGATGACCTCTATATAACTAGAAATAAACCTGTCTGAGTCTAAATATAGCCGAATCAACTGATCGTATTGCATTGCATCTAGCAACTGCCTAATTTTGATGTTTAGATTTCACCTCGATTTCATCGCACCTCTGGCAAGCTACTGAAGATTTTGTTAAGTCCCTTGTAATTTGTGAGGAGTTACCATGAAAAAGTTTCCTTTGCTTAGCCCATTACTTGCGGCTGTTTTGACCTTGAGTACCCCTGCGATCGCCGTTGCCCATGTCGGACATGGCGATGAATTTCAGTCCAAGGGAGGGATTCAGCGTGTCAAGGTTAATGCCACAACCGATCAGCAGTTGGGCATTGAGGTGAAGCCGATCGCCCCCGCAACTGGCGGCGGTACGGCAGTAATGATTCCAATTACGGCGATCGTAGATGCCGATGGCAAGCAGCTAGTTTTTGTGCAGTATAAAAATTTCTATGAACCAGTCCCCATCACCACTGGGGCAACCAAAGGCGATTTGATCAAAATAACTCAAGGGTTATCAGTGGGCGAAAACCTGGTAACCCAAGGTAGTTTGACTCTCTATGCGGAATCCCGTAAGACTAAAACTACTGACACAACAGCTACCAGTCGAACGACAACCCATGCTCAGGCAGATGCCCAAGGGAAACCTCATGGTCACAATGCCTCTGGCAATATGACTCAACAGCCTAGTGACATTGCACAGCAACCTGCCCAGTCGAAAAGCGAATTTCCGATCTCAACTTATGCGATCGCTGGCGGTGGCGCATTGCTGTTAGCAGGGACAACGATCGCGGTTCTTACTAACCGTAGTAACCGTAAGAAGAGTATTTTTTCTGGCAAAAAGGGAGACTTTTAATTTAAATGTTTAACTCTTTTCTCAATCAGACGCTCAAAAACTCGATCGCTCAGCGTTGGCTAATTGTGACCTGTGCTATTTTCGTTACTGTATGGGGCATTTTCACGGTTACGCAAATGCCGTTGGATGTTTTTCCCGAATTTGCGCCGCCTCAAGTTGATATTCACACCGAGGCAACGGGACTCGCGCCCGAAGAAGTGGAATCACAAATTACGATACCTATAGAAAGCGCCGTCAATGGCTTACCTGGTGTCACGATCGTGCGATCGTCTTCAAAAGTGGGGCTGTCGATGGTGAATGTGGTATTCGACCAAGATGCGGATATTTACAAGGCACGTCAATCGGTGACAGAGAGGCTACAACAAGTCACCAATCAACTCCCGCAAGATGTCCATGCGCCAGAAATTTCGCCTTTAGCCTCACCGTTAGGTACGATTTTGCAATATGCCTTTACAGTTAATGGTCAGGGCAAAACTTCGTTAATGGAGCTGCGCCGTCTGGTTGATAGCACACTCAAAAATCAAATTTTGTCCGTGGCAGGCGTAACTCAGGTAACTGTTTATGGTGGTGATGAACGTCAAGAACAGGTATTAGCCGATCCTGCCAAACTGCGATCGCTGAATGTTTCCCTGACTGAAGTAACCGAAGCTGCTAAAGGCGCAAATTCTAATGCTCCTGGGGGGTTCCTGATTGGCGGTGGACAGGAAGTACTGGTCAGAGGTATTGGACGGGTAAAGTCAATTACTGATTTGCGACAGTCGGTAGTTAAGGTCAGCGAGGGTAAACCGATCTTGCTGCGAGATGTTGCCCAAGTTAAGACTGGATCAGCGCTGAAGCGTGGTGATGGCAGTTTTAACGGGCAACCTGCGATCGTGATGATGATTAATAAACAACCAGAGATTGACACTCCTACTGTCACCAAAGCCGTAGAAAACGTCATGCAATCTTTGCAGAAGACATTTCCCGCCGATGTGCAGTTAGCAAGGACATTCCGTCAGTCTAATTTTATTGATTCTGCAATTAAGAATGTTAGTAGCTCTCTAGTCGAAGGCATCATCATCGTCTCCGTGATTATGTTGCTGTTTTTGATGAATTGGCGCACTGCGTTAATTACCCTGAGCGCAATTCCCCTATCTTTATTGGTTGGACTGATGTTGATGAAAGCCTTTGGCTTGGGCATCAATACCATGACTCTCGGCGGCTTAGTAGTTGCCCTAGGTGGTTTTGTAGATGACTCGATTGTGTATATGGAAAATAGCTATCGCAAACTCAGGGAAAATCAGTCCCAGGTAAATCCTAAGCATGGCTTTAAGGTGGTGTTTGACGCTTTTGTTGAAGTACGTTTAGCAGTGGTCTTTTCCACTGTGATTATCATTGTGGTGTTTGCGCCAATTTTTAGTTTGACAGGCGTAGAAGGGCTGATTTTTGCGCCAATGGGTTGGGCATATTTGCTATCGATCGCGGCTTCACTAATCGTGGCCATGACCCTAACTCCAGCATTATGTGCAATTTTGCTGGCTAATCAAACCCTGCCTCAAGAAAATACTTTGGTTTCACGCTGGGAACTAAATCTTTATCGTCCGTTGCTTAACCTATCTTTGCGATCGCCTCAAGTTATGCTGGGGATATCCCTAGCCGCATTGGTCACGTCAGGAGTAATCGCTCCCTCATTAGGTCGAGTATTTTTGCCAGAATTTCAAGAAAAATCAATGGTTAACTCGATGGTGTTATTCCCAGGAGTTTCCCTCGATATGACCAATCGAGCAGGCATGGCACTTTATACCTCCCTCAAAGATAATCCTCTATTTGAGTGGGTGCAGGTGCGATCGGGACGCGCTCCTGGTGATGCTGATGGTGCAGGGGTAAGTATGGCTCATGTGGATGTTGAACTAAGCGATATAGCCTTAAAAGATCGAGAAGAAAGCATCAAACAACTGCGCGAAGCATTTAACAAATTACCAGGGGTTGCGCCCAACATCGGTGGATATATTTCCCATCGCATGGATGAAGTGCTATCGGGGGTCAGAAGTGCGATCGCCATCAAGATCTTTGGCTCTGATTTAGCTGAACTACGCAAGATCGGCGAACAAGTCCGCGATGCGATCCAACCGATTAATGGCGTTGTCGATTTACAGCTAGAACCCCAAATACCAATTCGCCAAGTCCAAATTCAGTACGATCGCACTGCTGCTGCTAACTATGGGTTGACGATGCAGCAATTGTCAGAAGTGGTAGAAACGGCTCTCAATGGTCGGGTAGTATCCCAATTTGCTCAAAACCAGCAGTTAATTGATATCACCGTCTCCTTAACTGAAAAAGCTCGGAATAGTCTTGATGACATGCGGGCAATTCCTATTTCTACACCCACTGGACAAACAATCTCGCTTAGAGACGTTGCCAAAGTAGAGTATGGCATGGGAGCCAATGTGGTTAATCGTGAAAATGTATCGCGGTTAATTGTGGTTTCGGCAAACGTGGCAAAGCGCGATCTCGGCAGTGTCGTAGGCGATATTCAAGCCCAGATTCAGCAAAAAATCCAACTTCCCAATGGTTACTTTATCCAGTACGGCGGACAATTTGAATCAGAGCAACGCGCAAGCAATAGCTTATTCTTGTATAGCGTTTTGGCGGCGATCGCAGTTACCCTGTTGATGTTCTTCTCTGTGAAATCTCTCCCCGCCACGATCGCCATTATGATCAATCTACCCTTAGCTTTAGTTGGGGGCATTATCTCGATCGCCCTCAATGGAGGGGTGATCTCAGTTGCTTCTCTGGTTGGCTTCATTACCCTATTTGGCGTTGCTGTTCGCAATGGCTTATTGCTGGTAGACAACTACAACAATAAATTTATGGAAGGAATGCCGCTCAAAGAGGTAATTGTCAAAGGTTCACTAGAGCGGATTGATGCCATCCTCATGACTGCCCTCACTTCGGCTCTGGGGACATTACCTCTGGTACTGTCAAGTGGAGCAGGAAATGAAATTTTGCAACCCTTAGCGATCGTGGTTTTGGGTGGCTTATGCACATCTACCGCCCTAACCTTGTTAGTGATTCCTGCCATCTACGCCAAGTTTGGTAAGTGGTTAGTTCCCAAACAAAAAACTGCCAACCTTGAGAAGCAATTCGAGGTAATTGAGAACCCTGAGGTATTAGTTAAGTAATAGCCATAGAGACTTTGAGAACTAGACAGAAGCAAATTTGTTTCTCAATGTAGTTCCCAAGGTCAAGCTTTTTCTTGAATTATCAAAATTGAGTCTTTCTGAGTACCTTGGTAGAATTAAATCTAAAACCCCAAAATGCCACAGATGCCCTCATTATTACGTTCCCTCAATAATTCCACTTTTGCCAGACTCTATGCCGCCCAAACTATTAGCTTATTTGGTGATGCTCTGACGTGGTTAGGACTGGCTCTATTGGCTTTTGAATTAGCAGGAAAAGATAGTGCAGTGGTGCTTTCTGTAGCCTTGACACTGCGGGTGATAGCTTTTGTGATCTTATCTCCAATAGCAGGTGCGATCGCTGATCGTCTAGATCGCAAAATCATTCTAGTTACAACTCATATTGCGCGGATGCTGATTGTAGGAATCATGCCATTTGTGAATGCAGTTTGGCAGATTTATATCATAGTCTTTGCGCTTAATGTATTCAATGCCTTTTTTACCCCAACTTATCAAGCTACGATTCCCTTAGTCACAGGTAAAAGCGAATATGCAAGTGCGATCGCCCTTTCTGCTGCTACTTATCAATTATTAGGCGTTTTAGGTCCCGGTATTGCTGGCAGTGTCTCAGCATGGATTGGGGCAAGACAGGTATTTTTTCTGGATGCAATTACTTTCTTAATTGCCGCAGTTTTAATTTTTACGTTACCGACTCAACTCAGAGTAGATCCAAACGAGAATCTGGAAGAACCGACAAAGGGAGTTATCGGCAAAATTATCGCTGATGTTAAAGAGGGCACAACGCGCTTGTTTGCTGATTCTTTGATTCGCTATGCTCTTCTACTCCAGTTTGTAGCATCGATCGCGGGGGCGCAGATTTTAGTAAATACGGTTGGCTATGTGCAAGGAAATCTCCAACTGAGCAGCATAGAATACGGCTGGATAATGGCTGCTTTTGGTATTGGTGCAACTATTGCGGCGGTAATTGTGGGAGAAATCGGCAAGAAATGGGAGCGCACAGTTTTGGTACTCCTTGGCGCAGTTTTGATTACTTCAGCCATCCTACCTGCTAATTATGTTGGTTTAGTGCCATTGATATTACTTTGGGCGATCGCAGGGATAGGACAAGTTTTCGTGAATCTACCTACCCAGACTTTAATTGCAGATCGGACTCCTGCCAATTTGCAAGGGCGAGTTTATGGCGCACATTTTGCCTGGAGTCATCTTTGGTGGGCATTTGCCTATCCGATTGCTGGCTGGTTAGGCACTAAGGATAACGCTTTTTTCTACGGCAGCATCTTAGGATTTGGCATTCTCGCCACAGTGCAATTATTACTATCTCCCAAAACTAACGAACATCAGCATGAATACCTGTGGCACGATCACAAACATATCCACGATGAGCATCACCAGCACGATCATCCTGAAAGCCTCTCACTAAACGAGCCGCATACCCATGCCCACCAGCATCTGCCAATACGCCACCGTCATGCTCATTATTTGGACATTCACCATCTGCACAGACACTAAGACACAAACTACAACTTAAAGTTAAAGCGACCATTCACCCTTTCACCTTTAATATCAGAAAGAATCGCAACTTGATACTCTCCAGGAACTTTAGTTGGCAGCAAAATCGCGTAGTGTTTACCAGAGGCATCGTATTCTAGATCCAATGCCTTTTGCGTACCATCAGGAAACTTAACCTGAGCCTTGACCTTAGCATCTGGGATGGCCTCATGATTGTCTCCTTTTTGCAAGAAAAAATCGAGATGTACGCCGTTTTCTTCTGGTAGCGTGACTAATTCCAAATGATAAGCTCCTGATTCCACAACTTGTCCACCCTGATTAGGTTTACCTTGCACTTGGGATTCTGTTTTCGCTTTTGGAGATGGACTTATCTCTGATACAGGTTTAGTTGCAGTAGCTTTTTGAGTGGGATCGGGGCTGGAACTGTTGGTTGGATTGCTGCCACACGCACTTAGTGCCAGTAGACTCACAATACCCGAACCGATCGCGAATAGTTTGAAAGATGACATCGAATTCACTCCTAATAAAAATAAACAGCAAAATCAAATACTTGCTTCTTCTAACTCGATTGATGCTGATGTAGATCGGACTGATTGAACACCAGGAGTACCATTGATGGCACTATCGATCTGGCGGATAACTAAACATTTCGGAGTTCTCCTGATAATGGCTCGCTAACCTTGCCAGTATCGATGGCAGGCTCTCGTGGCTTAGGAAATAGGTGCCTGCCAAATCGGGCATATAGGGCAGGAATCACTAGCAGCGTGAGTGCGGTTGAGGTGAATAAGCCGCCTAGCACGACGATCGATAGAGGTTGCAGGATTTCCTTACCAGATCCACCAAAAAACGCCAGGGGAGCCAGACCAAGAGCGGAAGTGAATGCGGTCATCAGAATGGCATTCAATCGTTCCATAGAACCTTTGACCAGCAATTCTTTTAACGACATGCCCTCGGCAAATTTAGTGTTGTAGTTGTCTACCAGCAATAGACCGTTGCGAGTAGCTACTCCAAATAAGGTGACAAAACCGACCAGCGACGCAACCGACAGTACGCCACCCGTGACCGCCACTGCAATTAACCCACCCACCAAGCCAATCGGTAAATTAATCATGATCGCAATGGTCGAAGGAATGGATTTTACCAACAGATACATCAGAATCGTAATGGCGACAAAGGCGATCGCGCTGAATATCAGAATGTTTTGAGTGGCGCGTTCTTCGGCTTCAAACTGTCCGCCGTATTGGATGTAATAGCCCGACGGTAATGGCACATTTTGCTCGATCTTGGACTGCATCTCCGTGATAATCGAACGCAAGTCCCGCCCTTTCACATTGGCAGCCACCACAATCAACCGCGAAACCTTCTCTCTGCTAATGGTGTTGGGGCCAGTTCCGTTGATAATTTGGGCAACTTGCGCTAGGGGAATCTTTTCGCCATTGGGCTTATCTACCAGCAAATTCCCGATTGTCTCCAGGCTATTGCGGGCCTCTGGCTTCAGCCAAACCAGTAGGTCAAACGTTTGCTGATTTTCTAATATCTGAGATACGACGCGCCCATTGAGTGCAGTCTCAACCGTTTCAGATAATGCTCCCACCGTTAGACCGTAGCGACTCGCAGCAGCTCGATCGAACTTAATCTGAATTTGTGGGATGGGGACCTGGAGTTCTAGCTGCAAATCCACAATGCCATCCACTGTTTTCATTTGAGTCTCGACTTGTTGCCCAATCGCTCGCAGTTGAGCCAAATCAGCACCGAAAATTTTAACGGCGATCGCACTTCTCACACCAGACAGCACTTCATCCATGCGGTGAGTAATGAAGCCGCCCACGCTCGGAGCCGCTCCCGGAATCTTATTAAATTCTTCCCGCAAACGTGCCAAGGTTTGGTCGCGCTGCTTCATCCCGGCCTCACTAATCCCGATATCGATATGGGCGAGATTCACGCCAGCCGCATCCCCATCCCCTAAGGCTCGTCCCGATCGCACTTGCACATAGTCAAAGCGGAAATCGTTCTTCAGCGCATCTTCCATCACGAAGGCAGCACGATCGGTTGCCGCTAAAGACGAGCCTGGATACAGGGACAAGGTATTAACCAGCGTTTGTTCTTGAAACTCTGGCAAAAAGATGCGTCCCAGGGAAGGCACAATCACCAGGGCCGCGACCAGTAGGGCGATCGCCCCTGCCAAAATTACACTGGAACGCTGCAAGGAGAAATGTAGCCAGGGTGCATACAACGATTTGAAGCAGCGAGCCACACGCGGCTCCTGTTCGGGTAGATTTCCGTGCGGCAAGAGAATGGCACAGAGCGCAGGGGTAATCGTCAGAGCCGCTGCACTGGAGGCAAGAACCGCAGCCAGGTAGCCCAGACCCATGGGTGAAAAGATGCTCCCTTCAACCCCTGTCAGTGCAAAGATCGGGGCAAAAACGACGATCGTAATAATCGTGGCTCCAAATACCGAGTCTCGGACTTCCTTACAGCCTTCTAAAACGACATCCAGTAAAGGACGAGGTCGCTCCGAATGTTTGTTTTCCCGCAAGCTGCGGTAAACATTTTCTGCGTCCACAATGGCATCATCCACCGCCGAGCCGATCGCCACCGCCAAACCACCCAGCGTCATCGTGTTTAAGCTCTGCCCTAGCCAACTGAGCAACAACAATCCCGCCAACAGTGAGATCGCCAGCGCCGCCAAACAAATCACCAACATCCGCCAGTTCATTAGAAACGGAATCAGCACCAGGGCAACGATGATTCCCCCTTCAATTAATGCCGCACGAACATTTTCAACCGATGATTCAATGTAGGTATCTTGACTGAAGGTGCGCTTCACCTGCACATCTTTCGGCAACCCCGCCTCAACTTCTTTCATGGCCGCTTCGACCGATCGCGTCACGGTGGGTGTGTCCATGAGCGGCTGCTTATTGACCATAATCACGATCGCGGGTTGCCCGTTGAGGCTACCATTTCCCCGCTGGATTGCGGCTCCAATCTGCACATCAGCAACATCAGCGAGGCGAATCGGGGTGCCTTTGCGGGCCGTCACCACCGATTGCTTCAGATCGTCAAGTACTTCAACTCGCCCAATCCCCCGCACCAGAGTTTCTTTGTCGGGTGTAATTAAATAGCCCCCTGGCGCATTGACGTTTGCCGCTTTCACCGCTTGGGTGACTTCTTCTAGCGACACATCAAATGCTTTTAATTTGGCTGGGTCAACCAGCACCTGATATTGCCGAACATCTCCACCAAAGGCTAAGACTTGGCTCACACCCGAAACAGCTAAGAGGCGATTTGTCACCTGCCAGTCGATGATTCGGCGCAACTCCATCATGGCTGTTGAGGAACCACCGGAGGACTGATTGCGATCAATCGTGAAGGCATAGGTGGCGATCGTCGCAATGGGAGAAGTCGGGGGCGAGATTTGCGGCGCTTCGATTCCCTGGGGTAGTTTGCTCTGAGCTTGCTGTAATCGCTCTGTCACCAGTTGCCGCGCCTGAAATAGGTCAGTTCCCCAGTTGAAGACGACCCGCACAACGGAAATTCCGGCAGCCGATGACGATCGCACCGTTGTGACTCCAGGGGTGCCATTGATGGCGCTTTCAATCGGCAAGCTCACTAATGATTCCACTTCTTCAGGGGCAAGTCCCGGCGCTTCGGTTTGAATCTCAACTTGAGGCGGAGCGAATGCCGGCAACACATCCAGGGGCATCTGGGTGACGGTTCGCCCAATCCACAGTACAACCAGAATGCTGCCCAACACAACCAGCCAACGACTGGCAATCGCCCATTTTATAATGGCATTTAGCATACGCGAAACAGTGACTCAGATGAATATTAACTTTCTTAGGGTGAGCGATCGCCATGAAATCAAAATGAAATCGAAATTCGTCAATCAGAGTTGTTTTAGCTCGTTGAAACTGATACTCAACATCAGACGAATCCTTTGAACTAAGCTCTCAATCAAGCTGACAGCATATAGCTAACCGCTAACCGCTAACCGCTATAAAGCTAGTTATTTTGTGTAGGATTCCTTTGAGTTTCTGGAGCAGATGTTGGTTTGGGTGTCTGAGACTGATGAAAATCCAATGAAAGGGTCGTTAAACCATTGTGACCATTCCCGTGACCATCTGAGTTGTAGTTCGATCCATCGGTTATCGCTGCCATTTGCTGACGATGACGACGATTTGCCCAATAGTCCGTGGCAAAAAAGGTAACAGCGGCGATCGCACCTCCAATCGGCAAGACTATCCACCAGGGTATCTGACTATTGCCTGACATTGTCGCCAAATTAGTCTCTGGAGCAGTATCACTATGAGCGTCTTCTACTTTTTTACCGCCTCGTAGAGACTGGGCATAAAGTTGCATCCCCCGCTGCGTTACGACTAAATCCCCCTCAAATAATCCATCTTTAATTTCAACTAAATCGCCCGATTTGCGACCCACAGTGATGTTGACAGGCTGATAGGCTTTGCCATTTTGGACATAGACAATCTGCTGACCGTTGGCTTCCACAATCGCCGACTGAGGAATTGTAAGGACTGCTTCTGGCGATCGCTCTGTGAGAATTTCCAATTCCGCAAACATACCAGGCTTCAGTAAACCATTGGCGTTATCGATCTCGGCTTGGACAGGGACGACGCGACTTTCACCTTCAACAACTGAGCTAATTATCGTAACCTTACCCCGGAAAGTGCGATCTGGCACTCCAGCCACCTTCACCCGCACCGACTGTCCAGCTTCAACTTTATTTAAATCTTTTTCATAGACATTAGCAGTGGCTAAAACCGTGGTGCTATCCACAATTGTCATCAAAGGTTTACCTGCTTCTTCGACGGATTCTCCCAGAGAAATTTCTCGATCGGCGATCGCACCATCAATTGGGGCTGTAATTGCGATCGTGCCATCGGAATTTGCATTAACACCAAGCTGGCGGAGACGTGCATCATAGGCGGCACTACTGAGTTGGACGCGCGACTGAGCGCGTTTCTCCTGTGCATCAGCTTCTAAAACCTGTAAGCGACTTTCAGCTTTAGTTACAGCAGCTTTAGCGACCGCTAATTTAGATTCGGATTCCAGGAATTGCCGTCGGGAAATTGCGCCGCGTTCTTGTAATTCGCGATCGCGGTCATAGCGCTCCCGATCCACTTTCAATTCTGTTCTAGCCTGGGCAGTATCTACCACTGCCAACTGCTTTTGGCGATCGTAGTTTTGCTGAGCTAACCTTAGATCTACATCTGCTTCAGCCCGCTTCTCGATCGCACTCACCCGCAATTCTCCTAATTCTGGGCTAGATAGAATTGCCAAAACCTGACCTGCTTTCACAACTGCGCCTGGTTTGACAAATAGCTTCACCACCGTCCCTTTGATTGGGGTAGTGACCTCGGCTTTGCGATCGGGCATGTGAGTAATTTGCCCTGTAGTTTGAATTCCTAAGGCTAGGCGTTTAGAGGTGACAGGTTCTACCTTGAGTCCCATCCGTTTTGCCGTCTCAGGATCGACGGCGATCGCATCCTTGGACTGTGTAGCTTTATTCCCTCCTTTAAACTCATTACCATGGCCCCCGTGGGCGAGTGAGATCGCCGGATAGACACCTGGGAGAGACGATAAAGCTAGACTGACTAACACTCCTATAACGAAATGCTGCTTGGTACGGAGTTGGTAATAAGTCATCGGTACTGCTCACTGAAAGACTAAAGTTTAGATTTACGAGCGCGATCAAAGCGATCTGCGTAGCAACCAGCACCCAGTTTTCCACATCAAGATGAAATGGCGATGAAATGCCTGGGGGGAAACTTTATCCGCCACCAAAAATTTGCTGTGCAGTTAAATTTAACTCTGGAAATACTGACGACTCAATGCGGCTGTAAGCATCCCCTTGGGAATCGCTGCCTCGAAACAGACGAATCTGATACTCTCCATCTACCAATTGGCAAACCGACAGAGTAGGCTGCTTGGGAGAACCAATATAACGTCTACCCCCTAAACCAAGATAATCTACGATCCAATACTCAAAAATACCTAGAGCTTCATAGTCGCTCGTTTTGTATCCATAATCGTCCCGCCAGTTGGTGCTGACAACTTTGATCGCTAACTTGACCGAATCTCCACGAGTGATGACTGATTCTCTTTGCCATCTAGGCTCATTGGCTTCTACAGCTTGCTTATCCAACACAATTACATCTGGATCGTAACCACATAAATCGCTGGCTTTAATCGTACATTCCTTGGGCAGAAAGTAAGGGAGCTGTAGTCGCCGCAGTTCAAAGTTCAGTTCAGCGATCAGAAAACCAGCTACTTCGGAATGCTTGCCAGTTGGGTTAGGTACTTCAACAATAACTCCGTTGTGTAGTTCGTAATGCCCTGCTTCTGGTTTCCAGTCTAGAAAGCGATCGAAATCTATTTGTTTGGGTATCGCTTGAGTCATGGCAAAATCCCTGAATTACCGCCTGGTATTGCAGATTGTGTCAAAAAATCGACGTGGGTAAGCGATCTATCGGGAACTGGATATGTATAATTAATCAACTGAATTATAATCAGCATATTTCTACCATTCCTGTTTTTGAGGCACTCGATCGTGCAAGAGCCAATCAAAGTATATATAAGCTACGTTGAGGCAGACTTCGAAATTGCGCTTCATATATATAGAATCCTATCGGCTAATGGGTTTTCTCCCTGGATGGCTCATGAGGATATCTTACTTGGAGAAAATATTCAAGAGGCTGCTCTCAGGGCAAGGCTCAATACGGAAATTTTCATTGCCTGTGTTTCAAATAAGTCTGCAAATGATATTTACTTCTTGGATGTTGAGTTTCAAGGTGCTCAGATGATCAAACACAAAAAGTCTTTGGGTGGTGAAAGTTATTATATTATTCCCATAGCCTTAGATGGCTACTCTCCCTTACCTAATGCAGTCAAAAAATTTCAAGGAACTAAAATTGACCGAAATAGCATCACTTTAGAAAAAGATCTCCTTGATTTGGTGAGTCAACTCAGGAAACTTTACAAGCACCACAGTAGTATAAGTTCACCAACATCTAAATCATCTTCGACTTTACCCAGAAAGCATCAAAATCTGTTGATTGCGAAAGTTGAAATAGTCAATATTCGATGTTTCCAATCATTAACCGTAGATTTTGAGGCAGATAAGGAACCAATTCGCTGGGCAATGATTTTGGGTGATAATGCGGTTGGCAAAACTACACTGCTCAGAAGCATTGCATTGGGTCTTTGCAATGAGAGTGATGCGGTTGCTCTGATGAAGTCGGTTCCAGGTGATTTTGTTCGCAGGGGTGCGGAAGAAGGATATATCAAGATTCATCTGCGCGAAGATAAAAATATTAAGCGACCGAAAAAATACACGATTACTACCACCATCAGCCAGAAATCTGAAGGCTCTCCAGAGATCGTTCGACAGGAAACCGAACCAGCTACACATTTCCCCTGGGCTGATATTTTTGTCTGCGGCTATGGAGCCTATCGTGCAGCCCAAGCACAGGCTAGCTATGAGCAATATAAGGTGATGGATGCAGTGCGATCGCTATTCGATCCGCAAGTTTCACTGCAAAACCCCGAAATTGTCTTGCTGCGCCGCGATCCTGAAGTTCGAGAACAACTAGAACAAAAACTATTAAACATTTTGATGCTTGACCTTCCAGACTGCGAGATCAACTACACCAAACGAGGCATAGAGTTGGATGGGCCTTGGGGACGACTTCCATTTCAGGTTCTCAGTGATGGCTATCGCAGTACAACTCAATGGGTTCTTGACTTTATGGGTTGGTTAATTCAGGCTGAGCGTCTGATTGGCAATCCCGACATCGGTGGTATTTTATTGATTGATGAAATCGAACAGCATTTACATCCCCGCTGGCAACGCTATATCGTGCAACGGCTACGCAAACAATTTCCCAAAACCCAAATCATCGCCTCCACACATACCCCACTAGCCGCCTCTGGTATGGTTGATGTGGATCAGAGCGTACTGCTTAAACTCGAACAACGTAGCGGCGGAACGCATCCCGCAGGGAATTACGAAATAGCTTTACGCGTGATTGATAAACAGCTATTGGCTGGAAAGCGCGCCGATCAAGTTCTTGCCTCAGAAGCCTTTGGTCTAGTTACAACGCGGAACCCAGGCAGTGAAGATCAGATCGATCGCTATACCGAACTTCTAGGCAAAACTACACGCACTGATACGGAAGAAGCAGAATTGCAGGAGTTGCGATCGCTCGTTCAAAATGCTTTGCAAAGTGGCGAAAGTGAGGTCGAGCAGATGGTTGAAAAAGCTCTGGATGAAGCCCTGCAAGGCATGATTCAGAATACCTCGCCAGAATTACTTAATATCGAGACCAAGAAACAGTTACAACAACTGTTCCAAACGGAGGTTTCTGAATGAGGAGGATCAAACTCCAACCTCTAAACACTCCAAGTTGGAAACTTTGGTTAAATGCTTGCAAAAAGGAAACCCAAGAGTTAATAGAATCAGTAGATCGGGGCGAAAAGCCTGAATTTAAAGCGAACCTATACGGGCGTAAAAGCATTAAGAAGGAATACTTTGCCAGTAAAGATGCTCCCTTTTATGGCAAATGCGCTTATTGTGAATCCTACATCGTTGACTTTCAGCATGTTGACATCGAACATTTTCGCCCTAAAGGTGGCATCACAGATGAGAATGACAATCAGGTTATCCTCAAAGACGATCTAGGGAATCCAACTCAGGATGCGATGGGTGAGCCAAAGCCACATCCAGGCTACTACTGGTTGGCGTATAACTGGCAAAATCTACTACCTTCTTGCACTATATGCAATCAACCCTCATCAGCGGGAAGCAAGAAAATTGGCAAGCATAATCGCTTTCCTGTAGACGGGAACCACGCGCAGAAACCTGAAGATGTTGAGAGTGAGCAACCATTACTCATCAATCCTGCCAGCGATCGCGAAGAAGATGACCCTGCCAGACATTTAGCTGTGGATATCAACACTGGACTAATGATCCCTTTGTCTGAGCGGGGTAAAATGTGTATCGATATCTTTGGGCTGAATCTGCGAGATCGACTGGTTGAAGAAAGAAAACGCGCCTGCCGCGAAATTGAACATTTACTGATACGGTGGATACTCAGCAATGATGCAGTTGCCCTCAGTGATTTACAAGCTATTCGCGCTGGCAAACGTTCTTACTCAATGGCGGCGATCGCAACTCTCAACGAGCAACTATCCAAAATCAAACCGCTATTGGATAACAATTAGTAGGGAGGTGTAGCAGGGCCATCGTAGCCACACATCCCAAGACGGGGGGAATTAACGAGAAGAGTTGGTTCTTCATACTTGCTGTGTGGATGTGCTTCAGCATGTTTGCTACACAAAGCCCCCCAGACATCATCTTCATACATGCATTGCATACACAAATGGGTAGCTGGCTGGTCGCATTCAATACACTGCACCTCCGGCATCTTATTGCGCATCATTAGAACAATAGGGCGGGTAGTTAAAGGCTTGCCAGTGCGCGTGCCAAGGCATTTCACCAATGTTTCTGAAGAGGTTCCGAAATCGTAGATATGGGTGAGTTGTCCCTCTCCTCCGGGAAAAGCCTCACTAATTTTTCGTTGCATCCCGATTTGGCGAGCCAGGCTACCAGTGCCCGAAAACTCGCTCAAGTGACCGCAGCACTCCAACCAGATCGCACGAAGATAGGTATCCAGATCTTTCAGAGTTTTAGAACCACCCATCTCCAGATCGAGCCAAAACTCCTTCTGATATCGATCCTCCACCCGCAGGTGATAAAGCGTTTGACTGGTTGCTTTTGAGGCATCGGCTTTGGCGATCGCCTCCTGGTGTTGCGGACAGGTTACCAGATGTTTAGTGGCGCTGCCCTTGGCTACTTCCTTGGCACAGTAGGTGCAGATTCCCTTGGATTGCTTCCGTTGGGGCATAACTCCTCCATAATCTTGCCTGTTGATCTTTAATTATCCCCTATCTGCAACGAACTAACGACGTTAATCACTGCACATCTACCCAAAAATCGGCAAAGACAATTTTGCCATTGCGATTGAATTGCCCCCAAAGTTCATACTTGACTAGTTTTGGGAATTTAGTCATAAATTCTACTTGGAGCGACTAGCAAAATTCACAAAATCATGTCCACTCCCGAAAATGTGATTTGGGGAGAATTATTTAAGCCAAATAGTAAACCAATCCTGCGCGTAAAGTCTGGCGATCGCATTGTCATGCAAACAGTCTCGCACGAAGGCATCTTACCCGATCAAGGCGATACGGTTGAGTATTTGACGAAAGCCGGAATTCGGAAAGAAGACATCTTGCCCGATCGGCAACCAACGGTCAATCTTAATCAAAGTACGTCCATACCAGTCGCACTTATATTCAAGCTGTCTGACCAATTCACTCCAACTAGCATCACTGATGCTGAGGGATAGTTTTAGCAACATGCTCTCCCGAAGTCATACCTCATATTGAAACATGTGTTCTGTGATATGCTGCGATTAAGTGGTAAAGCCGTCCTCCGCTTCGCTAAAGGACGGGGTTTCAAACCCAATTTTCTGATGAAAATTCAGTAATGTGTCACTATGGTTATAGTTTGCCTAGAAGCCAGCAGTTACACCATGAGTTCCAACTTTTTAAACCATTTAAACCCTTCACAGCAACAGGCAGCTAGCCACACCCAAGGACCATTGTTAGTTGTAGCAGGTGCCGGATCGGGCAAAACGCGCACGCTCACCTATCGCATTGCCAATCTGATTTTGCATCATGGCGTCGATCCCAGCAATATTTTGGCGGTTACGTTTACAAATAAAGCCGCTCGCGAGATGAAGGAACGCATTGAGGCACTATTTGCGCAGGAGCAGGCGTTGGCTAAACACGGATGCATGTTTGCTGAATTGGGGGGATTCGAGCAAAAGAAATTAAAATCGTATGTCTATCACAATTACACGAAGGACTTATGGATAGGCACTTTTCATAGCTTATGCTCCCGCATCTTGCGCTTCGATATTGATAAGTTTGCCGATAGCAAAGGGCGCGTATGGCAAAAAAACTTCTCTATCTTTGATGATTCTGATGCACAATCTCTTGTCAAAGAGATCGTGACGAAGCAACTAAACCTGGATGACAAAAAGTACGAACCCCGCTCTGTGCGCTTTGCGATCGGTAATGCCAAAAATCGCGGTTGGACACCACAGGAACTTGAAGCGAATGAACCAGGTCTGCGCAGTCGCACGATCGCTCAAGTCTATGAAATCTATCAAGATCGCTTAGCCTCTAATAATGCCCTAGACTTTGACGATCTGATTTTTATCCCCGTACAGTTATTTCGACATAACCCAGAAGTGCTGAACTACTGGCATCGTCGCTTCCATCACATCCTGGTGGACGAATATCAGGATACTAATCGCACTCAATACGACTTGATTCGCTTGCTCGCCACCAATGGCTTGGGCAGGCAAGACCACAATTGGCAAGGGCGCTCTGCATTTGTAGTTGGTGATGCCGACCAATCTATTTATTCCTTCCGCCTTGCTGACTTTACGATTCTAATGGAATTCCAAGAGACATTTGGCGATCGCCTACCAGACGATCGCACTCAAACCATGATCAAGTTAGAGGAGAACTATCGCTCTGTTGCAAATATTCTGGAAGTCGCTAATCAGCTAATTCAGAATAATACACAACGGATTGAGAAAACATTGCGACCGACTCGCCCAGCGGGGGATAAGATCGTCCTGACTCGAGTCAGCGACGAAATCGATGAGGCCCAATATGTCACAGATCGCATACGCACTGTGCAAACTGAAATCCCCGATTGTAACCTCGGACATTTTGCCATTCTCTATCGCACCAATGCCCAATCGCGCCCATTTGAAGATATGCTGGTGCGCTGGAATATCGCATATCAGATTGTTGGCGGTCTGCGTTTCTACGATCGCCGCGAGATTAAAGATATGTTAGGCTATCTACGCGTACTTTCTAACCCCGCTGATAGCGTTAGCCTACTGAGGATAATCAATACTCCTCGAAGAGGTATTGGAGCTTCCACAATTGATCGCCTTGTAGAAGCGGCTCAAGCTCTTAATATCCCATTATTCCAAGTTTTGACTGATGAAGCCACAGTCAAAACGGTCGCAGGCAGGTCGGCAAAGGCTGTGCTGTCATTCACCGAGATGATGCAGAAATGGATTGGGGTAGGAAGTTCTATGTCTGCCACGGAAGTGATTCAGGGGATTATCACAGAATCTGGCTACGCGTCTGAATTGCAAGCCCAGGGGACGGACGAAGCGTCTGACCGACTATCCAACTTGCAAGAACTGGTTAACGCAACAATCCAATATGCAGAAGAGAATGAAGACAATTCGTTAGATGCTTTCTTAGCAAACGCAGCGCTTGCTTCTAGTTTAGACGACTCGACTGAAGATAATAATCGAGTTACACTGATGACACTACACTCTGCCAAAGGCTTAGAGTTTCCAGTCGTATTTCTGGTGGGTCTAGAACAA
>JANMRU010000143.1:0-9617 GCA_031388585.1 Pseudanabaena sp. SOY_30_concoct_251 | reverse complement strand
CCGACAACCCTGTGGCTGTGGTTGCCCCAAAAGAACTAACGAGATAATCACTGTATAGATCTAGTATGGCTTTGTCCATGATCTCTTATCCCCTTTCTGCCTTTTTTACTCTATCATTTCATCCGCGTAAGGTGAGTTACTTCACTACCTCAAATCCTGGAATGTCCCAGTTCCTTAATGAATCATATCTGCATTCAGCAACGCCGAAAAATCTTAGCACACGGTCGGGTGCAGTGATTTATGGGGAGACGAGCACAAGAAAGGCTGAGGAGATCTCAATCTGATATAGCGTATAAAATCTTGAGTTTTAATGATTCACTGTAACTATCTTCACAGATTAATGAATTAATTATCCATTCTAACAGTTCCTTGCTGATTTTTCCTTCTGCTACCCACACTGCAATATTCTCCATTTCTACAACAAACTTTTTCACAGCATAATCGTAGCCATTCAATTCCAAAAAATAGCTACCTAATGCAATGCTAGAACGTTTATTGCCGTCTGTAAAAGCATGAAATTTAATTATAGAGAATACTAAATGAGTTAATTTGTCTTCTATTCTCGGATAGTAGCTATCATTTTGAATATGCGCTAGGGGACTTTCTAGCAACCCTAGATTGTTGATTCCAGCTAGACCACCTGAATTATCAATAATCCAATCATGAACCTCAATAGCGTGACTAATATCAAAGTAAAAAATTATTTCATCCATTAACTATCTATCCTTGAGGCGTTGGAAGACTGCTAATGCTTCAGGATCGGCTAGTTGCTCTTGTAAAGATCTACTGGCTTCGCCTAAGAATTTCTCGAAATCAGATTCTGGGACAGTTTGAATATAAGATATTAATTTTTGATGGAGGGCATCTCTAAAACTAAGATCTCGGCTTGCCATCTTGGTTCGGGCATCTTCAATAATAGGTTTGAGATAAGGGTTATTCCCTGCGATTGCAATCAACTGATCCAATTCTGAAGACTCGAGTTTACGTCCTAATTGCTCTGATTTAACTTTCATTTCCTCCGCTAGACCATTCTCTATACTGGCGATCGCCTTTAGAACCTCTGCATAGAGAGTATCGCGCACCTTGTCTTTTTTCTCCAAATTCAAAATTTGCCTGTATTCTTGGGCATTTTCCTGAAATACCAGTTGGTAAATCTTATTTGCAAATATGCCATACTTAGCTTTTCCCATATCTAAGTAAGAATCCAATGCGTTGGCAAAAATCTGTCGATAACTAAATTCTTGGTAGGCAGAAGGCAGATAATCACAATCCCGTTGATTAATGTATTTAGTGTGTCCCCCCGATCGCTCTGCTACTACTTCAATCACAATATCAAGGATGCGAGAGCGAATCATACGGGCACGATCGCTCTCGGTGAGAAGCATAGCAATATTGAGAGCTGCCCGAAAACTAAATATGCCTAAGACAGTTATTTTGCTACCCTCATTGATGAGGATACCACCCGTAGTGTTAAGGAAATCCTTAAGAGCCTGCCCCTTGAGCACCCTGTAGCCATTATTTCTCAGTTCTTCACCGTGACTAGCTATGTATCTTTCAATGGTGACATCACTAACATCGAAAAGTACTGCTAACTGCTGTTTCGTGAAAAACATAGTATCCTGATAGCGAATACCTCCTAATCCCAAATGTTCTTCAATTTTTTCTAGAGCATAACGGTTATTGAGGATATTTTGGCGGTCAGGCTGAGAGTTAGTAAGGTCATTAGACACGATAATTATGTTTGAACACTACTTTTACCCTAGCATTATCGCTTATCGTTTAAGGCAGACATCTAACGGCCTGCGCTTCACCGGACGGTCAAAATGTTTGCATCATAGCCGATACCTCCGTTCCGGTAAAAGCGCTTGTTGGGGGACTTTCCCAAGCGGCATCATCCACTACTGAAGATCTATTTCCCTGTATAAGGCAGTGAGGAGTGGTGCAGAATGATGCGCAGCTTACCGCGATCATCCTTAAAGAACTGCCAAGTCTTATCCACTGTAGTAATCTTGCCGTCTTTATCGGTGATAAGCACATTGCCCATCGTAGTAGCCGTATTACCAGAAATGAAAATCGCTTCATTCTTGATTTCTACTTTTCGCCAGCCCTTCAACGCAAAACCATTATCCATTGGGAAGGCAGGATCATCCCCTACAAAGTAAGCCAAAGCTCCTGCACGGGTTGAACGGAACGTCTGCGGAGCCACAGTGAGTGTTGGCTTGAAAAGGACAGGCCCGAATTGGTAACCGTAGGCTTCGTCAATTACTTTCTCAGCCAATGCTTTGGCAGCTTTTATGCCCTTCACCTCATATGTTGTGGAAATAGCCACCAATGCTTCTCCCCAAGCCCTTTGAGCAGCCAACACTTCGCTCTCGGTAATCGCTCTATTGACAATTGGTGTCTTCATGCCTGAAGGAGCTACCTTTGTGTCACTAGAGTCTGCAACGGATGCCTGAACAACAATTAGAGAACTAGAGACAAATGTGACCGCAGCAAATAATGCTGAAATACTGGTTTTTAAGAACTTCATAAGTAGATATTCAAGTTTTTGCTTGCTTATCTTCTCACAAATTGTGGATTCAAATAGCACTAAGCGAATTTGCCCATCAGAGCTGTGTTCCGCAGTAGTACTCATTGCCTCATTCGCAGTGCTAGCGACCTTAACAGCAGTTTTTCAGTCTAATACATTGTTGGGGTGGTTATACAGACAAATGCTAGTCAATACGACATGGCGATCGCGCAATTTTTGTCCTCAACCAATTCTCAAGATTATCAAAGTTCTCAAGATTATCAAAGAGTTCAAAATCTTAGGGCTTTTACCCGAAATTTCGGTAGTCTTAATAAGAATCTATTCCCAAGTCGAAAGTTCGCTCACCAGACCTTGCCATAAAGATAACATGCGATCGCGCCGTGCCTCAAAGTTTGCCACGAATAGAATAATCGCAATCCCAGCACCAATTAGTATCGCCCAGATTAAGAATGAATATTGCGCGATCGCCGACCAAACTTGTATCAATACCACACTCACAAATGTCAGCGTTCCGACAAATAGATAAGCCCGTACATGCACAGCTAAGCCTGCAACTACGAAAGCGATCCCGATCGCTGTAGCAACTAAAGACATCGGTAAATCTGATGGTGAGTGAAGAAGCGCAGTTAGGCCAATGGACCCCGCTGCAAATAAGCGAAAAGTATGGCGAGTTTCTTTGGCTTCGAGCGATCGCAAACTTGGTTCTACTTGGAGGATATACAAAGCTGACATGCCCAATGCCAACACATACCAAAGCGAATGGGTGAGATTTTGGTTGTGATAGAAACGGAACAATGCCCAATTGCTCAAAACTATACTGAGATAACTGAGACGAATGGCATTGTTTAACCTGGCGATCGCGCTGTAGAAAGTTGCAACAATTAGGAGACTAGTTACCGAGATACCACTCATCGTCAGTACCACGATCGCCAACGGTAAGCAAACCGCCGATCGCTGCCAGGGTCTGGCTGACCATCCCCATTCGCGCCAAGGCAAGGCAAATAGGCCATAGGCAACGATACAGGCGATCGCGGCAGCATAGGGTCGAATAATTGCGGCAATTAGGCGCGACTCGGGGTAAGCAAAGTAGAACAAAAATGTCAGCGATCCTAACCCTGTCACCACTGCCAGATACACCCAAGCTTCGGCTTGCGCTGCGGCTGGATTTAATTGTCGATCTGGCGTTTGCTCCAAAGTCTCTGATGTTTCCTGTGTTCGAGGGAGCACTAGATTGCTATTCCGTCCCTGCCAAGCGGCATAAATCGCCAGTACTACTAAGACTATGCAACCCAGCCATCCGCCTGTCTGACTAGGCTTAAATAACGCCGCCACTAGTAACAAACTCGTTCCTGCAAACCAATGCAAATGTGCAAAAGCTTCAATTTCCAGCTTGGAGAGTTTGAGATAGGGATTTAGCCAGGCAGAGCCAATTTTGTATGTAATAGCGATCGCAGTGCTAAGGCTTCCCATCAATACCAAACCATCACCCAGGCTCCCGCCTTTACTTTGGGATAATTGATAGAACAGGAGTTGATAGGCAGAGAAAGTGATGCCGACCATCGAGAGATTGATTAATGCTTTGAACCCAGAATTAGATTCTGCTTCTCTACGGCCAATGCCAATACAAATCAGGACTGCGGCCAGCGAATATAATCCTGAAGCTGCACTAAATGTTAACAAACTAAATAACCAACCCAATATGCCGAAGGCTAATGGAGGGATATGCCAACTAGTGGGATATCTTTGCATACCTCTTCGCATGTGCAACCAGTCCCCTCCCAATTGGGTGGCTAAGCCCAAGCCAAGGTTAGCAATTCCAGCATGGGTTAGTGTGCCTCCAGCCATAATCACAGCTCTAAGCACGAGTAATTCTATGCCCCAGGCTGCTATGCAGGCTGCCCATCCAGTTGGAGATTGCCAGATGCGATAGAAAGTAGCAACAGTGATTAGCAGGGTGCTAAAGAAAGTTTGCGTAATTGTAGAATCAAGCCAATTGATGTCAAGCCCACGTGCCAAGATCGTTGGGACGATCGCTAATGTTTGAATTGTCAACAATATTACAGAGATGGGAACAGCCCAAAAATCCAACGACTGCGTATATATTTGATTGAGTGGCAAGTTTAAATTGCTGGGAGCGCGATCGCGCCGAGATCGCAACCAGTGACCGATCGAGTAGAGAATGATGACGCTTAGTGCTGCTCCATTTGTGTAGAACGTTATCTGAGATGCGATCGGATCGTTCTCTTTGAGCAGCCAAAGTAAAGCACCGATAAAGCCCAGTCCCAACCCAATGGTTAGAACGCCTGATGCTAGATGCTCGTACTGGCGCATATTTGCCAGCATTAATATTGTGGCAACTCCCAAGCTAATCAATAATGAGCTGGGGGAAGAGAATGTGAGTAACTGCACTAATACCAGAGTCGTAATGCTGAGATCTGTGGCCAATCGAGATTGGGATAGATAGCGACGACTACCCAAACCAGTAAGGGCAACAGGTGTAACCAGCCATAATAGACTCCAACTTGAGGGTATATCTAATCCATTGGACAAGACTGGATTAATCCATCTCAATAACATGGCATAACTTAGACCCGCCAAACATAGCCCCACATGCCAACTACTCTCAGCCCATCTTGTCGTTCTTAAAATTGCTGATGTTGAAGATATAGCTGTTCCTGTTGCTTGCTCTCTACTTCGTTGTTTTTGTCGATGTCCTAAATAAAATACTGCTGCCCATTCTAGGAGCATTGTCGCCATGATAATTCCCAACCAAGTTGTGAAGGCTAGGTTGGGAAAATAGTAATTAATGGCTGAGGCGATCGCGACTAACCCTGTGATATGTGTGAGATAGATTAAGCCAGTTGCAGTTTCACCGTTCCTTCCGCGCTGTCTCTCAAGAACTAAGAGCGTTCCTGCTGATAGCAGCAGATTCAACATCCGAGTAAATGGACTGAAGGCGCTGATCAAGGTTAACAGGAATCCAAAGACTAGGGAAAGCACTTCTCCATGCTTTGCTAAATCGCTTTGACGGCGCGATCGCAGCGAATTTGCAAGCCACAGCGTCAGCCAGATGTAAGGGAATAGAAGCAATCCGAGTATGGGTTCCCCTGTGGATGTTGCCGTGATACTGACAGCCCAATTGGTGAGACTTTGCCGCACATTGGTTGGAATGAAGGGAATGCAGAGCCAAATTGTTTGCAAGCCGAGGATAAAAATCGCTGTTAGCTGTGGTTTCGTGCCAGAGCGTAGTAATTTGGCCGAGAGCAACCATAGTGCTATGCAGCTAATAATTAAAGCTTGCCAGGGATAGGTTTCTCCCACACATACCAACCAGCCAAATACCAGTAGCCCAATTCCCAGTGTTTGATTAGACTGAGATCTGTCAATCGATGTTGAATTGGATTGGCTATCAGATGCTTGGCGAGAACCTTGATTGAAACTGCCAACTAAATAGACGATTAAGCCACAAAGACCAAAGGCTAAGCCCAGTTGATTTAGCCTGACATCAGCAAATCCTAGTGCGCGCACCACTAATAGAATAATTGCCGATCCGCCAGCAATTAAATCTATGCGAAATCCAAAACCCAGGCTATTTGATTCTGCACTCTCACTTTCGGCTTCTGAGTTGGAGTGTAAATTAGAGCGTGCTCGGCGCTGACGCTGTGCAATTAAAGTGGCGATCGCCACCCCAAAAATGCCTAGATATACAGCGATTAAAGGATAAAAGCGCGCTCCCCAACCTAAATGCAGCCAACTCAGCAGCGTTGCAGATATAATCGCAAAACTTGATGTGCGAATTGCTGTCTGGCGTAGAAGCGATACGGCGATCGCGGATAAAGATATACCTGCGATCGCGCTGATTGCTATGCCGACAGGATTTGTTAGCAGACCCAAGCCGTCAATTGCCCAAAAGTTAGCTGGGACGATCAACAGTGTGACTAACTGCAATGTGCGAGTCGTAAGCTGTAAATTGCCTTGCCGATTCGTCAAGAAACTCGTACCCCAAAATGCCAGCGTATAGGCAAACAGAATCAAATATTGCCCTTGTGGTGGAAACTGACTCCATTGACTGGCCGCTAAAACGCCTGAGGATACAACAACGAGGAATACACCCAGAAACAGTAACCAGATTAAGCTAAACTCGGCAATTAGCGATCGCGCCATACCTGCTGCGCGACTCGGTTCATTTACTTGTCTAGTTTGTCCGCTAGTTTCACGAACAGGGAGATCGAGCGCTCTATTTAAACTTTCTTGATTGGTAAGCGCTGGGATCTCTGTTGATTTGATTGGAATGTGCAAGCGAGTCTGAGATGAAGATTGAGACGGCGCGGCGGAAGCCATTTGGGGGGAAATCGCTTTCACATAGTCACAGGTAAGTTCCTGCACGCAAAATTGAATTACCTCAGCTTGCGTGATTATGCCTAACCCTAGCCAGATATCAAGTCCTTCAAGTAATTCTGGTTTAATCTCTGCACTCACTCTGGCAAAGCTGGCAAAGGGCAGCAGCATCCGCAGCCGTAGATCGATATTGACGATCAAATCCCTCTCGTGCCAAGCTTTCAAGCCATCTAAAACTTTGCCAAAGTTAGATGGAGATGAAATATCGATGTCAAGTTCAAACTTAGCATATTGCTCTGGAGGAGACGACATAGGCGTAATCGCTAAAGGTCAGTATCTTAAGGTTTTACCTCGGATATGATTTGCTGTCATCTCGCACTATGCCACTTTTTCGATCGTCTAGCCATGTAGCGGTTAGCTATTGGCTGTTAGCTTTTTTGAAAACCTTGCGATTCATTTCGCTCCTAAATTAGGGAATATTAGCAGCACGAGTAGTGGTGGTGGGACTAGATTGCAATACTGTGCGATCGCCGTAACGCAGAAAAGCTGCGATCGCGCCCAAACGATTTGACCATGCCGTAACGCGATAGGGGCGCTCGGATTTTTCAGATCGCATCCAGGTAGGGAGGTTAGTAGACATTTTAGATAGAGCTAGCATCGCGATTTTGAGGTTGGCTTGACTGGGTTGCTGATTCAAAGTCGATAGGGCTTGTGATAGAGTTTCTGAGTGAGATTGCCACAGCCGCAAATTCTCACCACTGACAGCGATGCTATCCATCTTGAGCAGAGCATTCCATTCTTGCTGAAGCAACGTATAACGTGACATGGCTGCGGCAAATGGTTTGCGATATGGCAAGATTTGCGTATCCTGCTCAGCTTTTGTCGTTTTGAATACGCGATCGTAGTTGAATCGCAAATGCTCGGCGGCGAATAGGGCATAACCGCCTGAAGGTAGGTCTCGCAATGCTTGCAGTTGATCTAATAACTCATTTTCTCTCATATCCCGCAGCAAGACCCCTGGCAAAAATAGCACAGGTGACTGAGCCACTCCTGTTAAAGCGGGCTGTACAAGCTGCTGGAGGAACCTGCTGGTGTCAGGTGCGTAGGTCATCGGCACCAACAAATCTATATCCCCTCTGGCCGCCCAAACTTCCCAGTCCTGCTGAATTTTAGTCAATCTCTCAATATTTCGCCAGGGAAATACTGCGACCGAAATCACTAGATCGGGTTTGATTTGCTTCAATTCTTTGGAGGCACGGGCTACAAATTGATTCACTTGCTTAGCGCGAAATTGCGTCCACATCCACCATAACGAGGAATTATTGAGGCTAATACTCATAGGATCGATACCAGTGAGAGCTTGGAACTGACTCCGACCGGCGACCCCGAAGCCAAAGTCGGCTCCAGGCTCCTGACGTGGGTAGCGGATATAATCGAGATGGATGCCATCCACCTTGTAACGAGTCACAATCTCTCGATACAGTTTCAGTAGATAATCTTGCACGAATGGATTGGCGGGATCGACGAATGGTTTACCTTCTGGTGCAAATGTTTCACCATTTTGGCCGCGATCGGCCCATTCGGGATGGGCTGACAACACTGGTCCAATGTAGTCAGCTGGCTTGCCAATTAACAGGTTGTGTCGTCTATTTCCCGCACTAAATACCCATACCCAGGCGTGCAATTCCATTTTGCGCTCGTGGGCGAGTTTGACCGCAGCTGCAAGAGGATCCCAGCCTATAGTGAGAGGGTTTTGCTGAGGTGCAACACTACTTGGATAGATAGGATAGCCAGCATTAACTGTTTCCAGGAAAACTGTATTGATTCCTGCCGCTGCCATGCGATCGAACACAACCGCCAGCTGGCGTTCCGATCGCGCTGCGACAATTGTGCCACGATCTAACCAGATGGCGCGGACTTCTGGTATAGCGGAGAGAGAGGTAATGGGATAATCCCGCCAAAGGCTTTGTCTCGTCTGTTGCCATTGCGTTCTGACCTCGCCATATCTGGCATCGCGGATCATAGTCGGCATAGCTTGGAGGAATTGTTTGGCGATCGCAATTGATGGGATTGTTGCCGAAGGAGGTTTTAAATTGCTATTTGCGATTTGATTGCTAGCAATGCGACTCTCAATCCGACCAATTAGCTCTTGGATATCTTGGCGCATGGAAGTCTCTTCCAGGTTGCTAATCCGTGGCTCTGGCGTGAGATTTTGTGTGGGATTAGTGGGATTAGTGGGATTTGTAGAACTATCGGTAGAGTTGAGACGATTTGCCGCCGCTATTAACCAACTGCGATCGTATGCTTGGCGTTCTTTTGCCATACCCCACTGCCACCCCAGAAATAATATATTCTGATTAGCCAAAACTGCGGCAGAATTATCACTCCAATAGGCAACAGGTAAAGTCTTACTGCTACTTAACTTCAGCGTACCACCGCTATCAACTGTTGTGGTATTTACTCTAGGCACAGAGAGCGCCCAGCTATAGGACATATCAGAGCGCACAAGTAAATTTGTCGGTTCAGCCAAATGTCCATGCCAATAAGCACCAAGCAGACTACGCAATTTTGCCTGGACATCAGGGGGAGATTTTTGCCCAATGGGGCCAGTCACAATCAGCCTACCACCATTAATTACCCACTCACTCACAGTCTCAACCTGGGCACCTGACAAAGTTTGCAGATTCGGTAACAAGAGAAGTCTTACATCCGCAAGTGCCTGTTTATTCAGGTTTTCAAGCGGTAAGAC
>JANMRU010000126.1:0-7088 GCA_031388585.1 Pseudanabaena sp. SOY_30_concoct_251 | reverse complement strand
TTCCTTGCTATAGAAGCCATCGACGACGACATGCTTTACTGTTTTGGGTAAATGGGGTTGAGTAATTTTGAGCTGCTGTAGGTAAGCATCTATGCGCGTCACTTCTTGAAGGTCGATACTAGGGCTTTTCTTCCCTCGCTTGGAAACGAGAATGGTTATGGCTGTATGGCTTTGTTGAGCCCAAAACTGGAGAAACCTATTGGTGGATTCTGCCTTATGTGCGCACAGATTTGTTCTCTGAGGTTTTGAAGGACTTTGCTGATCATTTTGGTGTGGGCAAATCCAAACGGATTGTGCTGCCATTAGACCAGGCTGGATGGCATACCAGTCAAAATTTAGAAGTGCCAGAGGGAATTCACCTAGTCCCCATGCCCCCATACTCTCCAGAACTACAGCCGGCTGAACGGCTATGGCCTTTGATTAATCAGCCTTTAGCCAATCAGGCATTTGACAGTATTGCAGAGGTTGAAGAATTGGTCTATCAGCGTTGCCAAAATTTATTCAGACAGAAGGATCTTATCCGTGGCCTAACCTCCTATCATTGGTGGCCTGACATAGATCTCAAGGAGGTTGCTTAATTATGGGTGTTTAACCTGACTTGATATAACACCGAAAAATTTCGAAAAGGCTTTTCAAACGGTCAGGTCAGTATGGATGACAATCATAACCGTTGTGTAATCACTTCGATTGGCAACGATTTGAGTTATACCAATTTCAATTGAATAATCGACAGATCGAGATTTGAGTTCCGTGCGATCGCGCTATTGCATAAAAGTTGAGACGAGACACTCAATTTTAGTAAAGGATGCGACCAGACCCATTATTACTAAAACCTGAGTTAGTTGGAAATAAATGCATTGCAATAAATAGGGTTACACCGACATTCCTGTAAGTACATAAAGACATTTTTAGCTTAATTACAGATAATTATGTAAGTGTAAATACTATTGCAATTAGCTATCAGTAAATTATGTTTTTGCGATCGCAAAAGTCATAAAACCTAGTAGAATCAGCAAAACACACTTCGTAAAATCTCCAAATTAAGAAGTAGGGAGGTCGGTTCGAGATGAAGGTCAATAGAAATGGTCAGGCGGAAATTTTGACCCGCGATCGCCTGGGCGATCTGTTTAACCTCATGAGCGATCGCTACCGCCTCCTGTTTGGCATTTGCTATTTCACCGGCTGCCGTATTGCTGAAGCTATCCAATTAAAGAGAGAAGATGTGGGCGATCTCTCTATTACCTTCAGACGCACCACGACCAAGACTCAAAAGACCCGCACTGTCAAAATTAACGATCAATTGGCTCAGATTCTGGATGAGGTAGGGTTGCCAGATCTCGGCTATCTATTCCCTGCCAGAGAGGGGGACGGGCATCTTACCACCCGCGCGGCTGACCTGATCCTGCGCAAATACTGTGATTACCTAGGGATTAAAGGGGTAAGTACCCATAGCTTTCGCAGGACGGCGCTGACGCACATGAGCAGTGCGGGAATTCCACTCAGGCATATTCAGGAAATATCGGGTCATTCATCGCTGGCTAGCTTGCAGAAGTATTTGGAGGTGTCGGAGCGGGATAAGGAAGAGGCGATCGCTGTCTTGGGGTGGTGAAAGAGTTATGGGAATTGCCTATAAAATATAGATAATGGACTATTGCAATTTTATTAGGTATAAATAATCTGAATATATCAAGCGCAAGTTATATGGAGCAGGTTTGAAAGACGTTCAGTCAATTTTATTAGCCAAGCTAGGAGAAGGTTTACCTGCAATTACACCATCATTTGGTGCAGCATTGGCAGAAGCCTGTGCCATTTGCTTAGAAGAGCAAGGTCATTCGCAGGGCGTGGAAATTACCGTCAATGGAGATTTTGAAGCTACTTTCCAGATTTACTGGCAGACTGTTACGGATCAAATGCTGCGTTGCTGGAATGACAAGGAATATACTACCGAGCAAGCTGCCTATGGTATTGCTTTTATGTTGATCGGTAAACTGACGGATTTTACAGTCATCGAGCGCTCTCGTAAAGGCACTGGCTTCGACTACTGGCTTGGTAATAAGGATGACACCAATGAACTGCCCTTCCAGAATAAAGTTCGCTTAGAAGTTTCGGGTATTCGTAGAGGCGACGATCGCCGCGTTAAGGCCAGGATCAAACAGAAAATGGAACAGACAAGTCCTTCTGATGGCGCATTTCCAGCTTGCATCATCGTAGTTGAGTTTAGTAGACCTTTATCTTTCATGGTGAGAAAATGAGTCAGATTCAAGATTTACACCAGCAGGCAATGGATTTAGCAGAATTGGCTTTTACGGCAAAGCTTAGAGGCGATCTAGAGCGAGCAGATCTGTTATTTCGACAAGCCTTTGAGAAAGAAGCTAGTGCGGCGACATTGGTAGCTAGCGATCTAAATGCAGAACCTACCCGCTCGGTTCTGCACCGCAGTGCAGCCTCTCTAGCTATTGACTGCGGTGAAATTCAAGCAGCAGACCGCTTAATTGCTACTGCTCTATCCGGAAATCCTCCTCAAGAAATCGCTGATGAACTCAAAGATTTATTCATCCGAATTAATCTTCGTCGTTACTTCGAACGTAGAGGTATTGCCTTTGACGAGGAAAAACTGAATGGTTTGATTTTAGAAAATCAGTTAGGTTAGGTTGGCGATCGCTAAATCTAGGCTACTCATCTCGATCGATAGGTATTGGAGACGTGAAAAGTCAACAATATAACTTGTCATTCAGGTTGACTTTCCATATTTATGACTTCCTAAAAAGCTAACAAGTCAGGAAGCCAACTACATGAAGAGCCAGATTACACTTTCAACAAGTCAACAATACAACTTGCTATTCAGGGCGACTTACTGTATTTATATCTTGCTGGCAAGTTAACAAGTCAGGAAGATAACTTTATGAAAATTGCGATCGCCAACCAGAAAGGAGGGGTTGCTAAGACAACCTCCGCTATTTGCTTGGGTGGACTACTAGTTAAAACTGGTTCGTGCTTGGCAGTTGACTTAGATCCCCAGGGAAACTTGACTACCGGCTTAGGCGTAGAAGTACAAGAAGATCAACTCACCAGCTACGAGTTGATTACAGAACGAGCTGTTGCTCTAGATGCCATAGTTACAACTCCGTCCGGTCTGAGTCTGATACCTTCAGATATAAACTTAGCTAAAGGCGAGCCAGAAATTCTGTCTAAAGTAGGCAACTTTGGCTTACTCAAAGAATATCTGGAGCCAATTAAGGACAAATACAAACACATCCTGATCGACTGCCCGCCATCTTTAGGGCTTTTGACCATCAATGGCTTGACTGCTGCTGATGCGGTTCTAATTCCAGTGCAGTGCCAATTTTTTGCGCTTAAAGGACTGGCAGCACTACTGGAAACTATCCAGAGCGTACAAAAAAGGCTCAATCCCAAGCTAAAAATTTTGGGTGTCCTGCCAACGATGGCAGAAAACACGATCATGACTCAAGACGTTTTGGCATCGCTCAGGAAACGACTAAAAGATATTCATGTCTTTGAACCAGTGCCAAAGTCGGTCAAGTTTGCAGAGTCCAACCTTGCAGGGGAACCGATTCATACTTACTCTGGCGACAAAAAATTAGTACAGCCTTACCAAGCGATCGCCGATTTTATTGCTGTAGGAGATAAGTAAATGGCAAAACCACGCGCCCGATTAACCGATGCCAATGACCCTCTCACCTCAACCGATAGTGTCCTGGCAGGATTTGAACAAGTCAGCAAGTTGACAAGTCAGCAATCTAACAATACAGCCAGCCAGGAAGACGAAGAACAAGCCGAAGGAACTATTAGTCAATTAGAGGAAAAGACAACAAGCCGAGAAGTTAAGAAGCTGGTAAGTCAGGAAGTTAACTTGTCAACTTTAGAACAAGTAGTTTTGCTAGAAAGTCAACAAGCCAACAAGTTGACAAGTCAACAAGCCAACAAGCTAGCAATACGCAAATGCACGTTTCAGTTGAATGAGGAAATTCTGAAGCAGCTTGATATTTTTCACTTACAGCTACAGCTAGACCTGGGTAAGTCGGATGCTCCATATAAAGAGGTGATTGTTGAGGAGGCGATCGCTCAACTCTTAGAATGTGCTGCACAGAATCGGGCTGCAATTGTAGCTCAACTCAAAGAAAGGCAAGCACAGAGATGAAAGCCTTCAATCTATGACGCCAGAGCAGCCCTAGTAATCTGGCGACAAACGAGCAGGCACTGATGAAAGCTATTCCAGAGTTTCTGAAAAAAATCCAGTCATGCCTGCGGGAAAAGGCAAGGCAGTTTATAAGTAGAGGCAATTCCTCTGGCATTTAAATAATTGAAGAGCTGGTCTTCTTCTTTATCAGCAGATGCGAGGTAATTGCTCGCCGCTGAGCATGTCAAGAATACGAGTTGCGCCAATCTTGCTAGACATCGTGACCAGGCTATTTGAACTATCGATCGCGTTACCAATTTGGCAAGCATAAGTATGGTGCCTATTAGTATCTGAGTTGTTATTTGAGCCATGCGATCGCATAATTTGTAAAGCCTTTTCTGCTTGAGCCTGGGGTGCAAATGCTACAAATCTCCCCTCGTTGGCTACATAGATCGGATCGAAGCCGAGAATTTCGCAGGCTCCCTGCACGTCTTCCCGCACGGGAATCAGGTTCTCGTCGATCGCAATACCAATATCGGCGGCAAAGGCAATTTCATTGAGGGCGCTGGCTAAACCGCCGCGCGTTAAATCTCGTAGCATGTGAATTTCAATTCCTGCCGCCAAAAGTTCCAGTACCAGATCGGCAAGTGGGGCTGTATCGCTCTGGATGGTCGTTTCAAATTCCAAGCCTTCGCGCACGGCCATAATCGCAATGCCATGACGACCGATATCGCCATTTAACAACACGGCATCGCCTACGCGTATGGATTGGGGCGCGATCGCAAGATCGTGCTCGACCATCCCAACCCCAGCAGTATTGACAAATATGCCATCGCCCTTGCCTTTATCAACAACCTTGGTATCACCTGTCACGATTTGTACGCCTGCGATCCGCGCTGCTTCTCGCATGGATTGGACAATTTGCCACAGCGTAGACATAAGAAGACCTTCTTCCAAAATGAAACTGGCACTGAGATAGAGTGGACGCGCTCCAGCCATTGCCAGATCGTTTACCGTGCCATACACTGCCAGCGAACCAATATCGCCACCAGGAAAGATTAATGGTTTTACTACATATGAATCTGTCGTAAATGCAAGTTTAGGTAAAACAGACTTCTGGTTTCTTGTTACTAACTCGAATACAGCGGCATCGTGCTGCATAGATTTCGGTACTTCAAACGCAGGTAGAAACATTTGGGAAATTAACTGGTGCATGAGTTTCCCTCCGCCTCCGTGCGCCATCAGAACATGGGGGTACTGTTGAATGGGAATGGGACAGGATAAATGAAAATCTTTAGACTCTGGCATGGGTATTATACTGACGATAGCGATAGTATGCTGCACAAGCCCCTTCTGAGGAAACCATAGGTGCTCCTAAGGGATGTTCGGGTGTGCATTGTACGCCAAATGCAGAACATTCTTGTGGTTTCTTGATGCCTTGCAGAATAAGCCCGCTAATGCATAAATCTGCTTCGTTTTGCCACATCTCATTCTCTTCCATAGATGTCAATGGAAAGCAGTTTTGGGCATCGAATTCTGCATATTCATCTTTGATACTCAGACCGCTGGCGGGAATTTCACCAATTCCTCGCCACTGACGCGGTACAACTTGAAATACCTCGCTCATCAGTTGCATAGCTTTGGTATTGCCATCTCGATGCACGGAACGAGTATACTGATTCTCCACCGCCGCTTTTCCCTCCTCCAATTGCTGCACGCACAGATGAATGCCCTGCAAAATATCCACGGGTTCAAAGCCCGTCACAACAATAGGAACGCTGTACTTTTTGGCAATTGGCACGTATTCGTTATATCCCATCACAGTACAGACGTGACCAGCCGCCAGAAAGCCCTGCACGCGGCATTCAGGTGAACTGAGGATTGTCTCCATGGCAGGAGGAACGAGTACGTGGGCAACAAGCATGGAGAAATTCTGAAGCCCCATTTTTTTCGCTTGATAGATGGTCATCGCTGTAGCGGGAGCGGTTGTCTCAAATCCCACGGCGAAGAAGACAACTTGCTTAGCAGGATTCTGCTGTGCGATTTTTAAGCTGTCTAAGGGAGAGTAAACAATGCGAATATCGCCTCCCTGAGCTTTGACAGATAGTAGATCGATCTCGCTGCCCGGCACGCGCAACATATCGCCGAACGAACACAAGATCGTATTGGGCTGAAAAGCGATCGCGATCGCGCGATCGATAATTTCTACAGATGTAACGCAGACAGGACAACCTGGCCCGTGGATGAGAGCGATCTCTTTAGGTAACAGTTCGTCTATGCCGTACTTCACAATCGCGTGGGTTTGTCCGCCGCAAATTTCCATAATCGTCCAGGGGCGGGTTACAAGCGCGCAAATTTCCTGGCCTAGCTGCTGCGCGATCTTGGCATCGCGGAACTCGTTAACGAATTTCATTCGAACTCTCCTTGCCCTATTTGCTCAGGCTTCTACGGTCATTTGCGCTAAATCGCGGAGCGTTTGTTCGGCTTCGGCTTCGTCTAGTTTAGAGAGCGCAAATCCGACATGCACAATGACGTAATCTCCTATCTGTATTTCGGGGACGTATGCCAAACTCACTTCTTTGATAACGCCACCGAAGCTGACTCTGCCCGATCTCGTGAGATCGTCATCGCCGCTAATACTTAGAATTTTTCCTGGAATTGCTAAACACATAATGGGAATTGCTTTTATCGCGCGCTTTATTAAAATCCGTACGGGCGAAGCATTCGGTAGAAGCATTTTGGGTAAATTGTAAATATTGATAGCCGAATGCTTCGCCCCTTCGATTATTATCCACTATCCGTCTATTGCATAGCCGCCGAATGCTTTGCCCCTTCATTGACGGAAAATCGCTGCAACTTGACCTACAGCAAGCCCACCATCATTAGGGGGAATGTTTTGATGCCAATAGGGGCAAAACCCTTCCTCTCGCAATCTTTGAATCGCTCTTTC
>JANMRU010000113.1:0-3856 GCA_031388585.1 Pseudanabaena sp. SOY_30_concoct_251 | reverse complement strand
AATGAACCTTCTGGCTACGAAACAAGGGCAGAATGGTTGACGCTCAGAAATTCCCCTACAAAATTATTGACAGCAGCCTTGGCATGGTCGATCGAATGCCATATCTGCCTTTGACGCTCAGTCTGAATGGTCAATCCCTGAACGTTGAAGGCTTATTAGATACAGGTGCAAGCGTTAATGTTTTGCCATACGACTTAGGACTACAACTGGGGTTAATCTGGGAGAACGAGAGGCTCTCGGTTTTATTGGCAGGGAACTTAGCTCGATTTGAAGCTCGCGCTGTTGTTGTTGATGCTCAAATTAGTTCATTCCCAACGGTTAACCTAGCATTTGCCTGGACACAAGCAGCCGATGTGCCTCTGATCTTGGGGCAAGCCAATTTCTTTTTTGAGTTTGATGTCTGTTTCTTTCGTGCGCGTTCTGAATTTGAAGTCTACCCCAAAAAGGTTAGATAGAAATGAAGAAAGGAGTGTCAGTTGGAATCGATCGGTGAGGCACGGTCTAACAATTCAAATGCAGCGGACGATTGAGAGTTGCTGGTGCTGAGTTCGAGGTTGTTTGTCGCCGCTGATTTGAGCCGTTATCTCGCCAGCGCAGCAGAGATTATCGAAAAGAGTAGCGAGAGATACCTGTCTGCGTTGATAGGCGATCTCAAAGATTAGCGACAAATTCTCGGTTACATTGAAAGATGGTTCGTGGGATCGGCGCTGGCAACTCTAGATAGGGAGAGGCGATCGGCGATCGCACAGAGAGATAACACATCGTTGGAGCGGCTAGAGTTATGATATTCAGGACAAGAGCAAAAGTTACGCACTGCCGCTCAACTCCAAACCGTTAGGCTTACCAATGTTTACTTTGAGTGTTTCTCTCTAAGGCACTAAGGTTATTTAGCCACATATACTACGGTTATACCCACTAGAGCTAGTTTGCGCGGAAACAGAAGAAGGTGCTACCACATATGGATCCATACCTTAGACAGGGGCGGCTTGCGGATGTAATAGCTGCAATACAAGTGATGGCATCAGCAAAGCGACCGGAAGGAAAAATCAAGGACTGGGCTTGGGAACTTGATCGAAGTCGTGATTCTCGAACGGTTGCTCGGTGGAACGGTGTATTCAACGAACATCGGGAGTTTTTCATAACCTATCACTTGCAGAACGAGGAAGAGCTGAAGGCCGCATTGCGGTGGAGATACGTCTTTAAGAACTTAGATGCCGAAACTGGCCAAGAATATACTCCTGCTGAAATTGCGAAACTTCCCGATGATCAGCGCAAGTTGCTTACAACTAAGCCTCTTACTGGTGAACAGATTCAAACGTTATTGAATACTGCAATTGGGCTTCATACTCGTGCCATCGAAGAATTAGGTGCGAAGCGATGGTGGGTTCCGCTCATTGCCGCGTTCCTTGGCTTTGGTGGAGCAATTGCAGGAAGTGTGCTTTCGACGCTTCTTGGCCTCCATAAGTAATTATGTACAAGAGAAGAAATAATGGGGAGAAATGCATGTCATAATGGCCTAACCAGCGGCTGCACTCGGAACGTTGTTACTCAATCGTTTGTGATGCAAAGTGTATCGGCGTCCGGTGAGCCGCATGACGTTAGATCGCAGTTACTCTAGGGAATACTTTATTTGAGACCGACATACAGTTAAGATCGCAATTAATCTAGGGAATACTTTGTTACAGTAGTCCAGAGATTTTCAGAATAGCTGTCTGAATAAGCTTGCAAAGCAAATCTCTGTTGACTGGAGGACAAGTGCTAAAGTCATTATTTCTTTGGAAGAATTTTGCCAAACATGAATGTCAAAATAGATCGTAGCTATTCAAGTCGAATTATTATTATTTGTGAGGGGAAACTCGATGCTGCAAATGTTAATAGCTTTGAGGAGGACATCAAGCCTGTAATAGAAGAAGCAGATTTGCCTATTGTTTTAAATCTGGCAAAAATTAATCATATTACAGATTTTGGAATACAAGCTTTGCAGCGTCTTTTCGAACGATCAAATGAGATTTGGGGAAAAATTTCGACCAATCAAACAGAGAGACTAAGAATTGGACAAATGTCACCTGAAGTTCGCGATCTGCTGCGAATGAAAGGATTACTCCTCCCAATGACCCACCTATATTCAAGCTATAGTAGTGCAAAAGATGATTATGACTATGAAGAAATTTTAAAGCAGGTTCACAGTTTCTTCCCTTCACCAACCCCTGACGTTGCAAAAGACTCCTATTTCATTCAAACCATTAACAGAAGCCTTAATTCTATTAATCAGCTTAAAACAACTGCTCCTTTCTGGGGTGAAAGATCATCCTTAAACTATGATTCTGCTCGAAATAGCTGCATTCCTGAATCATTGTCAACACTAGATGAAACTATAGATACATTAAGTGATTACTTACAGGGAATGCTAAACTGGGGGCACCCTAAGGTTCAGAAAAATATTATACCTCCAGCAACGATTGCCTCTATTGTGGGGCAAATGTTTGGCTCAATTACAAATGCCAATCTGATTTCAGATGAGCTTAGTCACCGCGTTGCTGAAGCAGAATTGGAAGCTATCAGTATGTGTGCCAAACTCATTGGATACGATCAAGGCCAAGCAGGCGGTTTTTTCACATTTGGTGGTACAGGAACAAATTTATACGCGGTGAAGCTTGGTGCTGAGAAAGCTCTTCCAGGGTCTTTCAAGGAGGGTATTAGGCAAGATGCCAAGGTGCTGTGCAGTGATGTTGCCCACTACTCAAATCTCACAGCACTAGGATGGCTCGGCCTTGGAACAAGGAATTTGGTAGCTGTCCCAAGTGATAGAGATAACCAAATGAATCTGAAGGCTTTGGAGAATGAAGCCCATAAACTCTTGCAAAATGGCGAAAAAATTGCCTGTATTATTGCAACAATGGGGACAACTGATGCTTTTGGAATTGATAACATTGACTTTGTTGTAGAGCTTCGTGACGAGTTAGTGAGAAAGTACAAGCTTTCCTATAAGCCACATGTTCATGCAGATGCCGTCATTGGCTGGGCATTTTCAGTCTTTAATGACTATGATTTTAATGACAATCCAATGAGGTTTACTGCGCGCACTATACAGTCAATTTCTGATACTTCAAATAAGTTGATAGGGTTGAAAAAGGCAGATTCTATTGGCTTTGACTTTCATAAAACTGGCTATACTCCCTATGCTTCAAGTATGTTTATTTGTCGTGATTTCAATGACTTATCTCTCATTGCTCGAAATGTAGAGGAGATGCCCTATCTTTTCCATGATGGTCATTATCATCCAGGGCGATTCACCTTGGAAACTTCTCGTGCAGGGAGTTCAGCTCTTGCTACTCTAGCCAATTTGAAGTTGTTGGGCAAAGAAGGTTATCGAGCTATCTTAGGGCATATTGTGACCATGGCTGGGATGCTACGATCAAGAATTGAACGTAGTCCTTATGGTTGCATTCTCAACGAATATAATTGTGGATCTGTTACACTTTTTAGGATTTATCCTGACGGTGCAGATGCTAAGTTAACCTATGATCAAGAAATCACAAATCCAGAATTAGTGGATCAACTGAGACTTCATAATGATTACAATCGTTATCTATTTTCAATTCTTCAGAAACAATTGGAAGATGGATATGGACTGTCTCTGTCTTTAACAGAGCGCTATCGAATGAGTTCTTATGGTGAGCCGATCGTTTCAATTAAGTCCTATATCACATCTCCCTTTGTTGATGCTGAAATGATGGAAAAGCTTTTTAGTTGTTTGGAAGAGGCTCGGGCTGCAATCTAACACCCAATTGGAGCGGACTGAAGGTTGGTTGGTGTTGTCACAAAAGTTACTAGCAGCAGCTCAATTGGATCGTTA
>JANMRU010000107.1:0-4729 GCA_031388585.1 Pseudanabaena sp. SOY_30_concoct_251 | reverse complement strand
CGTCGATAAGACACAGCCTCCTGCACATCAGGGTGGGAAATTTTTAGCGAGATGCGCTCCTCAAACTCCCTCAGAAATACCCGCCTTGCCGTATCGATCAGGTACGTGCCGCCATCACCATCAAACCAGGTAAAGTCCGTGGGCTTAAAGATCCTCTGGTTGATCGCTTTGATCACAACCGTATCCACCACTGGCGATCTAAACTCCTCCATCAGGTCAAACGCCAAATGCGTCTCCTTACGATCCGAGCGGTGCAGATTACCCAAATATGGGTTCAACCCCTCCGCCAAAATCAAACTCAATACATTGTTATATAGCAACGTATAACCAAAACTCAGCAACGAGTTCACAGGATCTTTCGGTGGACGGCGATTGCGCTCCGTCAAACTAAACGCCGAATTAGTAATCAACTGCCCCAAAGCACCGAAATACCTTGCCGCCGCCACACCCTCATGACCGCGCATCGCATCCAGCTTCCCAGCCTTCCCCACAGCCACACGATCCCCCTCCATCCGCTCGATCGCCGTCCCCACACCCTCCACCCGACGCTTACGATTTAGCCTTAGCAACAACTGCCGCGAATTTGCCAACTTACCCACCAAAATCGTCCGTGCCATATTTAGCTGAAACTCCAGATCCGCAAACTTTTGCCACTGCGCCGCCTCCACCTCCAGACTGCCCAACTCCGCACTCCACAAATGTCCCTTATACCCACCCAACTGCGTCAAAAAAATCACCGGAATCTTAGCCTCTAAACAGGCCGAAATTGCCGCATTAGAAATCTGCACATTCCCAAAAACCAGGATCTGCTCCACCTCCCGCATCGGGATTTCCTCCTCCTCACGATCCGGCAGTTTGACAAAAAAGCGCCCCTGCTCCTTGCGCAGCATCGTTCCCTGTTTAACCAAATACAATGCAGACATACCACTCACCCACGTAGGTTCACTCGACGAAATCGCAACCGACACCTTCTCCCGAATCTTATAGCCCAGTACCACATACAGCGGCGGCGGAATCGGCTTATGCGCCGCTTTGATCGCCTCCAACATCGCCATTTGCACCGACGTTACCACTGCAGGTGGATCCGCATAAACCAACCGCACTTCGTTCTTCCCCCTTCCCTCTTCATTCTTCCCTCTTCCGCCTTCATTCTTCTGTTCCGGCAACATCAAATCGCCAACAAATGCATGACCGAGGAAACGAAACCCCTTATCAAAATTGGTAATCTGCGTTTTGTCAGGATGCAACTGCAAACCTATTCCTGATAACAACTCCGCGATTTCCTGTTTTGCCTTGAGAATCCGCCGCTCTTTCTTCGCCATCACGATAAAATCGTCCGCATACCGCACCAGTTTCAAGCCAGATGCTGCCACGATTTCATCAAAGTCGTCCAGGTACACATTTGCCAAAATCGGCGAAATCACCGATCCCTGAGCCAGCCCCTTTTCCGGCAAAATAATCCCCGCATCAGTTAAAACCCCCGCCTGCAAAAAAGCCGGAATCAGCCGCTCCAGGATTGCCGCACCATGGGATAAGTCTTTGGGCGCAACCCGCTCACGCACCTCAGCCATCAACCTATTCAGGCGGACATTTTCAAAATACTCCACAATATCAGCATCCAAAACCCACTCATAACCCTGTCGATACCACGTCGATACCTGCTGCGCCGCCATTTTGTGCGATCGTCCTGGTCGATAGGCAAAGCTAGATGCCTCAAATTCCTTCTCCAGTAATGGATACAGCACATTTAACATCGCTTGCTGCACGATTCTGTCACGCACAGTTGGTATGCGTAGTTCTCGCCAGCCCCCATCCTTCTTCGGGATAAAAACTTGTCGCAGTGGCATAGGGCGATATTCACCATCCGCGATCGCCCGTCGCATATTATCCAGATACGCATCAGCATGTCGGGCAAAGTGCGCGATCATTTCGCCATCCACCCCCGCACCGCCCTGATTATCAGCTACCTTCTCCCATGCTTGCTGGAAATTAACTCGTGTCAAAAATGCCTGCATGGATTGCATATTAAATCAATTTCTGATTGGTATAAAATAATTGAGAGAAATCTTAAAAACGCAAAGATATGGCGCTGCAACATAACAAGCCTAGCGATCGCTCCCTGATCACCCGCATAAAGGATATCCCAGAAGCACTCCTGGAAAATCGGATCACAGCTTTTGCTGGTTTAGGCGCTGCGGCGGCAGGCTTGCTCCCAGATCCCTTCAAAGCAGCATATTGGATCATCTTCCCAGTTTTTATCCTCCTGTGCATCTTTGGTACTTGGTACAAGCTAAGAGAAAAGCATAAATATCTGGAAACGATGATCGCCATTCCCATCGCGATCAGAATTGCCAATAAAGCCGATGCTAATGATGCACTCAAATCACTCTTTCAAGCGATAGAAGTCCAGAACAATCTCAAAAATCACGCAGAAAATCTAGCAAAATACCTGCACATAGATTTAGCCGACTTGAAGTTTGAATATGGTAGTGATAATGAAGATATATTTAACACCGAGCGGTTACAGCGTTTCCTCACCGTACTCAAATATGGCATGACTCAACTGCAACGACGCGCCCCCAAAGCCACATTTTGCATAGGTTGTATTGGCCCCACAAGTGTGGCGATCGCGATCGGTACGATGCTTGCCCATACACGAATCATGATCTTTCACTTTGACAGTACTCTAAAGCAATATATTCCTATCATTGAAACAAGTAGACATCTAAAAGAGAATGTTGCCAAGTTTGAGAAATTTGAGATCAAGGCTCTTAACCCTGCTGGTGATCCACTCAATTTAGATTTCGACGGAAATATTAGCGAGAGAAATATTGCCGAATCTGTGGCTGGCACCAACACTGGGAAAGTAACTCTAGCAATTGATGTTTCGGCACACAAAATCAATATAGAAGATTCTAGCATTCGCACTTGGGGCGATCGCATTTATATGAGGAGTATCGGGAATGGGACAATCGCACAAGGAGAAGACTGGTCGCAATACTGTCGAGAGATTTTCAAAGTTTTAAATACGATTCAACAACAATACAGCGACCCAGAAATTCGCCTGGTATACTCCATGCCTGTTGCCCTCGGTCTGGCTTTAGGTATCGCCACACAAAACTACTGGAATGTCATGCTCACCAACTACGACAAAGGAACCTACCGTGAACTCTTGCGCCTAGACAAAATCGAATTGAATTATTAGTCCCTTAAGCTTTTAATATTTGCTCCGCCGCGATCGCCATCTCTGGAAAAGTACGCGATCATTATCATGGCTATCGCTCCTGAACTATATATATTTTACAGGCGATCGCTTTTTCAGTATTTATCCACACAATCTAAAATGCGCTCTCATGGGAGTTTGCATTCCCGAAAAACATAACCACCATGCCGCGCTACAAAAAACTACCAAAAACAAACTGGAGTCAGGACACCGAGCTTGTCTGCCTCACACTTAGCCTTACTGCCACCACAAATAGCGCCCTCCCCCATAACTACACCATCGGGCTACATGCCTGGTTCCTACACCAAGTACTTTACAACGATCCCCAACTTTCCGCCTACCTGCACGACGGTCAAGCCGAAAAACCCTTTGCCATCTCCCCCCTACAAGGGCAATTTCAAACCAATGCCAAAAACATTCAGGTAATTGCAGGCAATACCTACACATGGTCGATCGCGGCTCTATACCCATCCCTCTGTCAATGGTGCGATCGCTGGCTATCTCAGCCACCCCAAACTGTGGATATTTGCGATACATCATTTAAGCTCGATCAAATAGCGATCGCACTACCACCAACTACATACAACCAAATCTGGTCAGTGCCGCTGCCCACGCAACGAAATTTCAGCCTTAGCTTCCTCACACCCACCAGCTTCCGTCACAAAGGTCATCACCTCCCATTGCCAATCCCTGCAAATATCTTTCACAGTTACCTGCGCCGTTGGAATAACTTTGCACCTCAATCTTTCGACCAAGAAAGCTTTCTCGTCTGGATAGATGAGAATATCTTCGTCAGCAACTACAATCTCACCTGTGCGAAAACAGCAGTCGGCAAGCAAGGCTTTGTCACAGGCTTTACAGGTACAGTAGAGTTTGGAGTCAATCGCAGCGCCAAAAACAATCCTGATTTCGAGCGCTTGCTTTATGCCCTGATTCGCCTCGCGCCCTACTGCGGCACCGGACACAAAACCACATTTGGTTTGGGGCAAACACAACTGGGAGCGCCCAAGGCTGAGAATATCCCATCCTCAGTCAGATCCCCGCTCCAAGAGCATTTGTGCACGCGGATAGAATATCTGACAGATGTATTCCGTAATATCAGAAAAAATCCCGATAGCGATCACACCCTAAAGTCGGCATCGATTTGGGCAAAGATTCTAGCAAGGCGTGAGTTAGGTGAGTCTCTAGAGGCGATCGCGCAAGATTTAGAGATGCCCTATGAGACCGTCAAATCCTACTGTAAGCTAGCTCGTCGCTCCCTTGGCGATTCTCAAAATTCTTAACTAGTCCCGCATTGGGAATTGCTCTGTTAATGGTTTGACCTGTGCTAATTCCGCGATCGCCTGTTGATGAATATGCCCATTAGTAGCCAAAAGCCTCCCACTCTTAGGATCTTGCGCGCTACCATCATAAGCGGTAACTTGTCCACCAGCCTCTCGGACGATCGCGATCCCAGCGGCGATATCCCAGAGCGACAAACCGCGTTCCCAATATCCATCAGCCCGT
>JANMRU010000086.1:0-3740 GCA_031388585.1 Pseudanabaena sp. SOY_30_concoct_251 | reverse complement strand
CGTAGCGCAGATCGACCCCGCTCAAATTTGTGGTGTGCCCCAGTATAGAATTGCTAAAATTTGCACCACTTAGATCTGCCCCTCCTAGATCGACATCATTCAAATCGATGTTACTTAAATCCGCGCCACCAAGCTCGGCTGTAGCAAAGTCTCGTTCGCCTGCATCATATCGCTTGATAAAATCTTCCCTTTCCATCCTGAACCCCTTTATATCTTTGGCGAATTTAGTATAAATGCTCTCTAATTCAATACATCACTTTAATGTATCTAAAATCTCGGTTGCTACCCGTTCTATTGCCCCACTACCTCCTAAGCAGTTCCGCATCTCCGCATAGTTATACAGCATCTGTTGACGCAATTGTTCGTTTAAAAGTAGTTCCAGACATGCCTGAGATACATTTTCCGGGATAGCAGCTTCCTGCATAAATTCTGGCACGATCGCTTTCATTTGCACAAGATTTACTGGCGACATAAATGGAATCGAGAACTTGAGCAAGTGGCGAGCAACCCAGGCTGTAAAGTTGCTTAAACGATAAAGAACGACTTGCGGTACATTCAAGAGTGCTGTTTCCAAGTTAACAGTGCCAGACTTCGACAAGACTAAATCTGCGGCTCTAATCAACACTTGGGATGGATGGGAAACAACCTGTGCTTCAATTCCATACTCCTTTAGCAGACTTTCGATCGCGAATCGATACTTCTCCAAAGAGAGGGGTATCCAGAATTTCACCTGTGGTAAGCGCGCTTGGATAATCTGTGCAGTCTGTAACATCACTGGTAGTAAAAGCTTGAGTTCCTGCGATCGCGATGCCGGTAATAGGACAACCACTAACTCATCGCTACCAATGCCCAACTGTTGCCGTGCCACGGCACGATCGGGAATTCGATCCATCAGATCTACGAGTGGATGCCCTACCCACTTTACTTGCGCTCCCTGCTCGGCGTAATATTTCGCTTCCTGGGGAAAGATTGATAATATTTTGTCCGTAAATCCTGCGATCGCCTGAGTATTTTTGTTATTAAATGACCATACCCACTCCTGCGGTGCAATGTAGTAAATCACGGGTACGTGCAACTGTCGTTTGGTAAAATACCCTATGCCAATATTGGGGGTAACGTAATCGATCAAAATTACTAGATCGGGGGGAGTCTGCTTTAAGAGTCGCTTTGCCTTCCACTGCACCAACAAGGTGGGCAGTACATAGGGTAAGGATTCAATCAGTCCGATTGAGCCGATCTCCACGGTATTACCAAGTAAGGTTGCGCCTGCGGCTGCCATGCGATCACCACCTAGCGCCAGGATCTCTAACTCCAGATTGCGCTTCTGTGCCTCCTCTTGGAGTGCATCGATCAAAATAGCCCCATGCCAGTCTCCAGATACTTCACCAGTACTAATAAAAATCCGTCGTCTCATAATATGCGATCTCCTGCCACCAGCTAGCTTGTAATCGTACCAAAACAGCTTGCGCATTCGTGGATTGAGAGCAGGTTTACTCATTAATAAAAAACAAGGGCGGTACTACCCTTGTCCTTCCTTGTCCTTAAATTTGACTATAACTGCTAACTATAACTTTGCTAAGCGGGCAAATTGCCTGTAGATATCCAGAACAAAGTTGTACGCCAACTGCAAATTCTTAAGCCCAAATAAGCTTTCTATACTTTGCCTTCCGCAAGCAAAACGAACAGCGTTTTCTAATTGCTGACCGCTTAAGATCGAGCTTAATTGCGACTTACAGAAGGCGTCTGAGGGTTTTGGACGCGCGTCGTTAGTACCTCCAAAGCTTTAGCATACTGAGGATCGGCTACTGTACCAATCAAATCTCGGTTCTTTCCTAGACGTTCGCGATCGGCATCCGTGAGATCGATGCTGAAATCTGGCTTAATCCCTGCATGATTGATATCCGTTCCCTTGGGTGTGTAGTACTTAGCGATCGTTACTGCTAAGCCCGAACCATCTCCGAGAGAATGCACTGACTGCACTAGCCCCTTACCAAAGGTCTTACTACCAACTAAAACAGCACGCTTATTGTCTTGCAGAGCACCCGACAGAATTTCACTAGCACTGGCTGAGCCGCCATCTACCAGCACAACTAAAGGTTTATCGGTAAGAGCCTGACGGTTAGCAGTCAGCTTTTCATTTTCACCTTTGCGATCAATTGTGGAGACGATTGTGGCATTATCCATAAACATCCTGGCAATCTCGGCACTGGAGTAAAGCAAACCGCCAGGGTTGGATCTTAGATCGAGAATAAAACCTTTGACATTCTGGTCAACCTGAGACTGGATGACTTTGCGCATATCATTGGCAGCATTGCCATTAAATTGCGTGAGACGGATATAGCCAACCTTTCCAATGCTAGAGTCGCGCACCTCAGCTTTAACAGGATGCACTTCTATTTTTGCCCTTTGCAGTTCCACATCAAAGGCACGGCCACTGCGCAGCACTCCAAGTTTTACTTTAGTACCAGAGGGGCCACGAATTAATGCTACAGCTTGGTTAATATCCATACCTTCGGTGCTCTTGCCAGCGATCGAGGTAATGGTGTCTTTCGCTAAAATGCCAGCTTGAGAAGCAGGAGAGCCTTCGATCGGTGCAATTACCGTCAGTTTCTTCGTGGCTTCATCCATACCAAGCTGGATACCAACACCAGTTAGTTCGCCTGATGTATCGATTTGCATACTCCTAAACTGTTCTGGATCCATAAATCGCGTGTATGGATCGTCTAAGGTTTTGAGCATCTCGCGCACTGAGCGGTACGCTTCTGCCTTAGAGGAATAGTCGCGAGTAAGAAATCTACGTCTAGTTTGCTGCCAATCTACCTTGTTAAAGCTACCGTCAACATAGTCGCGATTGATAATCTGCCAAACCTCATCCACCAATTCTTTGGGGCTACTTTTGAATGCAGCTTCACCAGGATTTGCTAAAGGGGTTGCCAACTGAAACCCAATAACACCTACTGCTGCCGCCAAAGCCGCTGTTGTGCTTAGTACAAGTCCGCGTTTTGCCATGTGCATTTATTTGTGAGGTTGACTTTGTGCGAGGAACATACAGCCTAATCTAGCATAGGTTCCGAGTAGCGTGTGGGCTCGCATTATTACTTCAGAATTTAGGCAAGTAACTACCCAATTCCTAGTACAATATCGGGGTATCATTTCCTAAAGCTAGTTACTAACTTTATAGTGGAACTTTCTCTCAAGTGTGAATATGCAATCCTAGCCTTACTGGAGCTAGCCAGCCATTTTGCAGCGGCGCAACCCTTACAAAGTCGTCAAATTGCTAGTCAAAGGAATATTCCCGATCGCTACTTAGAACATCTTTTAGCTACTTTACGGCGTAATGGCTTGGTACGCAGCCAACGCGGATCGAGGGGTGGTTATTTGTTGGCTCGAGAGCCTTGGAGTATCAGCATTCTAGATATTATTCACTGCATTGAAGGTAACGATGCTTCAGCCGCGCTCGCATTGAATGGGCAGAAAAGCAATCTGGACGTGCAAGCTATGTCTGTAGTGCGCGATCTATGGCAAGCAGCACAGAAAGCCGCGACCGATGTTTTAGGTAATTGCACATTAAAAGATTTGTACGAACAGGAGAAACAACGTCAGTTGTCTACCACGATGTATTACATATAGAAATAGCAATCAGTTCTGATTTGTTTAGGGGTGAAGGGGGGTGAACCCTTCATGGGGGCGCAGCCCCCCCCCACGCCCCCAACTTGCTAGATTAAGTTTGGGTTTAAAAC
>JANMRU010000082.1:0-26836 GCA_031388585.1 Pseudanabaena sp. SOY_30_concoct_251 | reverse complement strand
TCAATGTCAATTATGTGTTGCTGGTCTTCGGAAATCCGAAATCTTACTCGCCAACCGTCACTCCCAACTGAACCATCACCGTGTAAATAACCAATGAAGTATGCGACATCAGATGTAAGTGCAGGAATAGTAATACGTTTTGCGTGCGGAGCTAAGTTACATTTAAACTCTGGTAACTCTGTTGCAGTACCAGGAATGGCTTCTGGGACAAAGACTAATCGGTCATCTTCTTGAAGATCCTTAGCTTTGACCATTCGATATTTGCCATATATATCTTCTAGTACAGCAACCTTATGATCGGGAGTGCAATCAAAGTAGCCATCCTGAGTTTTAATACGGCAAAGAGACTGCACACCTTGATCGAAGAAATTAGTAACGGGGTAAAAACCTTTGCTAGTTAATACGCGATCGCCAATCCGAATTTTTTCAATCGGTACCAAGCCTGATTCGCTATGCACCAATGCTCCGGCAGGGAGACAGCGGCGAATATTTCCGGCGACGATTGTGACCGCTGCTTCGTCGATGAGAAGACAGCACTCAATGGAACTGAGTTGACGACCGATCGCTTTATTCAGAATCCCTGCACAACGTTCGTAGAGGGCAGGCAATTTGACGGGATTTGCCATGCCGCCAAAGCCTTTGAGTGGTTCACCAGAAGCACGAACATCGCTAATATCAATCGTTACCTGGATATCACCTGTGAAGCGATCGTCAGTGGATAGTTCTAGTATGGTTTGGTAGGACTTGACCCAACCCTGACGGCTGTCGCCTACATGAATGGTGGCTTGATTTTGGGCAGGCTCGTAGGCAACTTCGGTGCGCTGGCGACGTTCTGCCGCAGGGGTAGCGCCGATTTCTCCTTGAACTGTTACTTGCAAGTGGTTGCAAATCTCAGGAAGTTGGCCAATGTACTTAGGTTCTAGCACTGCACCTGTACCACAACCCTGCATCGCCAGATCCATCATTAGGCCAAAAGCTTGCCAATCAATTACGTTGGTCGATGTGCAGTTGTACCCACCCGAGAAGTTTTCAGGTTGCTCGATCCAGGGTGTGCCGCCTACCCACAGCCAGCGGCCAGATGTAAGTGCTTTGAGCTGACGCTGCATGCGATCGACTAATGCCGTTTCCTCATCAGTTAGTTTGCCTAACTCCTTCAGTCCATCTAGCGTGCGATCGCAAACCTCAGACCAACTTTCCCGACGTTTGCCAATCTTGCGGCTATAGGTGCGGAAAAATACGGGATTAGCAACGGGCGCGCTCTCGGGGAACTGATTGGTCTGCTTTACCCTTTCAAGTTCTTGCACCATAAGTCAAAAATTTCATTGAGGATCAAATTAGACTATACACTACATCATCTAGATTTAGTGGTCAAAGTTAAAAAAATCTATGAAATACACTATTAGTAGAGATTTTGTGGCTATTAACAGTCAGCAGTTAGCTTTTCAGGGGGTGTCCTGTAATTACATTGCTTACTATATTCTTTACACAGGTAAGATTGACGACTGTGGCGGACATGAAGAATTACGACAGTATCCTGGTCGATAACAAACTAAATCTTCTGCTTCCAGTTTTTTGATCGTGGGATTTGAGGCTTTTGCTTGAGTCATAACGAAGCCAGTTAGCCTAGAAAATGCTGCATATAACATTGTGCAGGATCAATGGGTTGACGTTTGCTATCCTGAATGAATCGATAGTAATCTAGAAATACTTAGGCTTAATCAGGCTATGACACAGACTCCTCTTGCGCCAAATACCTCTGTTAACAACCCGCTAGCCAGTCGCCCAGATGCTTTTGGCAGATTTGGTATTTTTGGGGGGAAGTACGTCCCAGAGACCCTCATGAGTGCATTGAGTGAGTTGGAAACTGCGGCGAAGCATTATCAGCAAGATCGGGAGTTCCTAACTGAACTAGATGGACTTCTGCGCGATTTTGTGGGTAGACCCAGTCCCCTTTACTTTGCGGAACGCTTAACCGCGCACTACGGTACCGCACAGATTTATCTCAAGCGCGAGGATCTCAACCACACCGGGGCTCACAAAATCAATAATGCACTCGCCCAAGCTCTGCTCGCCTGCCGCATGGGTAAAAAGCGGATCATTGCAGAGACGGGCGCAGGCCAGCACGGTGTGGCAACGGCAACTGTCTGCGCTCGATTTGGACTGGAGTGCATCATCTACATGGGCGAGCTGGATATAGAACGCCAGAAACTCAATGTATTTCGCATGAAACTAATGGGTGCAGAGGTCAGACCTGTTTCTTCGGGTACGGCCACGTTGAAAGATGCCACATCCGAAGCAATTCGCGATTGGGTGACCAATGTTGAATCGACCCATTACATTTTAGGCTCAGTGGCGGGACCACATCCCTATCCCATGCTAGTGCGCGACTTTCATGCTGTAATTGGGCGAGAAACTCGCGAGCAATGTCTCGAGAAGTGGGGAGGTTTACCTGATGTCCTGCTTGCGTGCGTTGGTGGTGGTTCGAATGCTATGGGATTGTTCCACGAATTTATCGAAGAGACTACCGTGCGCATGATCGGGGTGGAAGCAGCTGGCGAAGGTGTAAACACGGAAAAACATGCTGCCACTTTAACCAAAGGCAGAGTCGGAGTTTTACATGGTGCCATGAGCTATCTATTGCAGGATAGCGAAGGCCAAGTACAAGAAGCACATTCCATTAGCGCTGGACTTGACTACCCAGGCGTTGGGCCTGAGCATAGCTACCTAAAAGATTCTGGCAGAGTGGAATACTACAGCGTTACCGACCAGGAAGCCCTGGATGCTTTCCAGCGTTTGTCTCGACTAGAGGGAATTATTCCAGCGCTTGAAACTGCCCATGCGATCGCCTATCTCGAAACCTTAATGCCCCAGATAACTCCCGACAAGCGCATTGTGCTCAACTGTTCTGGTCGCGGTGATAAGGACGTACAAACAGCGATCGCGCGCTTAACCATTTAGCTTCCAGGACTTAATACCCATGACTGTCCTAATCTTGGACTTGCATCCAGCGATCGAACTGACAGACGAGCAGTCGGTCGAAATTCTGCAAAACCCTGCTAGCCTATCTGGTGAAAACGTATTGCCAGGATTTTTCCTGGACTTAACAGAAATCCTGTAATGCTCGAATATATTACGACTCTAGTCATTCTTGCTTCAATATTTGCTTTATTTAGCCTGGGATTAAACCTGCAATGGGGCTTTGCGGGGCTAGTCAATTTTGGGCATGTAGCATTTATGACGGTTGGAGCCTACACCACAGTGTTACTAAGCTTGAGGGGAGTTCCTTGGTATTTTGCCTTTATCATCGCCTCAGCCTTGGCTGGGATCTTAGGTCTATTGGTCGGCCTCACCACACTACGCCTGCGTGAAGATTACCTCGCGATCGTCACAATTGGCGTATCAGAAATGGTGCGGCTAGTTGTTAATAACGAAGAGTGGTTAACCAGGGGAACCAGGGGGGTTTACGGCTACGAACGCCCATTGTTTGGCTTAGTGCCTCCGCCTGCCTACCCCTTTTTGTTAGCAGCCATGATTTTAATTGTCCTGGGTCTGGTGTACTGGCGGCTGGAGTGGTTGGTGCGATCGCCCTGGGGAAGGGTACTCAAAGCCATCCGCGAAGATGAAGAGGTGGCGAAAGCTCTCGGCAAAAATGTGTTTTGGTATAAGTTGCAAGCATTTGCGATTGGTGGAGCGATCGCGGGGATGGCAGGCAGCTTTTTCGCTTGGCAACTCACAACTGTCTATCCAGATTCATTTATTCCATTAATTACTTTCCAAGCCTGGACGATTGTGACTATAGGTGGAGCTGGCAGCAATTTAGGCGTATTGATTGGTGCCGCGATTTTTCAAATTTACAATGTTATACCTCGCTTTTTACCCGCCCAAATTCGCGCTGACGGTGGCAGGTTTGAGGCGTTCCAACTGATGCTAATTGGCCTAACCCTAATATTATTAATGCTTTGGCGACCGCAGGGCATTCTTGGAAACAAAGATGAGTTAACCCTGAATAAATAATTACAGCAGTTTTCGATCAAGTCCATCACAAAAAACAGGTCGCAGGGGCGTAGCCCCCGCTCGGGTTTTAGTCATTTTATCCGTGGCGGTTTTGACTGCAATTGGCTGTAAGTCCATGGTAATTGAAGTTGTAACAATCTTGCTACTTCACAATCGGTATCTATAATGAAATGACAAGCTGGTATAAACTAGATATCTGCCAATCGCTGGCACAACTGCAACTTTAGAACTTTGAGCAAACAATGAAGGTTACCCTAGAAAAACTCCCAAAAAGCCAAATATGCTTTGAAATTGAAGTAGAGGGAGCAAAATCACAGGCGATTTACGATCGCACTGTAAAAAACTTGACTCGGTCGAGTCAAGTACCAGGATTTCGCAAGGGTAAAGCACCTAAGCAGCTTGTCATGCGTCAAGTTGGCGCAGAACAACTCAAGGCAGGAGTACTAGAGGAACTGCTAGAGGAAAGTCTCAAACAGGCCCTGGCAGAGCAAAAGGAACTGATCACGATTGGCAGTTTTGAGCTGATCACTCCAATTGAAGAGTTGTTGACAAGCTTCGCCTTTGGCCAAACATTTAATTTTCGCGCTGCGATCGACGTGCAGCCAGAAGTTACACTCACCGACTACAAGGGGCTTAGCGTTAAGGCAGAAAAAATTGAGCCAAAGCTAGAGCAGATTGACAAGACGCTGCACGAATTTCAAGTCAAAAACTCCACACTAGTTCCAGTTGAAGATCGGGGTTTACAAATAGATGACGTTGCCACGATCGATCTGAAAGCACTTAACCCAGATGATAGTGAGGAGATTGCGGGCGCTGGTGCAGAAGATTTCCAACTTGACATGGATGTAGAAAATTTCATCCCCGAATTAATCGAGGGCATGGTGGGTATGGAGGTGGATCAAACCAAGGAAATTACCGCCACATTACCCGCGTCATTTTCTAACCAGGAATTTGCCGGTAAACCCGCAAATTTTGTCGTGACGATCAAGGATATCAAAGCGCGCGAACTACCTGCTCTTGATGACGACTTTGCCAAATCGATCAGCGAAAAAGAGACCATGGCTGAGTTGCGACAGTATCTAGAAGAACGCGCAGTTGAAGAGGCTGAAGATAAAACTAATGAGAATACTGAAAAAGCAATTCTTGGTGCTCTAGTTGAAAAATTAGAGGTTGATATTCCTGCTAGTCTGATCGAACAAGAAACCAGCTTTATGATCCAGCAGCAGGCCATGTATCTGCAACGCAGTGCTGAAGGTGCAAAACTGGTGAAGCAGCTCTTTACCAAAGAGTTTATCGGTGAAATGCGCCGCATGAACGAACCCGAAGCGATCGGACGAATCAAGCGCACATTAGCTCTTGCCGAAGTTGCTAAACTAGAAAATATAGAAGTTGCAAAGGAAGAATCTGACAAACGGGCAGCAGAAATTCTGCAATCTTTGACAGAAGAAGAGGTCGATCCAACAAAACTCAATCAAGTAGTACTGGATGAGATTGTTACCGAAAAGGCCATTGAGTTCTTAAAGCAGAATGCCCAAATTGAATTTGTGCCTGAGGGATCGTTAGAACCAGAAATCGATCCTGAAGCTGCTGAACTAGAGGCTGCTGAAGATTAAGCAAATAAAATATTCAGTTCAAGAAAAAACTTGTTGTGGTAATGCCTCCCCGTTCGCCGCGATATGTGGGGGCAGGCACGGTGGCGATACCCCCCTCTTCTATTCGGTACATTTTTTGTTTGAATAGCGAAATGAATTTTCAATGAGTTTTCTCTGCGAGATTCATTTCGATAACCCTATGAAGTTGTTGCGGGGGAAATCCTGCCGTGATCGCCGTGATCGCGAATCTTAAATACAGAAACTGCAATAAAAGATACAAAAGTTCAAGCACACCTAGATCCATAAAATCTGAGGCATAATAGCTCTCAGTGAAGTAATACTGCAAATTAGAAAGTCAGTGAAAGCATGTTAAAACCTCAGAATTCAGCTCAGCCTAATAGCCAAGTTTTTACCTCAGGTATGACAATTAACGAAGTCGTCCCGATGGTGATCGAGCAATCTGGTAGAGGAGAGAGGGCATTTGACATATTTTCCCGCCTCTTGCGCGAGCGTATTATTTTTCTCGGAGCACAGGTTGACGATTCCCTGGCAAATGTAATCATGTCCCAGCTTTTGTTTCTAGAAGCTGAAGACCCCGAAAAGGATATATACATTTATATCAATTCTCCGGGTGGCTCTGTGACTGCTGGCATGGCAATTTATGACACCATTAAGCACGTTAGACCAGATGTGTACACTATATGCATGGGGCTAGCTGCTAGTATGGGGGCGTTTCTGTTGTCGGCTGGCACTAAGGGTAAGCGTTTATCTTTGCCTAACGCGCGAATCATGATTCATCAGCCTCTGGGTGGGGCGAGGGGGCAAGCGATCGATATCGAAATTCAGGCGAAAGAAATTCAACACCACAAGGACACACTGAATCGTCTGTTGGCAGATCATACTGGTCAACCCCTGGAAAAGATTGAGCGCGACACTGAAAGGGACTTTTTTATGTCTCCAGAGGAAGCAAAACAGTATGGTTTGATCGATCAAGTTACACAAAAGAAGTCGTTAATTCACCCAGCTCCTGTTCTCGCCAGCGTAGCCAATTGAGATAGCTAATATGCCAAGTAAATATGACTCCCACCTCAAATGCTCATTTTGCGGTAAATCCCAAGAACAGGTTCGCAAGCTAATTGCCGGACCTGGCGTATACATTTGCGACGAATGCGTTGATTTGTGTAACGAAATCTTGGATGAAGAGCTGTTTAATGGTACTTCGCCTCAAGCGCCTCAACGTAAGGAACCGCAGCCAGAAAAGCGCAAGAATAAATCTAGTGGAAGTTTAAACCTCAGCCAAATCCCCAAGCCGCGAGATATTAAGCATTATCTTGACGAAAATGTGATCGGTCAAGATGAAGCCAAAAAAGTTCTTTCAGTTGCCGTTTACAACCACTACAAGCGCCTTAGTTTCCTGCAATCGCCAAATTCTTCGAGCCCTAAGAATGCTGGCAACGAAGATGGTGTGGAGCTGCAAAAGTCAAATATTTTGCTGATTGGCCCGACAGGATGTGGCAAAACCTTGCTGGCTCAAACCCTGGCGGAGATGCTAGATGTACCATTTGCCGTTGCTGATGCCACTACCCTGACTGAGGCAGGCTACGTCGGTGAGGATGTGGAGAATATTCTGCTAAGACTGCTACAGGTTGCCGATCTAGATGTGGAAGAGGCTCAGCGCGGCATTATCTATATTGACGAAATCGATAAGATCGCGCGCAAGAGCGAAAATACCTCCATCACCCGTGATGTTTCCGGTGAGGGCGTGCAGCAAGCTTTGCTAAAAATGCTGGAAGGGACGATCGCTAATGTCCCGCCCCAGGGAGGACGCAAGCATCCTTACCAGGACTGCATTCAAATCGATACCAAAAATATCTTGTTTATCTGCGGCGGAGCTTTTGTGGGCTTAGAAAAAGCGATCGAGCAGCGCATTGGCAAAAAATCGATGGGTTTTATCCAGCAAGGGGAAGTGGTGCCCAAGGAAAAGCGCACAGCGGACATTTTGAAGAACGTACAGCCCGACGATCTGGTTAAATTTGGCATGATTCCCGAGTTTATCGGTCGTGTTCCTGTCACTGCTGTAGTCGATCCGCTAGATGAAAGTACGCTAACTTCGATCTTGACCGAGCCACGCAGCGCACTAGTCAAGCAATATCAAAAACTGCTAAAGATGGATAACGTGCAATTAGAGTTTCAACCTGCGGCGATTAAGGCGATCGCCAAGGAAGCTTATAGACGTAAAACTGGGGCAAGAGCTTTGCGGGGCATTGTCGAGCAATTGATGCTAGATGTGATGTACGAGTTACCTTCGCGTAAAGATGTGACTCGCTGCCTGATTACGCCTGAGATGGTCGAGCAACTATCCACAGCGGAACTGTTGCTGCATCCTTCTTCATTACCCAAGTCAGAGTCGGCCTAGTTTCCTTAGGGGGTAGGTTTTAATGCCAACATGTCTCAAACTCACCCGCCAGTCATGTTGGTTGATGGATACAACGTTATGGGAGCTTGGCGAAGTTTACAGGTGATCCGTGACGTTCAGGGCTTTGATTCTGCGCGTCAGGAGTTAGTTGAGATCATGACTAACTTCAGTGCCTATCATGGTTATCAGACGACACTTGTATTTGATGCTTATAATATTGCGACTTCAGGTGTGACAGAGAAAGTGACGAAGAACCTGAAGCTTTATTTTACTGAACACAAACAGACTGCTGACACTTATATAGAAAGGATTTGCGCCCAGTTATATCGACATCCCTTGCGCCACCTTAAGCGAATTATTGTCGTCACATCAGATCGAGCGCAGCAATTAACCGCCGTAGGTTTTGGTGCTGAGTGGATGTCATCCCAGACTTTAGAGCACGAAGTCATAGCCGCAATTTGTTCGGTGAAGCATCGACAGAAACCGCAAAAGGAATCACCCAAAGGCATGTTAGGGAACTTAATCGATGAAGATACGAGAAAACGCTTAAAAAAATTGCGCAAAGATTTGGAATAAGCTGATTCATGAGTCACGAGCATTCCTGACTTTTTCGACTAGCAAATTGACAACTTCTTCAAAAATTTTGCTATTTTCTAGCATCGCCCCAGAGATATTGCTCTTGCCGCCAGAATGCTTAATTACAAGCCATCTTTGATGTTGTTCGTTGCGAATGGAGATGTCTTGAATGTCATCGTAGTCAATATGCTTTTCCCTGGAACTCCAGAATGACCTTGGGACAATAACCTCTGTATCAGTAAATGCTATCCGCTGCTGCACGCGGTAACTGGTGACTAGCAAAAAGACGAGAAATAAAGTTGTCGCGAAAAGCAATCCAAATAGAACCCACAGAAAGATTGTAGCTTCGCCTGTAGCTAGAGCTGTGCCACTTCTGGTAAATCGAATGCCGCGAATATTAGTCGAGGCAAAATAAGCGATCGCGATCGCCAGCGCACCAATAAAGATAGTGACCCAAGCCACCCCTTTTCTCTTTAACTGATACTTATAAACTTGCTCTATCAAACTATTCATAGTCGTAGAATTTTCATTTTTGGGATTAAGTATAGCCAGCGCCAAGATCGTATTGACAGATTTTAATTGGGGGTGTGGGGGCAATGCCCCCACGGAGGGGTAGAACCAACCCCTCCTCCCCGACCTAACCTAATTGGCGTTAGCTATAGTTGGAAGAAATCTTCTTTATTAATTGGTGCGATCTACGAATAAGTATTTTCTATCATGGTGTAATAGTTTTTGAAAGTGTTCAGAACAAAAAATTAGTATGGTGTACCAGCCAGCAAAATATATTAGTCTGAAAAGTCAGTTTGAGGACATGAAAGAACGCCTAGCGCAAGGGTTGGAGCAAGGTAGCATCAAGAAATTACTGGCTTTTCATACCCAAGTACAGGATTTTTTTCAGACCCAAATATTAGACGCTGCTGGTCGCAATTACAACGATGACGAGCAATCTGAGCGGCGGGAAGCATCCGAGATGGAATCTGAGATCTCAGAGGAATTAGTAGTAGCGCATTATGTGGAAGTTAATAAACAAATGCGCTTGCTGGGGGCTGATCTCACGATGCTACATGCTGCCCGCAACCCCGACACGATCGCCAAAAGACAGCAGCAAGCCAGCGATCGCCTCGGGATGTTAATCAGTTACTGTAATGCTTTGCTCCAAATCGACGCTCAAAGCTAGTTGGTAAAGCTGGCGGCGCGGTAACAGCGAAACTGCTGCGAGCTGGCGGCTAGCCTGCGATCGCGATACACCAGAGCACATAATTGCTTTGAGTTCAGATAATAATTGCGCCTGCGTCCAGATAATTTGCCTATCAACAGCGCCATCGATGACGAGTGTAAATTCACCTCTCGGGGCTTGAGTCGTGTAATGCGCGATCGCGCCTTCAAGATCTCCGCGCCAAAATTCTTCATGGAGTTTAGTCAACTCACGGGCGATCGCGATATTTCTGGTTGGTTCTAACTGTGCGGCAAGATCTTGCAAAGTTTCTAACAATCGGTGTGGGGACTCATACAGGAGGATAGTACGAGACTCAATGGCCAATGCCTCTAAACGCGATTGCCTCTCCTGATTATCTGTGGGCAAAAACCCCTCAAATACAAATCTCTGCGTTGGCAACCCAGAAGCAGTCAGAGCTGTAATTACTGCCGTGACACCAGGTATGGGGACAACACAAATATCAGCCTCAATGCAAGCTTTCACCAGTTCATAGCCAGGATCGGAAATTCCAGGCATTCCTGCATCCGTAACCAGGGCGATCGCCTTACCATCCTGAAGACGGTCAATCAGCTCGGGGATACGACCATGACTGTTATGGTCGTGGTAGCTCAGCTGCGGAGTCTCGATTTGCCAGTGCTTTAGGAGCTTGCCCGTGTGTCGGGTATCTTCGGCAGCAATTAAATCTACGGATTGTAGAGTTTTCACTGCCCGCATCGTGATATCGTCCAGATTGCCAATGGGAGTACCTACTAAATAAAGCGTTCCCACCTGTGTTGCCTCGGTCAGCGCCAATTTTTATCCTCCATTTCTCTTACCTGTCGTTCTAGGCGATCGATGCGTCCGCGCAGTTCATCAATTTCATTCTGACGGGGGACACCAAGATCCTGCATGACATTGCGAATCTGTCGCTGGATCAGCGTTTCCAGATTTACCTGATCGCTTTTAAAGCGATCGGTCATATCGTTAATAAAGTCGGTTGCCTGTTTCGGATCGATCTTACCGTCCTTGACCCACTCATCCGTTACCTCTTTAAGTCTTTCCGCTACGATTGAGGTTGTACCCACACCAATCATCAGTAGCTGTTTCAGCAAATTGTTATCCATACTTCATTAATCTCGTCGCTGCTCTAATACATTCTTACTTAGAAAAACACTACTTTGGTAGCTTAGGAGGATAAACTGGCAGGGGAAAGCCGCGCGCTGCATTCTGCCATATGCATCGCTTATGCTTGAGATCGAGCTATAGCAGTAATTTAAGGTTATGTAAGGCGCGATCGCAGATCATTCAGACAATGTAATTCAAGATTAATTAAGGAAGAAATTATGACTCGCGCTATTTTGGAAACCGATAAAGGCACCATTAATTTAGAATTATTTGATAAAGATGCTCCAAATACGGTACAAAACTTTGTCGATCTAGCTGAAAAGGGGTTTTACGATGGTCTACCATTCCATCGCGTTATCCCCGATTTTATGATCCAGGGTGGTTGCCCTCGTGGAGATGGAACGGGTGGGCCTGGCTACAAAATCCCCTGCGAGATCAATAAAAACAAGCATTTAGCTGGTACCCTATCCATGGCTCATGCTGGTCCCAATACCGGTGGCAGTCAATTTTTTATCTGTCACTCACCCCAGGCGCACTTAGATGGAGTTCATACTGTCTTTGGACAAACCGCAGATATGGATGTAGTTAATGCCATCCGTAAAGGCGATAAGATCGTCTCAGTTAAGATTGAGGCAGTGTAGAAACATTCGTACCCATCTCCTCCAAATTTTGAGGAGATGGAATTCAAAATCAAAATGAAAGCCAGGCAATATCTGGAGGCAATTCTATGAGAGCAGTGTTGATGGCAGGTGGCTCGGGAACGCGACTACGTCCACTCACGTGCGATTTGCCCAAGCCAATGGTCCCGATCCTTAATCGCCCAATTACCGAGCATATTCTACATCTACTCAAACGACATGGAATCAGAGAGATAATTGCCACACTCCACTATTTGCCTGATGCGATCAGAGATTATTTTGGAGATGGTAGTGAGTTTGATGTCAATATGCACTACGTTGTTGAAGAGGATCAACCCCTAGGTACAGCTGGTTGCGTCAAAAATGTAGAAAGTTTGCTAGATAGTACATTTATCGTGATGAGCGGCGACTGCATCACAGATTTCGATTTGAGTGCGGCAGTTCGCTTTCATAAGGCGAAAAAATCGCAAGCGACACTACTCCTGAGACGAGTTAGCGAGCCTATGGCTTTTGGTGTCGTGATCACTGACGAGCAACATCGCATTGAGCGTTTCTTGGAAAAGCCCTCAACCAGTGAAGTCTTCTCAGACACTGTGAATACAGGAATTTATATCCTTGAACCCGAAGTTCTGCGTTATTTGCAACCAAATACACCTAGCGATTTTTCTCAAGATTTATTTCCATTGCTACTAAGTCACAATGTCCCAATGTTTGGCTACATTGCTGATGGCTATTGGTGTGATATTGGTTCGCTTGATGCTTACCGACAAGCTCAGTACGATGCTATTCGAGGCAGGGTTAACCTGAATTTAGGATACCTACAACAGCGAACCGGGGTTTGGGTAGGGGAGCATACTGAAATCGATAATTCTGCACGTATCGAGGCACCTGTACTAATCGGGACAAACTGTTCGATTGGCCCTAGGGTGAGTATTTCCGCTGGTACGATTATTGGCGATCATGTCACGATTGGTAGCGATGCTGATTTGCAAAGACCAATAATTTGCAATGGGGTAGTTGTGGGTGAAGAAAGTCACCTCTGGGCATGCACGATCGCGAGGAATGCCCGGATTAATCGCCGCAGTCACGTCATGGACGGCGCTGTGATTGGGACTAATTCAATTGTTGGTGAAGAGGCGCATATTTGCCCTAACGTGCGCATCTGGCCGAGCAAGCAGGTAGAGGCTGGGGCAACGCTCAATAGTAATTTGATTTGGGGCTCGATGGCTACCCGCAATCTGTTTGGACAGCGGGGAGTTTCAGGTTTAGCTAATGTAGACATCACACCTGAATTTGCGGTGAAGTTGGGTGCTGCCTATGGGGCGACGCTAGGCCCTGGTGCGCAGGTGATGGTCTCGCGCGATCAGCGGACAATTTGTCGCATGGTAACGCGATCGCTAATCTCAGGGTTAATGTCTGTTGGTGCTAACATCCAAAATTTAGAAGCAACTGCCATCCCAATTTCTCGCTTTACCGCGCCAGGATTAGGGGTGGCTGGCGGCGTGCATGTGCGCATCCATCCCGATAAAAACGACCACGTACTGATTGAGTTTCTCGATAGCCAGGGCATTAATCTAGATAAAGCCCAGGAAAAGAAAATTGAGAATGCTTACTTCAAGGAAGACTTTCGCCGTGCCCGCATGGAAGAAATTGGGGAAATCTCCTACCCATCCCGCGTACTAGATTATTACAATACTGGCTTTGCCCAAAACTTGAACGTTGAAGCGATCCGGAACAGTAGCTTTAAAAGAGTGATTATCGATTACGTCTATGCAGTGTCGGGAGCAGTTTTACCGCGTATCCTAGGCAAGTTCAGCAGCGATGTGATCGTGCTCAATGCCAGCCTCAACGAAATTGCGCCACCCATCAGCGAGCGCGAGAAAATGTTGGAACAGCTTAGTGATGTTGTTGTAGCGCTAAAGGCAAGTTTCGGCGTGCAAGTCTTTGCTAACGGTGAGAAGTTTATTCTGATTGACGAAACTGGTGTAGCAATCAGAGATGAGATGTTGACAGGCGTGATTGTTGATATGGCAATGACGGCGAATCCATGCGGCACTGTGATCGTGCCAGTTTCGATCGCTGGATTAGTCGAGCAAGTAGCAGCCAGACATCAGGGAAAGGTAATTCGAACGAAGTCCAGTCCCACATCCTTAATGCTAGCCTGCCAAAAAACTGAGGGTGCAATTTTAGGTGGTTCGGCGGAAATGGGATTTATCTTTCCCAAACTGCACCCTGGCTTTGATGCGATGTTTTGTATTGCTAAAATCATTGAATGGCTTACAATCCAAGAGCGTACCTTATCGCAAGTAAGGTTGGGGTTGCCCAGTTTCTATCATCAATCTCAGGTGGTTCGCTGCCCCTGGAGCATCAAGGGAGCTTTGATGCGGCATTTAGTTGAATCATATAATCAAAAACAACTTGAACTTGTTGACGGAGTTAAAATTTTCTACTCTCCCAATGATTGGGTCTTAGTACTACCCGATGCGGGTGATCCAGTCGTGCACATATATGCTAATAGTATTGATAATGGCGATCGCAATGGTCAGAAATGGGTAGAACATCATATGCAAGAATTCCGCACGCACATTGAATCCTTCTGCAAGCTTCAAGTTGCGCTATCTAAAGATACAGCGCTTTTAGATAATTATTGATATTCTAGGTTCGTCTCACCCAACCATTAATCGTGAAGCGGCTGTTTGCAAAGTGCTTTGAGGAACAGTTAACCGCCAGCACCTCATGCATATAGCGACTGAGGAAAAATACGATGCTGTTATGGAGGGGTTGAACGGTGTGATAGGTCGATGCCCCTACATAAAAATTATTCTCAATCTTGCTATCATAAATCAATAATTCGCCGCCTGAGAAAGATTTAGGTTGCCGATTAAAGTAATAGACATAGGTTAGCTCGCGCGTCGCTGAATCTGGACTGCCATTGTCATTATGGATTTTGTAATAGTTGCCATCATTATGAGCCGTTAGCTGTGACTCAATAGCTCCAACTGTGAAGCTGGGAAGCCCCAAATAGGTAATGATATAGGGCATCATGTCTCGAATGCGATTAACGATCAATTCTGAAAACTCAGGGAAGACAGGTAGAAATGACGAACGGCGATAGTTAGGATCGTTAGCAGAATTAGAGGTAGGCTCAAACTTTGCTTCTCGTTCCAATACATATTTTATTAAGTTTTGAACTTGAGCAGGTGTTAAGAAGTTCTCAATCTGAGCAAAATGGGATGGTAAGACTTCCTCGGTTTGAGTTGTTGGAGCGCAAGAATCCTGAAGGAAGATAGCCTCTGTAGGTTGTGTTTTTGATGGTACCGCACTAAACATTAGGGAATTTGACTGCTGACCATTGCTTGCGATCTCTGTCAATTCTTTTGTCTGGATTTCTGGGATCTTGACCTGTTCATCTATGCGCGTTTCATGATTTGCTACCTGTTTAGCAATGCTCCAATAACGAAAGTTACCCTGACAGCTAATATGTGTACAAATAAAATTACGCCACGTAAAGCTAAAAAGAAGTTCTTTAAATTTTAGGGAATTTGCGATCGATCCCTCTAAGTCTAACAGCAGTCCTAGCTCATCTGTTGTAACCCAGTACCCTGATTCAGTAATATGTTTGACTAGATCGAGCTGTCTCATAAGGGAGTCTATTTTCGCCAGGTTAGACTTCAGTGCTGTCATCAAAATTCCTCAGATAGACCTTTTACTGCCTAGCATAGTGGCATAGAGAGGGATAAGAAAGTAGTTAGGAGTCGGTTTGATATCGATCAATTACCTAATAATCTAGGCATAATATCTTAGACATAATGCGATCGGCAATCCATGACCTGGAAAGCAGGTATGCAAAGACCCTAAGCACATATTAGCAAGAAACCATGCTCAGGCATAACCTGCCGTAATTAGCCCGCACTGAAGAAGACGGAAGACAGGGATTCCAAGCAACAGATTGGTTAATAATCCAGGCTAGAACGCCGCGATCGCCAAATCGTTAATATTGCTGGTATTGATTTAAAAAGCTTTGGCCGATAATTCCATCTACACCCAGTAAATCCAGCAAATCGTTGTTAAGGATGACGAATCCATTCCTGTGGCCAGATGTCTACCCATCTCAAAACGCAAGATGCGAGATTTTTTACCCTTCTCACGTCCGCAAAAAACCTGTACTTCTATCTCCTCAGCATTTGCCAAATCAATAGCTAGACTGCTTCTGGGCTGTACGCTTGGATATCACCGTCACATCAGCACCAGTATTTAAATCAGTTCTGATAAATCTTTTAGCTCAAAGTATTGGTGAAACTTATCAGTTACATTCAGCCAGTAAGAACGTCCATCAGATTGTCGTCTTTTTCGCACAAATCCTTGCGCAACTAACTCTTGAATATGTTGATAGGCACTAGAACCACGCAATTCGACCAAATCTACTTGAGCAATCGGATTTTTGAGTGCGATCGCGGCCAATGTTTTCAGTTCACCCCGCCCCAGATCGGCAGGTACAATTTTTTGCACGAGTTCAGCAAACTCTTGCCGAAGGCGCATGGCAAAACCCGCATTGGTTTCAACTATTTCTAGGGCGCTGTCGCGGTGAGAATAGTCAGCAATCAGATCGATCAGTCCCTCCTCAATGGTGGGGCGATCGCAGTCTGCATACTCAGCAATTTTTTCCATGCTCAGAGCCTGACCTTTGAGATATAAAATCGCCTCGATCTTTAGCTTTACGGAAGATTCATCAGTCATGCGAAGATTGTAGCTGTAACAATGGGGTATTTACGAGAGCTACTGAAACTATGCCAGATTCCACGCAATTTAAAAAGCTTGGCAGTTCGCTGTCAAGCTTTTTAATATAGCCACCGCCTAGATTGTTAGGACAGATTTTAATTGGGGGTGTGGGGGCATTGCCCCCACTGAGGGGTTCTACCCCTCCACCCCGTCCTAACCTAATTGGCGATAGCTATAAATATCTAGCTGTTGCTTACTCGCGAGATCTAGCTTGATATGTGTGGCACATCTCGCAAAAGATTACCTCACTTCCACACTTTCTACTAGTCTGGACTGGGTATCGTAATTGAGCGTTACGCCATAGCTGCCATCTAGGTTAGCAAGGTCAAATGTAATCCGTCCTTGCCGATCGATTGAAGGTTGGTAGCCTGCAAACCGAAGTTGACTCACCACCTGCTCTACACGCCGCCCTACAAACTGACGCTCAATCCGCTCTTTTAGGAGCGAAGCCTTTGGATTGACGGAGGGAATATTCTCTTCCCCAATCCGTCTGACCACGACAGAAGAAGCCACATCGTCAAAATTACTCAAGTTGTGACGACCAGGTCTTAAAACAATTGAATCCCCCCCCTGGTTGTAATTCTCGAAAAGGGTAAGTTCATATCCCTTAGGTACAACTACGCTGGACAGGCGATTATCAAAGTAACGGGGAAAGGCAAAATAGCCGGTCTTGTCAACGACAATGCGATCGCCTCTAAAATTCATATCATCATAAAACTGTACTTCTCGGCGGCCAGGGATTGGCTGATTGCCAGGATTCCCGACATCATCAGCATTTCTGACCACCATTGACGAAACGGTGTCATTGAAATCACTTAGGTTATGTCGTCCTGCCCTCAAAATGGTCGAGCGTCCACCGCGATCGTAATGTTCAAATAAGGTGACCTCCAACCCCTTGGGCACAACGACACTAGAAAGACGGTTGTCGAAGTAACGGGGAACGGCATAGTAGCCAGTAGTATTAACTATGAGGCGATCGCCTCTATAGTTAAGGTCATCATATAACTGTACTTCTTTCTTCCCAGAAGAGTCTGGATTGCCGGGAGTGGTTTCCCCCGCCCGCCTAATCACCACAGATGAGACAATATCGTTAAATCTACTGATATTATGCCGTCCAGCTCCTAGCTTAATGGAACGACCCACTTGATTGTAGTCTTCATAGAGAGTAACTTCATATCCCTCGGTTACGATTAAACTAGATGCCTGATTGTTAAAGGAACTGGGCATAGGATAGTAACCCGAAGTATCTACCTTTAAGCTTTGCCCGACAAAGTCAAAGTCTTGGAAAAACTCAACCACCGAATTCCCACTATTAACATTTGGCTCCCCACTCACCCGTTTGATTGTGAGAGAAGAGATAAGATCGTTAAAACCGCTAATATTGTGCCGCCCAGCACCTAGAGTAATGCTGCGACCTGCCTGATTGCGCTCTTCGTAGAGGGTTACGGTGTAGCCAGAAGGTACAACAAGACTGGAAACTTGATCGTTAAAGTTGTAAGGCAACGCATGATAACCAGGGCTATCTAGCCTTAACTGTTCGCCGCTGAAATTGTAGTTTTTGTATAGCTCAACTGAGGCTTCTTGAGCGCGGACAGGATGCGCACTAGCAACAGTTACCCCCATTAAGGCTGTTAAAACAGCCATCAGAAATTTCTTTGTCATACAATTGGTTGAAGTATTGGCTGAAGGCAGGAATTTTAGTTCGTTCAGTTGGGAATTTAACCTGGTAGTATTTCACAAGTCAAACAATGCTTTCATAAGCAACATAAACTTGCTTACAACTACCTCATTAGTTGGGTATCGCTAACGGAGGAATCCTTGTTGGCACGACCTATAGGACTAGTGACGCATAGGCCAATACTTCAGTTCCTTGGATGTTTGAGAAAATAAGATTTTGAGTAAAAAACTCAATGAGTCCGACAGAAGGCTGCCGGACTCATGTCCAAGTTATTATCACTAAATCACTTACTAGGGGTTTACCCAAAATTGTGCTAACGCTAATCTAACAACGCGATCGCTACTAAAAGTAACCTAAGTAATTTTTCTCCTTGATTCGGAACAAGTATATTGATAATCTCAGTCTTTAGTTCAGATTGGAAGTAGCATTGGTTCTCGTCGTTGCGATCTAGCACAACTGGCTTCGGGAGGAGGCACTCCCCGATGGAGCCAACCTTTATACAAGTACCTTGTATCTAAAGATATGCAAATTGCTTGGGAAATTCAAGTAGCTTACATATATATTTACACATATTAAATCTGTCACCTGGATTTTTTGTGCCACCAGTCATTTATACTAGGTTTTGAATATTGAGGTTCGCTGCAATATCTACATCGCAGCTTTACTTCTAGTTGTCTGTGTTACTATTATGGCAATAAAGATTTATTCGGTCGATTGATTTGTAATTATGCTATTTGCAGACTATCCCCGAATCAAATTCGCTTGTAACTGTGATTCTGGAGATACTCATGTCTATTTACGTTGGTAACTTGTCCTATGAAGTTACCCAGGAAGGTCTTAGTGAAGTTTTCGCGGAATATGGTTCGGTAAAGCGCGTACAATTGCCGACCGATCGGGAGACAGGTAAAATGCGCGGTTTCGCATTTGTGGAGATGTCCTCTGATCCCGAAGAAGAAGCAGCGATCGCGGCTCTTGATGGTGCTGAGTGGATGGGACGTAATCTCAAGGTGAATAAGGCGAAGCCCCGCGAAGATAGAGGCGGCTCCTTTGGTGGCGACAGACGCTCTAGTCCTAGTGGCGATCGCTTTTCTAAGCGCTTCTAACCTAAACTTACATGCTTTACCTACAAGCCTGAAAGTTTAACCAAACTTTAGTGCAGCTACTCTGTCTGCATTTTTTTGCTTCAAAATAGTATTTCCACGTATTGGTTTGAGACCTACTTAAAATTAATGAGGATGATGGGATGACCCAGGTAATTGTTGGCGATCATGAAGGGATTGAATCAGCACTTCGACGCTTTAAGCGCCAGGTGGTGAAAGCTGGAATTTTTCTCGATATGAAAAAGCATCGCTACTTTGAGACAACAACTGAAAAACGTAAACGCAAAGCGGTCGAGAAGCGCAGGCAGATGAAGTACATGCATCGTAAGTGATGGCGCAATGTATCAATAACGTTCGCTAATTCTTTGCTAAGGCATGGGTCGCTGCGATATGAAGTGCGACTTTTTTTTGCTAAAAATTGCTGAACAACATGCGATCTCGGCATGGCGTTTTGACAAAATATGGGATGAGCGAGACTATTTGTCACTCATCCCAAAAAACGCGATCTTTTACTGCAATCTACTGCAATCCCCAAGCAGTAAAGTACTAGTTATTGCCTGGTAAGTTTTGGGGAATTGACTGCTTAGGCGCAGGGGCTGTTTGTTGTGTGGTAGGTTTTGCGGCGATGCCTGGTTGAGGAATCCAACCCGCACTCAGCGCCACGGTTAAGCCAAGGAACAATACGGTTAGAGTCCAGGTTAGGCGATTTAAGGTTGTTTCCGCACTCTTAGTGCTGGAAAATAGCTGTGCTTGTCCTCCAATGCCACCTAAACCATCTCCTTTCGGACTATGCAGCAAAATCAGAAGTACAAGAGCGGCGGCAATTACTGCCCAGGCTATTTTGAACCAGGTATACATTTTGGAACCAATTTCGAGATGTTACTACCTTATAGCTTATCCCATAATTTCAAGAATTATGCCGTAACCAAATCCAAGGATGATCTACCTCTGCCCATGCACCACCTGAGAAGCGATCGCAGCGGGTGCGATTAGGCGCATAGACTAGGCGCAAAAATTTGTCTACATGGGCAAAAGGAATGCCCTGAGAGAGATAGTGGTGTAGAAACTGGCGCACGATCCGCCGTTGTAATGCTTGGGGTTGTTCGCGTAGATCGAGGCGATTAATTCGGGGTAAGATTTCTGGCTGCCAAGTTTTGCTTGCCTGTTGCTCCAGATAAATTACATCGGCATGTAAAAGCTCAGCAGTTTGAGCTAATGATTGTTCAACCTGAGGATTAAAATGTTCGCAGATATAGGGAATTAATTCTTGGCGGATACGATTGCGTTGATAATCGAGGCTTTCATTTGTACTGTCGAGCCAAATCGGTAGATCTAATTCGTGACAGTAGGCCAACGTTTGACTGCGGCTGATATCTAGTAGTGGTCGCACCAGTGAGAGGTTTGCGCCTAGCGATCGCTGCCAGTAAAGCGATTGTAGGCCGTCGGCTCCACTACCGCGCATCAGGTTGTAGAGAAGAGTCTCGGCGCGATCGCTCCTAGTATGACCTGTTGCTACAATTTGGTATTGCAATTCATTTGCGATTTCCTCAAACATTGCATATCGCCAATCTCGGGCTTCAGCTTCGTTCTTAGGAGGTGTGCTGGCTGTCCGCAGGTAGAAGGGTAAGCCCCAAACATCTGCTAATTGTCTTACATGATCGGCATTGTCGCTTGAGTCGTTACGCCATTGGTGATCGCAATGGGCGATCGCAAGATGCCATTGCCATCTTGGTTGTAAAACCTGCAACAACTTTATCAGACAGAGCGAATCTTGCCCGCCAGATACAGCGACTAAAATACTAGAACCTTGCGGCAATAAATTGAGATTTGATTGCAACAGCTTATTTAGCTTTGCTTTCAAAAGTTTACTAATCATCTAGTGATTATGTTCGCAGGTTGGCTGATTCAACATCTTCGGTGACCAAATTCTATTCTTCAGTTTCTACTGACTGTCTAAACGGATTACTATTTAGCAACCCAGTTCTAGTAGCCCATTCACAGCATATGTCAATCTGCGCAAGGATCTGCTTAGCATCGTTTGGATACGTCGCGCAGATGTGCTTCTGAATCTCGATTGCATCACTGATTTTTTTTGTGGGTAGGCTCTCTAGATAGTTGCGAAAACGTTGATAGTCATTGATCAATGATGTTGATTCAATAATGCCAGAGAGGACACGCCTAGTTGTCCCTGGTGTCCAGTTAACGCTTGGAGTACTGGTAGACAAAGGAACAAAATCTGACTCAACTTCAGATGAGCTGAGTACATATTTATGAAAGCGGCTATATCTCTTTAGAGTGCCAGAAGTCTCAATTTGCTTGCTTTTAAACTCAGTATATTTGTCCCATATAGCATCCAACATGGAGTCTTTTCTGACTATTTTTGGCGCTCTGGGGCTATGATATTTGGCCAGGCTAGGATCGAATCTCCCAGTTTTAATATCTAAAGCAATCAGGTTCGCTTTATCTTCTGCTATTTCTCGGTTTTGTGGTAGATCTGGTAGTCCGATCGCTAGACAGTACCGTTCACCTGACACACGAAAACGCAGTCTTAACCTGCCTTTAAAGGATTCAACTACTACTGTACCTTTAGTAGATTTTTTGTGAGGTGACGAAACGCTCTGCATTGTTTAGCTTATTGTTTAAAAACATATGCTAAATGTACCCAGATTTAATTAAATCCATTCGTGTTACATCAGAATTTTTGGTATAACTGGATTTAGAAATCCTTATCAGGGAGACTAACAGTTATTGAAATTATCTTCCTATGTTTCTTTGCTAGTCTCGCAGGGTTTATCGATTCGATAGTTGGTGGCGGTGGTCTGATTCAGCTACCTGCTTTATTTATTTTTTTGCCCCACATACCATTAACAGTTGTTTTTGGTACTAGTAAACTAGCGGCGATCACGGGCACTTCAACCGCTTCGATCCAGTATGCCAGACACTTACAGATTAACTGGACTGCAACATTACCTACAGCGATCGCTGCTTTTATATTCTCGTTTCTAGGGGCACAAGTAGTTAGCTCGATTAATCCTGCGATGCTACGACCAGCGATTTTAGTCCTTTTAATCGCTGTTGCTGTCTTCACGTTTGTAAAGAAAGACTTTGGTAGTTTGCACGCACCAAAACTAGCTGCCACAACCCAAAAGCTAGTTGGTATTAGTATCGGGGTGGCGATCGGATTTTACGACGGGTTCTTTGGCCCAGGCACCGGGAGCTTTCTCACCTTTGCTTTTATTGGCATATTTGGCTTTGACTTTCTCAATGCTGCTGCTTCAGCCAAGGTAGTCAACTTTGCGACTAATCTCTCCGCCATGCTGTACTTTGCTTTTACAGACAATATTCTCTATCAGTATGCCTTGCCAATGGCAGCTTGCAACACGATCGGTTCCTTGTTAGGAACCAAACTGGCTATAAATAAGGGTAGCCAGTTTGTGAGAGGCTTATTTCTAGTTGTTGTGTCTGCTTTGATTATTAAATTTGCTTACGACACTTTGCATTGAGATCGCGGTTAGCAATTATAGCCACCGCCTAGATCGTATTGACAGATTTTAATAGGGGGTGTGGGGGCATTGCCTCCACGGAGGCTCCACCCCGTCAACCACCTAATTGGCGATAACTATTATATGTATATGCCAGGCACTATTAATTTCTGGCGAAGTTAGCGGGGTCTTGATCTCGCCGATTCTGAAATGGAATGGGTGCGCCTTGTCCATTGCCTACTAGTGCGGCAGTTGCCTCCAAAGCTTTTCGTAGGTGCTTGGCGGCATAAATCGACATATCTCGCGGTACAGAAATTCGATCGCGCAAGTATCTCAGGGCAACATCTGATCCCTGAGGTGGTGTGCAAGGTTTGTCCGAGATCATGGCAGTTAGGGCGCAACGTAGGGCCTTATCAAACATTTCGCCGCCGATAGGGTTGACGCGAATAATATTGTTGCGGTGCTTGATGACGCGGTGGAGTGCTTCCATTTGCGCGGTTTCAGGTTCTGGATAAGTTGCATCTGGCAGTCCATCCCAAGGACCATTGTCCACCCGTGCTTTGTTAATTTGCATCTGAGGCTCGCCGTTTTCCCAGCAACCACCCATTTGCGGTGGTAGATCGTGCACATGGGTGTGAAAGTCGCTCTGGGTTCCACGGTAGGTCGGTCGGCTCTCCATCGCTGCAAACCAGTCGGCAAAGCGAGGATTTTCCTCACGTAGGGAATAGCCTTTGTAGTAGTAAAGGCTGGCATTCATCCGTTCGACGTAGGGTGTAAAGATCGCATCGACGGTACTAAATTGATCGAGGAAATACGCGCCAGTCGTGCGACCCAGGGCATCCTCAATCCTTGCTACTACGTCTGTGAATTTGTCGCGGTTCTTCTGCTCTTGGCTGGCTGAACTAGCTTGATAGCAAAGCCAGGTACACCAGGCTCTAAATAACAACCGCTCAAGTTGTCGTAGAGGGAGTACGTCTGGGTCTTCCATACCCAGACTCAAGGTGCCAAAAACCTTTTCTAGGGCAATCAGGATATCATCACTTTCGGTAATGATGCGACCATCTAGCTCGATCGCAGGCAGCATTCCTGATGGCACTTTCTGTTTGTACCAACTCTCTTTTTCCCCGTAGCAGAACATGGTCACTTTTTCGATGCGGTAGGGGATTTGTTTTTCTTCTAGCCACAGCCAGATTTTTTGACAGTAGGGACACCAGGCGTGATGATCGCGGTATAGAGTTACCCTCACATCGGATTCAGACTGGCCAAACAAACGTAAACGGGCTTGAGCGTTAGTCGGCCCATTGATATTATCGACTTGAAAGTCCGTGAGCGATTCTAGTTCTGACCAGCTTAGAGGGGCGATCGTCATGGCGGTGGTTGTCATTTATACGTCGATTTTGTAATTGAGTTGATGTTCGTCTCCAGGCAATCCTCGAAATCCCCAATTGTGCTTGGGAGTTTCAAAGATCGTCATTTCTAAGTCTTGTATGGAAATGCCAAGTGGCTGTACTCGCTCAAACATTAAGCGCATCAACTGCTTTTTTGTTTCAATACTGCGTCCTTCAATCATACTGAATTCAACAATGGTGTAGCGCTCAGTGCGCCCCTCTGGGTAAAAGAAATCTGAGCGATCGAGGCGGAAGAATCGGTGGGCGCGTTTATCTGGTGGATACTTAAGTGCTTCTACTACACAGGAATGAATAACATCGGAAAGTTTTGACTTGATGGGATCGAGATGCTCTCTTAATCCGTAAATTTTAGTTTGTACCATAGCTATATGACTTGCGGTAACGATCTCAATTTAGGGGAAAATTCTGTAACCTACTTTCAGTAGATTCTTAATAACTAACTCAACTAATTTAATGCTTGACGGCACAAACGTATACTTGATTGGCATGATGGGGGCAGGCAAAAGCACTATAGGGCAATTGTTAGCTCAGAAGTTGCAGTATCACTTCTTTGATACCGACGATCTAGTGGAACGCTCTGCGGGTCAGAAAATTCCTGAGATTTTTGCTCTTTCTGGGGAAGCAGTTTTTCGGCAGCTAGAACATCAGGTACTGGCGGAGGTATCTGCCTACAAAAATCTGGTGGTTGCTACAGGCGGCGGCATTGTTCTAGATCGGATGAACTGGTCGTATCTGCGCTATGGCATTGTTGTCTGGCTGGATGTGCCTGTGGATGTGTTGCACCAAAGATTGACCGCACATAGTGTCAAACGTCCATTGCTTGAAGACCCAGATCCGCAAGCTGTGCTGACGAGGATTTACGACTTGCGGCGCGATCGCTACGCTGAAGCAGATATTCATATTGCCATTACAGACCTAGATCGGCCAGAGACAGTGTGCGATCGCCTGCTGACCGTTATGGGTGAAACTATAGACTTAGAGCGCCTAAAGCAGCTAAGGGATTAGCTTACGGAGTACTCTATGTCAGGATACTGGGTTTCAAGGATTTAATCTAACGGGAGTAACGCGGCAGCAGCCGAAGAAGAAACCACGAAGGCGATTGGAACTATCAAATTAGCTCCAGAAAAGCTACTTAATTGCTTAAGTTATTTTTACATGGTTCCTTAGTTCAAAATTAATGTAGCTACTTTTACCTGGTTCCGCACATGCTTAAGAAAATGTTCTAAAAGTCACAAATCATGCATTTATCCACTATAGATAGTAGATTACTAGAGATTCGGTTTGTAAAGGAGCAACACTATGATCGCTTCATTATTTGCATTTGTCATGACTGTACTGGCAATTGTTAGCCTACTATTTGTTTTGAGCTATCTGGTATGGGCAGACAGAAGCCATACGCCGGAGGTGGTTGCCGCTGAAGCCAGTCTTTTTTTCCAAAAAGTAGAAACTGCTTTTCCAGTTTTGTTGGTCAGTGCGATCGCTGCTGCTTTAATTTTGACGCAAATGCGGTGACAGTAGTCTGATTTGAGAACTAAATCTTGCGCGATTGCGATGTACGGGCTGTACGGGAAATGCGGTTTCAGAATTAATGGGGAGAAACGCCCAGAATGACCCGTGCCAGAGGTAGCGATCGCCTTCGCATCGGCTCAACACTTGGCACGACACTTGGATCGATGCTGCGAAATATGCCGCGTCTGCTCGAGCTCGTCTGGGCAGCGTCTCCACGATGGCTGATGTTTAGTCTTGGTATAACTCTGGCCGACTCCCTTCTGCCCGCAGTCCAACTCTATGTGACTAAATTAATCGTCGATCGCGTTGTTGCCCAAATCGGCAATTCTACAATTAGTCTCCAAACTGTTGGGGATTGGACACCTTTAATTAGTCTGGTTGGTCTAGCTTTTGGCCTGAGGTTAATTCAGGATGCTCTCCAGCAAGCAAATAGCTATACCACTCAGGTTTTAGGCGATCGCTTTGCACTTTATGCTAATGGCGTATTGCTAAAACAGGCTATACGTCTCGATTTGGCTCACTATGAATCGCCAGAATTTTATGACATTCTCAATCGCGCCCAGCAGAGTGGCAGTAATTATCCCTTAAGAGTTTTAAATACGCTTACCAATCTGATCGGCCAATGTGTCGGATTTATCGGTTTGCTGACTCTGTTAGTGCGGTTTAGTCCGCTTGTGATGCTGTTTCTGTTCGTGAGTGCTATACCATCATTTTGGGTGGGGGTAGAATATTCTGGCAGACGGTTCTGGATGCTGCGCCACCAAACTCAAAGCAAGCGTTTGGCTGACTATTTTGGCAATGTGCTCACGGAAAAAGAGTATGCCAAGGAAGTGCGATTGTTTAATTTGGGAGATCACCTGGTTAAGCAATATATAGAAATCCGCGATCGCTTCAATCAGGAATCGCGCACCCTAGCTGGGAGACAGGTACGGGCTAAATTAGGGATTGGGATACTGGCTAGTTCTGGCTTTTACGGTGCCTATGGTATGGTACTATACCAGGCTGTGCGCGGTGCGATCACAATTGGCGATCTTACTATGTATGCAGGTGCATTTCAGCAGGCGCAGGGAGCATTACAGGGCATTTTAGCCAACATCGCGCTCATCTATGAATACAATCTCTATGTTTCGCAGTATTTTGAGTTTCTCAGTTTACAACCTCAGGTTGTAGATCAAACTTCTCCCCATGCTTTTCCCATCCCAATTATGACTGGTTTAGCGATCGAAGATGTCAGCTTTACCTATCCTGGTGCGAGCGAGCCTACGCTCAAACATATCAACCTATTCGTGCAGCCTCATGAATGCATTGCTCTAGTTGGCGCTA
>JANMRU010000072.1:0-1354 GCA_031388585.1 Pseudanabaena sp. SOY_30_concoct_251 | reverse complement strand
GTAGCGTGGATCGTCGCCATACTGGCGCAAGAATTCGTCAAAGGTGAGGAGTTTTGGCGGAGTGTAGGTCATGGGCTAGGCAGCATCGTTATTTTTGAGTGCAAAGATCTTGGCGATCGTATCCTCGACGATGCGATCTGGGGTAGATGCACCAGAGGTAATGCCAATCTTGATTTTCCCTGTGGGTAACCAATTTGTGGCGGTCTCGATCGCCTGTCCCAAAGGCTTATGCTTGATCGCGCCCGCCGAAATAATCCGCTCGGCGCTGTCGATATGATAGGAAGGCAAACCGCGCTCGATCGCGATTTCCTGTAAGTGCGTAGTATTCGACGAGTTGTAGCCGCCAATTACTACCATTAGATCCAGAGGCTTCTCCACAATCTCCAGCATCGCATCCTGCCGTTCTTGGGTGACATCGCAAATCGTGTTAAATGCCAAAAAATGTGCGTTGATATGTTCGATGCCGTATTTTTGCATCATCGTGCGCTCAAAGAGCTTGCCGATCGCTTCGGTTTCGCCTTTAAGCATAGTGGTTTGGTTTGCCACACCCACGCGCTCTAAGTCGCGATCTGGATCGAAGCCCTGGGAAGTAGCGCGACTGAACTTAGTAATGAATTCCTGGCGATCGCCGCCATTCAGCATGTAGTTGGCAACATATTCGGCTTCTTTGAGGTTCAGAACGACAAGATAGCGATTGGCGTATGAACTAGTGGCGATCGTTTCTTCATGGTTGTACTTGCCATGCACAATCGAGGTGAAGTCAGCTTTTTTGTGCTTTTCGACGCGGTTCCATACCTTCGATACCCAAGGACAGGTGGTATCGACAATTGTGCAGCCCAGGTTATTCAGCAGTTGCGTCTCCTGCACGCTGGCACCAAAGGCTGGCAAAATCACCACGTCACCAGGCTCTATACCCGAAAAGTCCTTATTACCCGAGTCATCAACATTAATGAACTGTACGTTCATCTGTCTGAGGCGTTCGTTGACCAGGGGGTTATGAATAATTTCGTTGGTAATCCAGATCGTTTCGGTCGGGAATTGGGTACGCGCTTCATAGGCGATCGCGATCGCTCGTTCCACACCCCAACAAAAGCCAAAGGACTGCGCTAAATATATCGTGACATCGCCCTGAGTGTATGTATAGTTTAGGGCGCGGATCTCTTGAATTAGATCGCTATGATATTCAGTTCTCATCGTGTCTTCGGCTTCTTCCTCATGCCCAAAGCCTCTGCGATGATAGTTGGTTGATTGGTGTAGCGATCGCCTGAATGCTTGTGTATCCAAAGTTGGACTATTGGGAGTATCCATGAGCTTTTTGCTGCCTATTTTTCTGCCTGTATTATAGCCAAGTACG